>PLZQ01000295.1 GCA_003152225.1 Limisphaerales bacterium | reverse complement strand
AGAAAGAAAAGTTGCACGGCCCAGACATGCGTGATTTTCACGCAGCCACCGCATTCCGCCCGTCTGCCGTGAGCCTGGCGCCTATTACGAGGCCTCGCGGAGGCGGGGGTGCCCCCGGGAGTCTGAACTCAGGCCGTCATCCGGTTTTGGGAACCGGGGCGATCGGTCGGTCTTGGCCAGTGGTCCGGAGCGGCTCGGGAATGCGCCGTTGCGAGGGCGGCGGCGGTGACGCCTGGGCCAGCTCTCTGGAGGGTGGCGAGCTGAAAACACTGGCAGAACTGGCTTTACTCGGGGTCTCGGGCCGGGTAAAGATGCGGCTTGATGAAACCTTTGCTTTCATCAGCCGTAGGGAGTTATTGGACTATCATCCCAAAATGGGGATGATAGGCAGGTCTGCCTAATCACTTAGCGATCAGCACACGAATACCGCTGACTCTTGTCCTGGCTTTTGCCGCGGTGCCGCTGATCGGGGTTCATGGTCCAACCCCAGTGAGTGAGGAGGCGCAGGAGGGCGGGGAGCACGAGCAAGGCCGCCGTCACGCAGGCGGCAATGCCGATGGCCATGACTTCGCCCAGGCTCCTGATGCCTTGATGGCTGGCGAGGACGAGGCTGCCGAACCCGGCAATGGCGGTCAGGCCCGAGACGAGCACGGCTTTGCCGGTGCTTTTGGCCAGGATGGATGGTTCCTGCTCTTCGGCAAAGCGGTTGAGTATTTGGACGCCGTTGGTGACGCCGATGCCGATCACGAGGGGAAGGGTCATCATATTGGCCGGGTTGAAGGGGATTCCGGCCAGCGCCATCACGCCGAGCAACCAGGTGGTGCCGATGACCTCCGGCAACAAGGCGAGGGCCACGGCAACCAGCGACCGGAACCGGAGAAACAGCGCCAGCGTGATCGCGATTAGAGCGTAACCCGCGGCCTGCACGAAGCTGTCTTTGAGCAGCGTGGTGTATTGGTAGAGCTGGCTCGGGGTGCCGGTCACCTTGTCGGCGGGCACGGCCTTTTCCAACTCCTGCAGGAATTCCCGCTGGTTGTCATGGTGCCAGAGGTCTTTCGTGGCATAAACTTGCAGCAGATACTTGCCCGTCACCCCGATGAGGCGGGCGCGCAACGCTGGCGGGAGGTCCCGGGTGCCCAACGGCTCCGTCGTGTCTTGCGCTTTGATCGCCTCGATCGTTTGGTGCAGATCGGCAAAGAGGGCTTGCTGAAACCGGGTGAGCTGCCGGGCCATGTCCGGCCGGCCGCTGGACAGCGCGACGCGCAATTCGGTAATCGCCTCTCTCAGGGAAACCAACTGGCGGGCCAGCGCCGGATCGCTGTCGTGCGCCAGAACGTCGGCCAGCCACAGGTAGCCTGCCAAATCGTATAGCGCGGCGCTCAACGGATCGAGTTCGGCCTGGCTCAGGTCCATGGGGGCGAACCGTATAGCGGCCAACTCGCCTTTGATGGAGCGGATCAGTTCCAGCTTCCGGTCCTGGTCTTCCGTGATGTAGTCGGCCGCCGATTTCACGCGGGCCACGAGCGGAAGCCGCTTGATCTCGGTCTCATACTCCAGCGCTTGCGCGGCGGAATCGGCGATGACTTCGGCATAGAGCGCGGAGGAGCCGGTGGCCGCGATCAACATCTTTTCATAGATGACGGAAGGCAACCCCTGGCTTTGCATGTGGAGCAGATCGTAGTCGAACCGGACGCGGGCAAATTGCAGCGCGGCTCCGGCGCAGAGCAGGAGCGTGAGGCCGACGACCAGCACCGGGTGCCGCAGCCAGAGGATTTCGATCTCCAACCGCCGCTGGCCGGCTCGCCCGATTTGATGGTCGAGCCGATTCTGCCGTCCGCGCCGGAGCAGGAGCGGGAGGCAGGTCATCATCGGGATGAGGCAGAGCAGCACCCCGCAACCCGAGATGATCCCCATCTCCCAAACGCCCTTGAAGCCCGTCAGCGCCATCGCCAGGAAGGCCGCCGCCATGGTCACGCCGCCGGTAATAATCCCCTGGCCCGTGAGGGTCATAGCCCGCTCAATGGCCTCGGACTCCGTGCGGCCATCGCGCATCTCCTCCTCGTAACGGCTGATGAAGTGGATGCCAAAGTCGATGGCCAGGCCAATGAGCATTGGGGCAAAGGTGATGGTCAGAATATTCAGATGGCCTATAACGAGCGTCGTGAACCCCAGGCAATAGCCCAGCCCGATGAGCAGGCACAGCGCGGCCTTGAAGGGGCGCCAGACCTGGCCATAGGCGATGATGAATATCATTGAGCAAACCAACAACGCCACGATGCTGGCCGCCGCCGAGCCGTGGCCGGCCTGATGCACTTCGTCATACTCCAGCGCCGGTTCGCCGGTCAGGCCGACATTCACCCCGGGCACCTCGAATTGCGTGTCGCCGATTAGCCGGCGCAGTTCCTCGATCGCCTTGGACGTGAGTGCGTTGCTCTTCGGCTGCACGGTCAGCAGATAGACTCGTCCCTGATCGAAGGCGAGGTAGATCGACTGTTCGGCCTGTTCGCCGCCGGCAAAGAGCGTTTCGACGCCCGGGGAGGGCGGCATGCCTGGGCCCAGCAGGCTTTGCCGGGCCTGTTCGATGAGCCGTTGCACAAACGGCAGGCGCTGGATCAGGGATTCGGTCGCGGCGCGATCTGCGCCCGGAGCGGTGCGGAACTGCTTATTCACCAGCCGGAACAGGGAAGTGAGATTGGTGGCCTGGGCAAACTCCTGGATCATAGGCCGGTACTCGTGCAAGACCCGGCGCATTTCCTCCAAGTCCGCAGTCGGCACCAGCAGCAGTGCTTTGGGCCCGAACGTGGCGAGATCGCCCTTGAAGAAGAGACTGGTGAACAAGTTGGTTTGCGGCGCCACCCGGGCGGCCAGCCGTTCGATGAACTGGCGGTTGCGCTCCCGCCGACCGCTCTGTACGACCACCCTCAGCTCGTTCTCCTGCGGGAACTCCTTCCGGTATTTCAGGAACACACGCTGCTGCCGCAGGTTTGTCCCGATCAAGTGGTCCCGGTTCATGTCCAGCTTGAGCCCGGCGGCGGTGTAGAGCACGCTCGCCAGCGCGAGGACTATCTGCGGATAGACGAACCACCTGGGATGCGCGCAAACCACCCTTGCCAGCCCGCGCAAGAGCCGGGCAGAAACTGTATTGGAAAATGGCGTCATTCCGGCCCCATCTGAGGACCCTGTGGAGTTCCGGTTCATTCTGACCACAGTTGCCCCATGCCAAAAAACCTAACAGGGCCGCGGCCTTTTGCAACTGCACAGGAGGCTTGCGACCGCTTTGTCCGGAGAGTGCCGCTGCGCGGGCAGGGCTGGCTGCCCAGGCTTGCGTCAGTTACGTTTTTGCAACCCAAGATCCTGGCGAACGCGACGTTAGCCCAGCGTTTCCGCGCTGTAGCGGGCGAGGATCCCAGTGCGCACCGCATGATCATAGACGCGCTTGAAAAACCAGCAGGCGAGGAGCAGATCCACTATGACCAGGCCTCCGCCCCACCAAAGGAAGGCTGCCGAGACAGGGCCTCCGGCGACCACCGCTCGTAATTCCTCGAAGACATAGGCGGGTGGCAGCAGGTTCGCGATCACCTGCATCCAATGCGGCAGCGTCGCCAGCGGGTAGAAGACACCGGCAAAAGGCGAAACCAGCGCGGGGATGGGCCAGACGAACCATTCCGAGGCCGGGCCAAACCGGAGCACCACGGCGCAGCCGATGATCCCGAGGGAAATGCCGAACAGAAACAGAATCAGCAGGAAGGGGATGAGAATCAGGCCGTAGGAGAAAAACGGCAGGCCGAATACGGTCATCGCCAGGACCAGCATCACGATCAGGCCGAGCAGACTCGTCACCGTGCTCGTGATCACCAGGCCGAGTAGGTATTGCGAAATTGTAAGCGGGGACGCGAAGAGGTTCAGGAAATTGCGGGACCACACGTCTTCGAGAAACACGCCCGCTACCCCGTGCATCACGCGGGTGAAGAAATCGAAGAGCAGGACCGCGCCCAGCAGTGATGGTATAAAATTCAGCCGGGAGGAGGTGATGCTGTTCAAGTAGCGGGTCATATAGCCCCACAGCACGATGTCAATGGCGACCCAGGCGAACAGCGGCAACCAGCGGGCGGGATTCCCCCGCAGCAGATAGAAGTAGCGGAGCACGATGGCGGCAGTGCGGCGGAGATACATAGCGCTCAGCTTAGTCCCAGGGTGAGCGGCTCGCGCGCCACAGTGATGAAAAGCTCCTCCAGCGTCTGCTTCCCGTGCTCGCCCGGCAAGGTCTTCGGGTTGCCGCCCAGCAATATTCTGCCGCGCGAGAGGAACAACACCCGATCACATACCTCCTGGACCTCATACATGTTGTGCGAGGTCCACAGCACTCCGCCGGTGCCTTGGGCGGCGAACTTGACGATGCGGGCGCGTATTTCGCGGGCGGCGGACGGGTCGAGCGACGCCGTCGGTTCATCCAACAGCAGCAAGTGCGGCCGGTTGATCATCGCCTTGGCCAGCGCCACACGCGTCTGTTCTCCCGAGGACAGTGCGCCGCATTTCATGTGGCGGAGCCTTTCAAGGTCGAACTCGTGAATCAACTGGTTGATGCGGTCGGACACGTTCTTGACCCCATACAGGAGACCGAAGACGCGGAGATTCTGCTGTACCGTGAGATTGCCAGGTAGCGGGGCATAAACGGCGGCAAAGTTCGTGCGCGCCAGCGCCGTGGAACGGTGGGTTGCCAGGCTCTTGCCTTCGAGCTGGATGGAGCCGGAATCCGGGTGGAGCACCCCCAGAACCATGCTGATGGTCGTGGTCTTGCCGGCGCCGTTCGGACCCAGCAGCCCCAGGATCTCATTGTGGCCGACCTCGAACGAGATGCCGTCCACGGCGACCGTCTCGCCATAGGCCTTCCGCAGGTTTCTTATGGATAAGACCCCAGGCATTTAAGAAGACTCACGCTTCGCCGCCCTCGGCCCCGATTCTCTGGGTTGGGGAGCCGTCCGGCTTCTTCCTGGCCGAGTGAAGCGTGATATGAGGGAAGGGGATCTCGATGCCGAGCTCGTCGAACTCCTTCTTCAGCCGGCGGTTGAATTCCCGGCCCACGTCCCACTGCCGGCTCGGCCTGGTTTTGATGTGCGCCTTGATGACCATGGCGGACTCGGCGAACTTGTCGAGGCCGAGCACTTCCACCGGCGCCAGGATGTCGTTCTTGAAGACGGGGTCCTGCTGCAGGTCCTTGCCGACCGCCTTGATCGCGGCGCTGACCTGATCGGAATCCTCGTCGTAAGCAACGCTGATATCGAAGACGGCATAGGAAAACTCCTTGGTCATGTTGGTGACCACGTCAATCTTGCCGTTGCGGACGTAATGCACGCTGCCCGACGCGTCGCGCAGAATGATCATCCGCAGCGTGATCTTTTCCACCAGGCCGGACTTGTCGTTAAGCTGGACAACGTCACCCACGCGCACCTGGTCTTCGAGCAACAGGAAGAATCCGCTGATGACATCCTGCACGAGGTTCTGCGCGCCGAAGCCCACCGCCACCCCAACCACACCGGCGGCGGCGAGGATAGGGCCGATCTGTACGCCGAGCTGGCCTAACAGCATCACGGCGGCCACCAGGAGGATCCCCGTGCGCAGCACCCAACGGATCACTGAACTCAGCGTATCGGCGCGCTTCTGGGACTCGGCGTCCAGCTTGTCGCGGCTCAGGAAGGCTCCCAGCTTGGCGGCCAGCAGGGTGGCGACCCGCAAGGCGACGAAGGTGAGGGCCAGGATGATCGCGATGCCCAGCCCGTTGCCCAACAGCCAGTCCAGCGCCCGGTTGGCCACTCGATCCATGCTCACCCCGACCTCGCTCAGCAGGAAGCTCAACGCCACCAGCAGCACAACCAAAGACACCAGCCAACGCACTGCGTTCGTGACCGACTGCGCCAGTTTCTGCGAGTCCTCGTCCGATTTGCCCTTGAACAGCCGGGCAAACATATGCCGGTTCACCACCGCGGCCACCTTGAGGATGACGATGGTAACGACCACAATCACCGCCACGCTCAGGGCGTGTTCGTGCAGCCAGTCGCGCACGGCGTCCAGGAAATGCTGGGACTTCACAGTGATGTTACCTTTCGATTCTCTTATTAACGGCTGAATTGCCGCGGCCATGCTTGCAGGAACCTGACCGTGAAACAAGCGCAACGCGCAAATACCGCTTGCGCGGACTTGGCCCGCCCTGTAGTTTTCAGTGCCTTGCCGGCGCACCCATAGCTCAATTGGATAGAGCGTCTGACTACGGATCAGAAGGTTTGTGGTTCAACTCCACATGGGTGCACCATTGATAATACGGCAGTTACAACAGGTTCACCGACCGATTTGAAACCGTGCTTGGACACTTCTTGGACAGTTTTGAGGTTCCAGGTCGCGTATTCTGGTCTGCCGTTTGACGGTTGACTCCTGGTCGGCGGAGGCCCGGTCGGCGCAACGACCAAGCCGATTATTGGGACATGACACCTTACTACCATTTCAGCTTCGCGGCCCCCGCGAACGTCAGCGTGGACGACCTCGAATCCTTCCTCCTGGACGTGGAGCGATACGCCCAATCCCTCCGCTTCCAGCGGACAATCGCCGCGAAGGCCCCATTCAACGCCCAGGAGCGCCGCGACTTCGCCCGCAGGTTCGGCGTCGTCATGCGCGTCGAGAGCGACAAGCTGAAGGGAGTCGCCCTGGCCTCTAAGCAGGACGCCGACGACCACAACCAAGCCAGCGGCACCTGTCGCCTGGTGCTGCGCCAGGGCGTCGTGCTCATGGTGACCGACGAGCAGGGTTACGAAGTCTGCTTCGGCTTCATGAAGTATCCGGCAATCATCTATGACACCAACGGCAAGCCCATCGCCGAGTCAGGCACCGGCGACGCCTGGACGTTCCGCAACTTCATCAGCTCGCCGGACAAGCGCTACCGCAAGATCGTGAAGAAGTTCGCGGATGCCGGTTACCTGGCTGACGCGAAGGATGAATACAAATGACCCGGACTCGAAATCGTTTGCTCGCAAATCGGTCCAATGGAGCGATCATGATCGGTATGCGAGCCAACGTGTCCGGTATTATGAATTGTTCGGAGGGCGTGTTGTGATCAAGTGCCCCAAATGCGGCTTCAACATCGGCCCCGTTCTCGCCAGCCATGCTGGAAAGTCCAGCACCCCCGCGAAGGCCAAAGCCGCCAGGGAGAACGCGAAGAAAGGCGGATGGCCGAAAGGCAGGCCCCGCAAGGAGCCGTCTGCGATCAAGACCAAGCGGAAGCGCAGGTCACGCTAGACGAGCCTGCCGGTATCGTGCCACTGGCGGAGCCGCCTCCGATGCTCAGCGCAATTTTGCGCCCAGTGTTCTGCTGCTCAGGATGTCCTGCTCATGCGTGGCCTTCCGCGTGGACGGTTAGGCATTCTGGGCAAGGTGAGCGACGAAGGCGACTTCTGGGAAACGCGCAGTCTGGAGCGGCTGACCAAAGAGATCGGCGATCAAAGTGCCAGGCTGGCTGGCTTCCTCGGCGCTTTGAAGGACGCAATGAGCCACGCGCCCGGCGCGGGCACGGTGGAAGCGCCCATCGCGGCGTATCCGAACTTCTAGCACTTGGAGGCGGAGGGCCAGCGGCTGCTACCGGAGCAGTTGAAGACGATGCTGAAGGCGCTGGCGCGATCCAACTTGCTCCGAGGCGACGTTGGCTGAGGTCCGTTTGGCTGGAACGGCAACGCTGGGGGGTGACCATTTGACAGGCACGAAAGCTTCTTGCCGCGAGCGACTTGTGTTTTAGGCCGATCCAGCGGCCAGGATTGCTGAGAGCTGTTGATTCCAGTCGGTCGAACGCCTATGGTGGCGCTGAAGCCTGTTGGTGATAGAGGTTGACGAGACGATGCAAAACGGGCAACAAGATGATAGTGATGGGTGCTCCGGGATTCCATTGAGCTGTGGCGGTGCCTTCATCGGAGTCTGGTCAGAAGGGTAATGCTCGCCACCAGGATCAACAGTGTTCTTGCAACCTCTAGGGGTGTCTGATCGCAGGCGTGGTATTTGAACTTGTAAAGCAGTGCAACTGAACGGGCCAACGAACTACAGAATCTCAGGGCACGAGTCCTTCGCCTGCCGCTACACTTGGCTGCCCAAAGCCGTGCGCGGTTTGGGGGCTGATCCAAAGCTGTTCACGAACGATGACCGAGCGATGGTTGAACTGGGGGTCGGAAAGAACATGGCTCGGTCCATCAGGTTTTGGTCGCAGGTTTCGGGTGTGGTGAAACCGGGTGCCAAGGGGACCGGGCACGTCGTGACGGGATTTGGGCGAGAATTGCTGGGCGAGAATGGATTTGACCCCTTTTTGGAGGACATCCGCACGCTTTGGCTCATCCACTGGAACCTTTCCACCGATACACAGAATCCTCTGCTTGCGTGGGATTTCTTGCTCAACCACTGGCACGAGCCGGAGTTAGTGCCCAGCGCCGTCGTCAGGGCGCTCCACAAGGAAGCTGCTCGCCAGGACGACGGCCTTTCTGCGGTAACAATTGACCAGCACTGGGACACGTTTCTCCACACTTACGTTCCCACACGGGGGCGCAAGGGCGAGGTTCAGGAGGATAATCTCGATTCTCCCCTCACCGAATTGGAACTTATCGTTCGGGTCGGTGAGCGCACGGTGGACAGAAGCGCTGGCAGAGGCGAACCGATTTATGCGTTTCGGCGCGAGGAAAAGTCAGACATCACACCAGAACTTTTCATTTATTGCCTCAACGATTTCTGGAACAAGCGCCACCCAACGGAGTCAACATTGGGCTTCAGAGAAGTCGCGCACGGCTACGGCAGCCCCGGTCAGATTTTCAAGCTGCCAGAAGATGACGTGAGGGCACGGGTCGAGCGGCTGGCTTCCCAAACCAAAGGACTGCTTGCTTACGCTGAATCGGCCAACTTGCAGCAAGTCCAAAGACCGGACATACAAGACGGCGTGCAATTCTTCAGGAACATCTACCGTTATGGAGGCGAGCAATGACCGAGAAAAGAATTGCCGACCTATTCAATATCAAGAGCCGTTTTCTTCGTTCCGCTCACCTGGAGCGCGATTTCAATGATTCCACAGCGTTGTCTGGTTACGTCAGGACTAATTTCATTGAGCAGTGCTGCGACCGTATCGGGGAGGGCCTTCGGCCCAAGTCAGGCCGCAGAGCCTGGCGCGTGACAGGTGATTACGGTTCGGGGAAATCCAGCTTCGCGCTTTTGGTCGCGAACGCGCTCGCCGGTCGTGACACCAAACTCCCGCCCCACCTGGTCCGTGTTTTCGATTTCAAGAAGCTCGGTGTGGCACAGCCGGAGTTTCTGCCAGTGCTCGTTACGTGTTCGCGCCAATCGCTTGGCATGTCAATCCTGCGAGCGCTGCACAAGAGTATCTCTGGCGTCTATAAGCGTGGAGCTAAGTCGAAGCCTGCCGAACTCATTCAACGGTTACTCAATGCGAAGGCCGAGCCAACCGATGAACAAATCGTAGATGCCATCGTTGACGCCAATTCTCAAATCATTGCGGACTCCAAAGGAAAGGGGCTGCTGATTATCGTAGACGAATTGGGTAAATTCCTTGAGTTCGCCGCGCTCAACCCACATCGCCAAGATGTCTTCACCCTGCAACGCCTCGCCGAAGTTGCTTCACGTAGCGGAGACGAACCGTTGTTTGTTGTGTGCCTTCTCCACCAAGGCTTCAACGCCTACGCCGACCATCTCAATCAGACCGCGCAACGTGAATGGGAAAAGGTCGCGGGTCGGTTTGAGGAAATTCTCTTCAATCAGCCTCTGGAGCAGGTCGGCCATCTTATCGCCTCTGCGCTTAACGTGCGCGTTGACCAGATTCCCAAACCGCATACGGCTTCTATTCGCCATGCGATGGAACAGGCCGTTCAACTTGGCTGGTTCGGCGCGGCACAACGACAGCCGCTCGTCGAATTGGCCACGCGGTTGTATCCTCTGCACCCGATGGTGCTGCCTGTGCTTATCCGGGTATTCCGACGCTTTGGGCAAAACGAGCGTTCCCTGTTCAGTTTCCTTCTCTCAAATGAGCCGTTTGGTTTGCAGCTTTTCAGCGAACGCCGTCTCCACAATGCCGAAGCATACCGGCTGCATGATCTCTTCGACTACGTGCGAACCAACTTCGGGCACAAGCTAGCCGTTCACAGCTACCGCAGTCATTGGAATCTCATCGAATCGGTCATCGAAAGCTACGCGACTGACGAACCACTGCACATTGAGATACTGAAAACGGTCGGCATCCTGAATCTGCTGAATGACGACTTCTTGGCGACCGAAGAAACGGTGGTTTGCGCTGTGGCCGGTGACGACCACGGTCAGCAACGTCAGGCCAAGGCCGCACTGGAAAAGCTGCAACGGGTTAAGAGAGTGATTTACGACCGTGGTCGCTCTCGCGGCCTATGTTTGTGGCCGCACTTGTCCGTGGACCTCGAAAAAGCCTACGACGATGCACGCCGCGCTGTGCAGACCCCACAGCGGGTGGCATCGCTCATCAAGGAGTATCTCGAAACGCGGCCAATCGTGGCTCGAAGGCATTACATCGAAACCGGAAACCTCCGACACTTTGATGTGCAATACCGCTCAGTCACTGAGCTGACTGGGTTGCTCTCCGACAACACTAGCAAGGCTGATGGCCTAATCCTGGTGCCCCTTTGTGAAAGCGTCGAAGAACGCAGCCTCGCGGTTGAGTTCGCCCGCCTGGATGAACTCAAAGCCCGGCTCAACTGGGTCGTGGCGGTGCCGGAACCTTTGAGCAACCTTGCCAGCCTAGTGCAGGAAGTCCAGCGATGGGAGTGGGTCGCGACCAACACTCTGGAACTGAACGCGGACAAGTATGGGCGCGAGGAAGTTTCACGCCAGCTTCGAGCGGCGAAGGAACAGTTGGAGCGTCGCCTACAGTCACAAGTTGGCTTCAAACAGTTTGGCGAGCGCACATCCCTCGCATGGTTCTACCAAGGCAAAGCCCTTCAGATTAAGGATGGTCGCCACTTGCTCTCTGAGCTTTCGCGCATCTGTGATGAGACGTATTCGGAAGCCCCACGCATCCACAATGAACTCGTGAATCGCCGATGCCTGAGTTCCGCAGCGGCAGCAGCGCGGATGCGGCTCATCGAAAGGATGTTCACGGACGGCAAGTCGCCATTGCTGGGGATGAATCCCGACAAAAAGCCGCCCGAGATGAGCATGTATCTGTCGGTGCTGCAAAACACAGGCATACATCAAGAGCACGATGGCACATGGCGCATCGGTGAACCGCACCATCGTCGTGATGAAAAGAGTCGAGTGCTGCCCACTCTCAAGAAAATTCGCGCCATCGTGCAGCGCCAGCCGGACGCTCGCGTCGGACTGCCGGGGTTGTTCGAAGAACTGCGAAAGCCGCCTTTCGGTGTGCGCGAAGGCATGATTCCACTTCTGCTCACGGTGTTTGCCATCGCCCACGAGCAGGACGTGGCCTTTTACAAAGACGGTAGTTTCCTTCGTGAGATGACCAGCGAGGCCATGCTCGTGCTGACCAAACAACCAGAGCGATTTGAAATCCAATACTGCAAAATCGAAGGTGTTCGCTCAGAGCTTTTCGAGAAGCTGCTCAGCGTGTTGGAAGTCAAGCCGACTGGCGAGCGTCGCATCGAGTTGCTCGACGTGGTGAAGCCTCTCTGTTCGTTCGTGGCCAATCTTCCCGTCTATGTTCACAACACCAGGAAGCTCCCTTCTACTGCTTTGGCTGTGCGCGACACCATCCTCGTAGCGCGTGAGCCATCTCGCCTGCTGTTCACGGACTTGCCCAAAGCGTGCGGATTCGACCCATTCTCGACCAGTGCCACAGCAAGCAAGGAAGTCTCGGCGTTCATTAGAGGCTTGAAAACTGCGCTCGATGAACTCCGTGCTGCGTTCCCGGAGTTACAGGAGCGATTGCGAAAGATGTTGCGAGAGGCGTTCGAAATGTCCGGCGCGTTCCAGCAGTTCAGGACGGCATTAGCGCGGCGTGCTGAACAGGTTGTTCTTGGAGTCAACGAACCAAAACTCCGAGCGTTCTGTTTGCGACTGATGGACGACAACTTGCCGGAGTCGGAGTGGTTGGAATCCCTTGGCAGCTTCCTCGCACTCAAGCCACCCGCGAAGTGGCACGATGCGGAAGAAGATTTATTCACACAGGAACTCGGCCCGCTCGCCACTCGCTTCCATCGCGTCGAGAGCATCGTCTTCGTGCACGGCAAACCGTCAGAGGGTGGCGTAGGTATCCGGCTCGCCATCACGCAGGCCAACGGCAGCGAATATGAACAAGTCATCCATTTCGCTGCGGACGAAGAGAATCAACTGCGTGAACTTCAAGCCCAGTTTGACGCACTGCTCACCAAAGACAAGCGCCTCGGTTTGGCGGCAGCGTCACGCGCCATCTGGGCGAGGCTGGAGAAAGTAGCAAAATCAACACCATGAGCAAAACAACGCGGCACATCCTCTGCATGTCTGGCGGCAAAGACAGCACCGCCCTCGCACTCTACATGCGCGATCGGGTTAAGGACATGGAATACGTCTTCTGCGACACCGACAAGGAGCTGACCGAGACGTATGAATACTTAAACCGTGTCGAAGCGTTCTTGGGTAAGAAGATCGTGCGCCTTAACGCCAAGGCCGGATTCGACCATTGGCTCGACGTTTTCGGCGGGTATCTGCCATCCCCGCAGATGCGGTGGTGCACGAAACTGCTTAAGCTGAAACCGTTCGAGGAATACGTCGGCGACGAGGCAGTTGTCAGCTACGTCGGTCTCAGGGCCGACGAAGACCGCGTGGGCTACATCAGCACCAAGGAGAACATCAAAGCGGTATTCCCGTTCAAGGATGACGGAATCGACTACGCGGGAGTGATGAAAATCTTGCAGGATAGCGGCATCGGAATGCCGCCTTACCTCAAATGGGGCCGCACTCACTCCGGCTGCTTCTTCTGCTTCTTCCAGCGCCCGATTGAATGGGTGCGGTTGCTCGAAAACCATCCCGAACAGTTCGAAGCAGCGATGAAGTATGAGAAGATCAGCGATGACCCTGGCAAGACGTTCACATGGAATCAGGGGATGCCATTGAGCGAGCTACGCAAGCCGGAGAACATCGCCGCAATCAGGCGTCGTTACGCCGAGTTTGAGGAACGCAGGAAAACCAACCGTGGCAACAAACGCCTCGTTGAAGTGCTAGGCGGGATGGAGCAAGAGGATGACGGGCCAACGGCGTGCCTGATTTGTCAGCTTTGATAAGGACGACGATGGCCGCATATGGACAGGTCCAAAAGGGAGAACCGCTAATCGCGCAATTCCTGGCTCACAAGCTGGGCAAATACAGCTTTGAATTATACCCAGAATTGTGGGCGATTCCGAGAATTCGTGAGTATTATGACGGAAGGGTTTGGCAGACTGTTCGGTTCACCGACCCACCTAACCTGACAATTCCTGCTGAGTCCGGGATTTACCTTTTTGTCGTAGCTCCACATTGCGGTGGGTTAGAGGACCACTCCTACATATTTTACGTAGGGCAGACAGATAACCTTAGCCGTCGCTATGGAGAGTATCTGGATGAGCAAGCGGGCCGTGGACCGAATCCCCGCGAGGAGGTAGTCATCTTCTTAAATCACTTGAGAGAGCATGTATTTTTTCACTTTACACTAGTTCCTCTGGAACAACTTGATGAGGCTGAAAACCTCTTAAAAGACAATCTCACACCCCCTGCAAACACGCAGAAGAAGATTATTGGGCGGTTGGTCGGCAGTATAAACAAATGAAGACAACACATTTCCCATGCGTTACAGCCCGAATGGGCGATTGGGTTTACTATGTCACCGCGATGAGCTTCGCCGACGTGGTCAGGCATGTGAAATTCGCAGAGGAGGTCTGCCCAAATACTGATTTGGACATGATGATCCAGAGAGAAGTAACCGAGCGCTCAATGGAGATTGCAGCGTATTTGCGGGCGCAGGAGCAGAGGTTCTTTGGTGCGTTAATCATTGCTGCATACGACGGACAACCCAAGTTTCTGCCCATCTCATTCACGGATGCGCCGGTTCTCAGCCAAATCGAGGATAAAATTGGGATTCTTCAATTCGATGGCTCAGAGCAGTATTATGCCGTCGACGGTCAACACCGGTTGGCTGCCATGAAGAGCGTCGTCGACCAAGACCCTGATAGATATAGAACGGACGAAGTGTCCGTAATTGTCATCTGCCACTCCAAAGACGCGCAAGGCATGTCACGAGCGCGGCGGTTGTTTACAACAGTAAATCGCTACGCGAAGAAGACCAGCCCGGTAACCAACATCGTGATGGATGAAGATGATGGACTTGCGATTATCACTCGGCGATTGATTCGCGAAGAAGAATTCTTCACCAAGCGCACCAAAGTAGTGAATCCGACAAGATCAGGTGCGCCCAGCCTCGCCACAAGTGAGGCGATGAAACCCGCAGACAGGCATTTCCTGATGGCCATTGGCACTTTTTACAAATGCAACAGCCACCTTCTGCCAAATCCCCTTCGACCGAGTTTTGCGAATAAGCAGCATACGCCGGAATACGACAGGCTCGAACAAGGGTATACAGCGATTAAGGACCGATGGATGCGTCTGATAGCGGGAATTGACTCCTGGAGCAGTCTAAGACCTGCTTCTGCGAACTTAGACCACCTTCGAACTGAGGACGGAGGCCATGTCCTTGCTCGCCCTGTTGGCATCGCTTCTTTTACAAGAGCTGCGGGCGCGGCGTTCGATGCCGGAATTGCGGAATCTGTAATATTTGGTTGTGTCAAGCAATACTCAGACCTCAGAGAGGCTCCTTGGAAGGGACTTTTGTGGAATGTGAGTTCCAAGAAGATGTTGGCCGGTAAGGAGCGCGAGGAAACCGCGAGCAAGGTGTGGAAATATTTGCTGGGCATCCCCGGAGACAATGCAGCACTCAATCGCGAATGGAGGTCTTTCGTCGACCCCTCGAACGAACAGGCAAATCTTAGCCTTCCACCCCCGATCGCCCCGTGAACACTCACGCGACTTTGAAGTAAATATGTCGGCCCAGTGGCTCAAGTTTCTCCGTCATTACGGGCCGGTGGCCCGCAACGACAACATGTATGACGAGACGATTCAACGGGCGGCTCGCCGTCAAGGAATTGTGCCAATAGAGTTTGAGCATCCGTATGAAGTCCGCATCGTCAACTGCTTCAACCAAGCTGTGGCTGACCCGGTATCGGTTATCCTTACCGGCACGGCAGGCGACGGGAAGACCCATCTCTGTCGACAGGTTTGGGAAGCGCTGCGGGGCGACGCCGACGATTGGGAATCCGACAGCCCCTACCTGACTATCAGATTTCACTATCCGAAAGACCGAAAAAAGTGGCCAGGGTCCGAAGAACCGAGCCTCTATCGATCGGTTAAAATTCACTTCATCCGCGACCTTAGCGGATGGGCACCGCAGCAGGGTGCCGAATGGGATGTAGCGAAGGAGGAATTGCTCCACAAATTCTGTCAATCTTTGTTCAACCCGGACACGGATGAAATCTTCCTCATTGCGACAAACGACGGCCAACTCATCGAATCCTTCCGGCGCTTGAAGGATACGGAGGACGTCAAACGGGCGCGGAAAGTGTTCGAGGACTTGCTGGTGGAGGATCGGCAGGAGCAACCAGGCGTGCGATTGAAGTTTTTCAACCTCAGTCGCGCCAGTTCCGCCGAGTTGTTCGACCGGGCCGTCGAGAAATTCCTTTCGCATCAGGGTTGGGATGAACTCGTGCAGGGCGTGTCCGGTGAAAACGACCTGTTTGGCCCCAAGTGTCCTATTCGGCGGAACTACGAACTGCTCGGCACGCCGTTGGTCAAAGCACGGCTGCGGTCACTACTCGAATTGTGTGACCGCAACGGGCTGCACGTCCCAGTGCGGCAGATTCTCCTTTTGCTGACGAACGCTGTCCTCGGTCATCCCGATGTAAGTCAGCATTTGATGCTGCCCAGCGACGTGCCCAAGGTTATCTCAGCGGGCACCGTCTCCAAAGCCAGCCTCTACAATAATATCTTTGGGGCGAACCTTTCGGACATCCGGCGACAGTCCATCACGATCTTTGATTTCCTGGAGCGGTTTCAAATCGGCTACGAGACATCGAACCGCGTGGACAACCTGCTCATCTTCGGGGAGGACGACGAGAACTTCGGCATCTACTTTGACACGTTCATCAAGCAAGACACATTCTACGGCGCGGATGAACGATTCTACGCAGCGAAGCGCGAATACATCGAGGGCACGAGTGAAGACGACGCAAAGCCCAACGAGTTCCTGCACATGCTGGTTGCCCAGCGGCGCGGGCTGTTCTTCAAGATTCCGAAGGAAGCCGAGCTAGAGTTCAACCTTTGGGAGTTGACGGTGTTCAAGTTCGCCGGGGAATATCTGAAGGAGGTTGTTGGCGTGCTCCAGGGTGGTGCTGCCGTGAAACGCCCGTTAGCGTCGCGGCTCGTGAAGGGCTTGAACCGTGTCTTCACCGGTATGCTCATCAACAGTGACCGTGAACTTTACTTGGCGACAAGCGGAAATTATTCCCAAGCCAAGGTCAGCCGCATCTTGCTAGAGCGCGTGTCCGTGGAGCCGAGCAAGGGCGAGAAGGTCGTGCTTCGGTTTGATCCGACGAACGGGCGCGTTTTGCTTTCCGTCTTTTTCACGCCAGGCAATTTTGTAGACTTCAACCTCACCCTCATCCGATACGAGTTCCTGTCGCGCATCGCGGTCGAAGGCGCTTTGCCTGCCAGCTTTTCGAAAGAGTGTTACGAGGACTTGCTCGCCTTCAAGAGCCGACTGATCGCGGCATATTCCCAGCGCCAAGCAAACGAGGAAGTCCCTGCGGGTTCCACTATTTCACTCACTCTTCTTTCATTGACCGAGCAAGGGACTCCTGACCCAAGGGCTGTGGAAATCGTGCCATGAATGCGCTGCCTCAACCCCTGCCGCCGCCTGACACCTTGGAGCAATCGTCATCCATGTGGGTGGACGAAGCGATATGGGGCCATCGCCTGTATGACGAACAGTTGCCGTGGTTTGTATTCCTTGAGTTCCTGAATGTGTTTACGCACGAGGACGACAAAATGCGTGCGTTCGACGAACAGGGCAAGCCGAACGAGTTGAAGTATCGGGCTGCTCATCGGCTCTACCTGCGCAACATTCTATTCAACAATCCGCATTTGTCAGAAATCCGCCTGACGCATCCCAACGACACCAACCGCTGGGCCGAGTGGTCGCGTCGAATGAAGTCTGCGGCCACCGGCATCAACCACCCGGATTTCGGCTTCCTCAACGACCACTTCCACTCCTTCGAGGACTTTTGCGAGGTTGTGTCACTCGTGCGCTCCACCAGCCTCGAAGTAAACAGCAACAAGCGTTGGACTTCGAAGTTCGTGTTTCCGTATGGCCGCGACTGTCTCTACGAAGACTTGGACAATAACGCCTCAACTAACGACCGCCGCTTCTTTGGCAGGACAGGCGAACTGCTCTACCTGATGCTCTGCCGCACATCCCACAAACTGGAGCTTCTGGCCGCGCTCAAAGGGCGACTGGCCAAGACGGACAAGACTTGGGACTCCATCATCAAGTGTCTCCAGTCAAACGGCGACGAGGAAATGAGCAACGAACGCGCAAACGCGTTCCTGCCTTACACAAGTCACCCTTGCTTTGATGATATTGCCGAAGACTGGCTCGCCATTCTGCGGCTGAACATTCCAGGTTTCGACGTGTTTCCGTATTTGGTGAATCTGGCCGGATTGCACCTGTTGAAATACCAGTTGATAGTATCTCAGCAGTTTCTCGGCTCAGCCAAACCGGTCAATCTCATTTGTGAAGTAGTGGCACCGAAAAAGACACTTGTCCGGGAGATTTCCTGCGATCTGTATCAGTCGAACAACCTCCTCCCCGCGCAAGCCGTCGAGGCGTTCATTGCAAATATCGAAAGGGCGGACGACTGGAAACGGGCCATCACTGAAAGCGGGGCGTTCGAGAAGTGTAGGCGGATTCTGAAAGACAAGGTGCGCTGGGGTGAGGATTACGATGGCCCGGCTGACGCCGGTGAACTCATTTCCAGGCTGCGCCAGGACGCGATGAAGCGGCATCGCCAGCACGTCGCTAACATCCACCGAAATTACGGGCGGGAAATTGGACTTGTGTCGAGACGCGGCACCGTGAAGCTCCGTTACGCACCCACGGACGCACTGCTCAAGACGTTGTTGTTCGCGAACGTTGACAGGCGTGTCGAGCTTCAAGAAATCCTTGCTCGCCTACATTCTCGTTACGGGATCGTCTTCGGCGACAGGGAGGCCGAGCAAGTGCTGTCGAAGGACGAGTTCGACAAGAAAGCCTTTCAGGGAAACTCCCGCCGTCTCGAACAACGGCTCGGCAGCTTGGGCTTATTGCGGAGGTTATCAGACGGTTGCGCCTACGTCATCAACCCCTACCACGCGGAGGCCCGATGACCAGCAACCAACTCATCGGCAAAGCTGTCGCGAGTTACCTGCGCGATCGGCTCACGGAAGATGAATCGACCGGCGTCGCCCGTTACCTGTTGGATTGTCTGAGTGCCGAACAGACCGCCGCCGTTGCGAAGACCATCCTCGATGATGGCCCGCTGTCGGCCCTCGTCGAGATTAAGCTACCCGTTCATTTTGTCGGCGGGCACGGCTTGCCTGCGCATATCCTCACAACCGAGCGCACGACCTACTTTCGTAACGCTGCCTGCTCGAAGTCCGCGCTGCTAGTGGCGAATACCGGCGACGATGAAGCGCAGTCGCTTAAAGAACTTGTGCCCATTGGCGCGGCGGAACTTTACGCGCATCCCGAACTTTGGGTGAAATGGGCTGCCGAGGGTCTACCCATTCTCGCTGACCATCAGCATTGGTGGGTGACAGCTTTGCAAGCCTTGCTTGAAGTCCGTTCATTTGCACTCGACAGGTTCGCGGAATACATCCTGCAAACTAGGGTGGCCATCGAGGATGGCCAGCCCGTTCTGGCTGCGCTGGGGGTGGCGCTTCCTGCTCTCCGTGTGCCAAAAGACACCGCCTTCGCGTCCGCGCTCACCGAGAAAAACGCTGGCCACACCTATAAGTGGAAGGCACTTTATGCAAATGCCATCAGGAAACGCGCCTGCTATCTTGTAAAGCAAACACCTGCGCAAGCGTTGCTGCTCGAAGATGAATTGGCTGGCTCGTTCGCGAAGGTGAAAGACTCTATTCCAGAGGGAATTCATCCGACCATTCAGGCGTTCATCCCAGCTGAGAGCGGGTGGAACGAACAGGCCGCTGCGCTTGCCCAGTGCGAGTGGGAGATGGTGAGGCCCCTGTTTGATGGGTTGAGGAAGGAGAAGTTCAACCTGGGCAAGGTGACACTTGAGTTCTACGACGAGCGTGATGAGGCGCTGCTGACTTCTGATGAACGCGACTATCTTGCACGGCTGCGCGACAGCAATCGCACCGAAGCGCAGGACGAGGACGAAGATTTCTATCGACGGCATCGCAACGAACTCAAGGAGCAGCCGTCGCTCAAATCGAAGTGGGACAGGTTCATATTCGGGACTCCCATCGAAACGGAGGATTTTCTGCTCGGCATCGCGCTGTGCCTGGAATGGTTGTTCGACCAAGACCTGCCGTCATCGAAACGTCGCCTGAAAATCACCTGTGACCGGCGCACGAAGAAAGACCTCAAGGAATTGAACGAGGGCGCAGGACTCTTTTTCGCCCGACGCTATCGTGGTCTGAAATCGCTGTTTGGGAACCATGTTTCTTGGGACGTGGGCGATCTGATGAACTTTGACGCGCTGTCCGACCAATGGCGCAAAGCGACAAAACCTTACGTTAACAAATCCGCCGCCAAGGCCGCGTTGCATTTGAAGTTCCTGTTGGAGTTGGAAGTCGAGCTTTCCACCGGCTCGACCGAGACATACTTCAAACAACTGGTCTGGACTTACGATCCAAACTCCATCGCTAGCGAGTTCTCCAGCGATTGGTTGCGCCTGGCGGAGCACCCGATGATGCTCTGCCGCGTGAACCGCGAGCCGGTGAGTGGCAAAGGGCGCTACCAATCACTTGACCTCCGCAACGTTCGCACACTCTACCCTGCTTACGGGCAAGACCGTGGTTCCTTCGTTTCCACCTACAAAAAGGAAAACGACATCTCGCTGATGTGGCCTGTGAATTTGGCGAAGGCTCAGCAGGACGGACTTGTGTCCGAGGCGACGGCCTCGAAGCTGCTCAGTTTGTTTCAATCATTCCAGCAAAGCTACCAAGCTGCCGTAAAAGATTTCACAGACGGTGGGCTGACCTGCACGGGAATGGTCGGGCAGGCCGAGGTCTATGGTGTTTTGCTCGACGCCATTTGCCGGGACGCGAAAGGCGACCGCAATCGAGAGGGCCTGCTGCGCCCGCTGCTGCAAATCGGCTGTGTGGCGGTCGACGGTGGCCGGGTCACCGGCATCGTCACGCCCTGGCATCCGCTCCGGCTTTCGGCGATAGCAAACAAGGCGCTGCAAGTGGGGTCACTGCTTAAACACTTACTGAACGCTGAGACTGTTTTCTTCGGCGACCCGCCGTTGTTCTTTAAGGAACTTGAAGCTGAATTGGCGCATCCCTATTACCCGGTAATCGTTTTGGGTTGGCACGACAAAAAGCCCGAACTTCTTTCGCTGACTGACCATCATTTGGACTACAGCCTCCACGAGTCACCGATCATCAACAACGACGGCTTCGACGACACGAACGAGAATCCAACGGAAACGGCTAACCTCATCGTCGATTTGACCAAGCGATTCCTGTCCCTCTATCCGCACGAACGGGCCAACCTCTCGGTGGTGCTCTACAACTGCGACTCGGCGCGGTTGCCCTATGCGCTCGTGGACAAAATGAACGAGCTTCACGAGGATGAGGATGACATGCGCTGTCAAATCATCCTGCGCCACCGGGATGGCGCGAAGCTGCGTGATCTCTACGAGAAAATCATCGAGTCGTCTGACGCGGATGCGGATTCTT
Source organism: Limisphaerales bacterium (assembly GCA_003152225.1). Classification (GTDB taxonomy): domain Bacteria; phylum Verrucomicrobiota; class Verrucomicrobiia; order Limisphaerales; family UBA8199; genus PALSA-1440. The sequence goes on along the minus strand of PLZQ01000295.1, from coordinate 6,430 downwards.
TCGTATCCAGTGAAGCGGCCAAGGATTTTATGGCGCGGCTCCGTATCGGCATTATGGCCGACCAAGCCCCGGTGCCCGATCCAAAAGACGGCCCTCCCGCAGACATGGTGTTCTTGCAGGATGTCATCGCCCGGCACGCAGGCATGGAGTGGTATTTAGAGACGTGTGTGCCGGTGGATTCGGAAACTTTCATCCCAGCACGTTGGTCACGTCGGCGTCCGTCGCCGAGCGACGACATGAAATCCGTGGTCTATCTCTGCTGCCCAGTGCAGACAAGGGAAGGCTGGGCGTTCATCACGGCGCTGACGACGTTCATTCGAGGCGACTGGGATTGCGTTGAGGGCAAGCGCCTTCTACCAGCCCGCAAGCTCGATTTCAACGACCCACAGACCGCGAGCATCTTCAAAGAAATTCACAACCTCGGAAACTGGGTGGTTAATTACGATGAGCTTCTCGACCGTCGACAACTGCTGAACCAGAACGTCAAAGTCATCCGCTGCAAGCAGGGTGCAACGCAAGGCCGCAATGTCCTGATTTCTTCGACGGCCTCGTTGAGCTTGCTGCGCTCGATGGTGTTGGGGCGCGTGAAGGATTTGAACCTTGAGTTGAACGACGCGGAGTGCAAAGAGCTGACTGAGAAGTTCATTAACGACGCGAACGAAATTTCCGGCGACATCGTGCTGCGTGCTGCCAAACGCGGTCGCAACGCTAGTGAACTGATGGGGGTTGTTCTCAGCCGTTACATGATTCGGCATGAGCTTGGCGCGACGCGGCGCTTCGGCTGGTATTTCCTCGACGACTACGCGGAATGGCTCGGCCAGCGCGAAGAACAAATTGCGGACATCCTCGCGCTAGCACCGGAGCAAACGCCGGACGGAAAACTCCAACTCGCTGTCATCGTCTCGGAATCCAAATACATTGACTACGCCAGCCTCTCCGCGAAGCGAAAGGAGTCACAAAAGCAACTGCGCGACACTGTGCGTCGCATCAACGACGCCATCTTCGGCGACCCGAAGCGTCTCGACCGTGACCTGTGGCTATCGCGCTTTTCGGACCTAATGCTGAACGGTATCCAGTTCCCCGCGAACTCACCGATTGATTTAGCTGCGTGGCGCAAGGGCGTGCGCTATGGCGAGTGCGGCATTCACATGCGCGGTTATTCGCACATTTTCGTGTCTGGCCCATCTGACGCGCCAGAATGCTCGGACTTTGTAACTGTTGCTGAGTCGGAAGACTCGTGGCAGGAGGTCTTCTCGCGAGCGCGGCTGCGCGAATTGGTGTTAAGCTACTCCAAGATCGCAAACCCGACTCCCATCCGAAGGGCCAACGCGGGTGAAGACATCTGGAAAGACCAGATTTATCGCAAACCGTCCGCCCGCATCCAGATTGTTCACCGTCGCAAAGTCGAGGACGAACCGAGTGGTGGTGACGACACTCCGGGCACGGGCGGTGGAAAAGACCCGCAGCCACCAACCCAAGGTCCATCGGGAGGGTCTATAGCAACGCCGCAACTGGCTCTCACCCCAGCGCCAATAGTCGCACCACAACTCACACTCGCAAGCGCATGGCCGTGCCCGCAGGTCGCTCAACTCATCGCCAATTATCAGGGCGGCTCCCAAGACAGTGTGGACGACGAGGAATGGCTGACGCAGGTGGAGCGCAGATGCAAGGGTGCTTTGCAGCAATTTCAGCTTCAATCCAAGCTGCTCACCAAGACGCTGACGCCCAACGCCGCCCTGTTGAAGTTCCAAGGCAGTGCGAACCTGACGGAGGAGCAAGTCCTCAAGCGTCGCTCTGAGTTCTTGACCACTCACGGACTGAACGTCATCTCAGTCAGTGGCGAAGCGAAGGTCGTGGTCATCGCCATCGCTCGTCCGAATCGCCGGGTGTTGCATCTGCCCGACGTATGGAAGAAATGGACTCCGAACTGCACCCACGGCAACCACGACCTGCTCATTGCCGTGCGTGAGGAAGACAGTAGCCCGCTGTTCCTGTCCCCGAAGTCCAACGCGCCGCACACACTCATCGCTGGTTCCACCGGCAGCGGCAAATCGGTGCTGATGCAGAACATCATCCTTGGCATCGCCTGCACCAACACGCCCGCACAGGCAAAGATTGTGCTCATCGACCCGAAGCTCGGAGTGGACTACTTCGCGTTTGAGGGCTTGCCGCATCTACAGGGCGGCATCATCGACGCTCAAGACAACGCCATCCTCACGCTGAACGAACTCGTTGGCGAGATGAACCGACGCTACACCGTGCTCAAGGAAAACAAGGTTTCCAATGTCTTTGATCTGAACAATAAACCGACCACCACTGAGCATCTGCCTTTCCTATGGGTCATCCACGACGAGTTCGCAGAGTGGATGATGACGCCGGACTACGCCGACGCAGTCTCGAACGTCGTGGGCCGTTTAGGTGTAAAGGCACGGGCAGCTGGTATCTCTTTGGTCTTTGCGGCCCAGCGCCCGGATGCCAACGTGATGCCGATGCAACTTCGTGCCAACCTTGGAAACCGGTTGGTGCTTCGAGTAGACGGGGAAGGCACTTCCGAGATTGCGCTTGGCGAAAGGGGTGCAGAACGCCTTTTGGGGAAAGGTCACCTAGCTGCAAGACTCGAAGGCGAGCAGGAGCTTATTTTTGCACAGGTGCCTTTTGTCGACAGCGAGTTCCTGGGTCAAGTTGTCGCAGCGCTGAAGTAACCATTTTGCCTAACGATTGGGGTTGCCGACTCACTCCCGATTAGCGCTGGTGCGGTAATGATGACCTTTAGCGACACGACTTCTCCAGCGCCTCCACGATCCAGATCATCCCCTCGGTGTCCTGGCCGCAGTATTCCTCCAGCTCACGACGAACCCGTTGGCGTTCGGCGTCTGGGACATTCGTGAAATGCACTCGCAGGAACTCCAGGCTGGCGGTGCCGCCCTCCTGGATTGCCAGGTGGTCGTAGCTTCTGCCCGCCAGCGCGGGCAGGACGGCCTTCATGCTGGCCGAGCCGTTCTGGCCCGGTGCGTAATAGCGGAAGGCTCGAAACGGTTTGAGCAGATCGACCATCCGGCCTTCCACATTGGCCAACCAGGGTTTGAAGTGCGGGTGGATCTGGCAGCACTCCTTCAACCGGCCCAGCTCGAACTGCGCGTTGTAAACGACGATTGATCCGGCGTCCGGCAGCCAATCGCGCAACCGCTGGAGGAAGTCAGGCCGTGGATCGACCCGGCTATCGGCCAGGAACATGTGGTGCTCAGGTGGGCTGTGGTATCGCTGCGCCGCATGGGTCTGGACCCGCAGCACCCGCCTCGTCCCCTTCCCTTGAACACGGACCAGAAGCATTTCCTCTCGCACCACCGCAGGGAGATTTTCCTCGCCGCTGTTTAGCCGGATGGTAGCTGCGCCACGGAAGGAGCAGCCGGATTACGAAGTGGCACCCGCCGTATCCGTCCGCCCAAAGGTCGGCATCATGATACTGGCGGAGCCGCCTCCAACGCTTCGCGCAATTTTGCGCACAGTGTTCTGAGTCTCTGAATGGTCGGCTCCTGTTTGCGCTTGCGCGGCCTTCCACGCGGGCGACTGCCCGGCTTGGGCGGCATTGCCCCGTTCCGGCGCGATGCCGCCGCCTTGACGGCGCTCGTCCGCTCCTTCTTGCCGCGCTTCAAGCTCCCCAACAAGACGGCTTCTGGCAGACGGTAAGGTTTGAGCGCGGTTGCCTCCATGTAATCGTGAACCGCCCCGATCTCCGGCTCGAAGGCGCAAGTGCGGACGCAGACCAAACCGGCTTGGGCCAGTTTGATCCAACCGACTGTTTTGTCCGGCAGGATTACCGGTTGTCCGACCCAAGCCCGCCTTCCGAAAACAACACCGGTCCATCTGCGTCGGTCGGGGCCTGATGGTCTAAGCGCGATCCTGCGCCGGATGGCAAGCACCTGACCGGCCTGGCTGGCAGCCTCTTTGAGCAAGTCCGCATGGCTTGTCGGTTTTGGTTCTCTTGTTAACAGTTGAGCGATCAGTTTCACGCTCTACATACCAGGACGCCGGTCATCTAGCCTCCGGTTTAGGTTTGTCAGCCGTCAACTGCATCCTCCTGGGCGTCACATTCGGCGCAAGCCGCTGATACTGGGCGAGAACGGCCCGATTTGATGTCGCTGTCAAGTCCGAGGCCGCTGGTCCGCCGACCCGTGCTGTCCACGCGCCCGCACACGATTTCAAAAAAGTTGGGTGTTAGATTGGCTTCCCGGCCCAGCAATGCGACCGCGAGGCCAGGAGCGCGGCCCACCCCATGCAAGGCTAGCCAACCCCTGTCTGCGGCCCGGGGTTGGGCCTTGCTGGGTCGTCTGTCGAGCGGGCGAAGCTCCGTGCTTGTCAGAACCTTGGGTAACCGTCCGCCTGGAGGCGCGAATCCAAGGCCCGTGGGAGCGGCAGTATCGCTAGTCCAGCGGAGGCAGAGGCGTCTTCATGTCGAGTATGGCGATCCAACGTCTCCGGTGACGGTAAACGGCTCGTTCGCGGCGCAGTTGCATAAGCTCTCCGAGAGCTTCATAAGTCGCCGCCCTCACATCGAATCTGCTGCCTTGGCAAGATTCAGAAACGATCTGGTTAAGGACTTTCCACATGTCAAAAGACTTTCGCCAATCGCTGCGCAGGAAGGCGAGAATCGCCTCCCGCCAACGCTCCCGCGCCGCGTAATCTTGCCAGTCGGGTTCTGCGGGTTTGCTTGGCGGCGGGGTCAATGGCTTCTTCGCTGGCAAGGGCGGTCGCCAGCCAGCTACCGGGGTGACAAATGCGTTGAACATGCCCTAACTACCTCGGCTCGGTGTCGGGCCAATCCAACGGCCAAGATCACTGCGGCTGGCCCAAAGCCGCGAGCCAGCCAGATCAGTTTGGTAGGACTTAGAAGTGAAACGACGAGCTGGAAAGCCAGGTTGCTGCGCTGCCTGCGATGATATGCTGAGAATGGGCCGTCAAAAGCCAGTATCATCGGCTTACGCCGAATCCCAGGCTCCCTGCTACCCAGGCTTTGAGGTCCAGCGATCCGGGGCTGCCACCACGCCGCTGGTCGGCTCGTCAAGAAGTTGGGCCTAAAATGACCTAGCGATCCAGCGACCGGCGTTCGGGGCCAAGGAGCGCGTTCCGGTGGTCAATCGCCTGGCCTTGCCCCGCCACGCTCCAAGGCAAGGGTATGCCGTGGCCCACCATGAAGCCAGCCGCAACCCCTGATGACCACTGGCCCAATGACCGTTGGTTGGGTGCGTTGCCCAGTTGAGACGGCGAGCTGGTCGCGGTGGATGGGGCAGGCCATCCCCCGTTTCAAGTCCTTCAGGTTGGAGTGCCACCCGAGGGGACGCATTGGGTTTTCCGCCTTCGACCTGTTGCAGCTGGGCAGCCGGTGCCCTGGCAAGACGCCTTTGACGGAGCACCGGGCGTCTTGAACAAGTGCTCAGCGGGTCGGCAGTCAAATCGTCACCCGACCTAAACGGCACAGCTCACTACGTCGTCGAGGCCGTCCGGGAGCACCGGTTGTCAACGTCGGCGCTGAGGCGTCAAAATGCTGCTGGAGCGAGGCGGCAAGTTGGCCTGGAATCAGCGTCAAGGGCCTGCCGTGGCCGATCTTGACAGGCCAGCCGCGCCGGAACTTGCCGCCGTCAACAGCCTACCGGTTGCGAGTCTTCAGGGGCAATAAGTTTGATGCCGCCGCTCGCGTCAAGGTATGCCTGCCCTGCGATCTTCAGCGGCAAATTGCATTTTGACGCGCTCTCCGGCACACCGTTTGGAACCGTGGAAGTCGTCGCGGATTTGTCAACAGTTGTTAACATCCCGCTGCCGGGAAACGAAGCGCAGGCCCGCCCAATGGCGTGCCTAAAGACGGCGAAGCACAGAAGACGGGCGTGGCGGATGGCGCGGAGCCGTAGCGCCTGAGCCAGTGGGTGTAGGATTTTTCGGTGTTGATTGAGAGGTGTTGGAGTGCACAAACCTCTCGCATTAAACGAGTTGCGTGTTGAATTTGCATGCCCTGATATACAAACGGCTGGCCTTCGGAGGCGACTTGTATCGACGGGGGTGGGTATTTTTGGGTGTTGACGGGGTGGTGCCGATGAACGTAAACTTCTGCCATGAACGGGTTTGAGCGCCGAATGCACCTCCTTCAATATACGGACGGCTCGTTGTATAACCCTTGTTGGGCGCGCGGGCTCCGGGAGACATAACGGTCCGGATCGACCCATTAGACCGCAACTATTCCACCAACCTATTGTTGAAAATAATATGAAGAGAATTCTGACCATACTCCCACGGAGCGCATTTATCGTTCTGCTTCTATCAGGTGCTGCCACCCTCGGCTCGGACGGCGGCATTAAGGTTCTCACCACCGCCAAGACTAACGCCGTGTCTGGCACCGTCCTCACGAGGGACGTATTCACACGAGCGGGCCAGACCAATC
>PLZQ01000059.1 GCA_003152225.1 Limisphaerales bacterium | reverse complement strand
TATTGGACACTCAACATTATACTACTAATGTTGCGCGCAACATTAGTAATAATATTTAAGCAAGCCGCCAAGTCTCTTGCGGCACTGAATCTGCCCGGCCCTGTTCCGAGGCTCAAACTCCGGCTCGATGATCTCGTTCTCCAACCCTTGGTGCGGGCGCTCCCGGTGGAAATGGGCAACGTAGTCTCCAACCACCTTTCTCAGGGAGGCTTCGCTAAACAGGATTAGGTGGTCCAGGCATTCCTCACGAATTCCTCGGATCCAGCGCTCCAAATGCGCATTTAGATTCGGCGCTCGCGCCGGCAGTTTGAGCGTTTCCACGTCCACCGCCGCCAGGAGGCTTCGAAACTTTTCCGTGAACACCGCGCCCCGATCGTGGATCAAATACCGCTGGCCCGCCAGCACTCCCCCAAACCCATCCGCCAAGCCTCGGGCCACCGGCTCCACCCACGCCCCCGTCGGCTCAACGGGGATGCCCGCTATCGTCACCCGTCGGGGGCACCACTCCATCACCACCATCACCCAATAGCGCTGCAACCCGCCCAAACTCAGCACTGCCACTGCGAAGACATCGACCGCGCTGAGCCCCTGCCAGTGCGCCCGTAAGAACTCCTTCCAGGGCTTTCCTCGCCTGCGCTCCGGCGCGGGCGCCAACCCCGCTCCCAGCAGGATTTCTCGGATGGTCGTCCGCCCGATTTCATGGCCCAAGTGCGCCAGGGCCCCTTGAATCCGGGGGTAACCCCACCCGCGGTTCTCCTTCGCCAACCGGAGGACCACTTCCTTGAGCTCGGCGGCGGTCGAGGGTCGGCCCGGACCTCGGTTCGGACCCCCATCGTACTTCCGGGCGATCAAATCGCGATACCACTTGAGCAACGTCTGTGGGCTGGCCACCTGCGCAAGCGCTTTCAACCGGCCAAGGCCGATTGTTTTGGCCTTGGCTGCCAAACGCCGCTTTTGAACCTCCGAGAATCTCAAGCGCTTCTTGCCTCATTGCTCCCGCAAAACACAATTTTCCTCCAACAGGTATTCGATCGCCTGTTGGTGCTTGCGGTTCATCCAGCCAGCCACTCCGGCCAATAACAGTTGCCATGGTTGCATCGGGTCGAATCCTCCTGAATCCCGTAATGAAATACCAACCCAGAAGCTTGAAAACCAGGCAGCACCCGCCGCTCGCCTCAACAATTCAGACAATCTTGATTTCCGAACAGTACGGGAAGTCCCGCACCGGTATTGGATTCTCCTATGGGCTTGAAAACGTTTCGTGAGGTCTGGGCGCTCGCGGTGACCGAGGGTTGCCAACAGCAGGAAGGTGTGATCGCCCAGCTGCGGGAGGAGTTAAAAGCGGTTGCGACCGAAAATGAGCGGCTGGATGGGCTGGGAGTGGAATTTGCGCATGCCAAAGAGACTGCCGAGGCCGAGCGTGACCGCCTCGTCGCCGAACGGAGAACTCTACAGGCGGGTTTGGTAAAGGGGGCTGAGCAAACCAAACAGGTCCTGGAGGACCTGGCAGAAGAGAGGGCGGCCCGCGCCAGGGAATTGGCTGCAATACGCCAGGAACTCGCCCAAGAGGTGCAGAAGGTGCATAAAATGGAACTGGAATTGGTCCGCTTTAAACCCAGCGATGGCAACCAGACTGTGACGCGTCGCCGCAGGCAATGACGCGGTTTGTCCAGGAACCGCTGCGCCTACAGGCGCCTCCCTTGATAAAAGACCTCCCAATGCTGTAAGAACGCGACTTCCTTTTCAGCGCACACACGCCCCCAAATGGTGCGAACGTGTTCATCAGAGAAATCCCGGTGGAAGCGGATGTCGATTCGCTTGTTCCCGAACGTTCCCGCTAACGCATTGCCGCGGTAATCATCTTCATAGTTTAAGCCTTCCAGCTTTATCGAGTTGTGCTGCTGAGAGGTCGGAAAGAATACCAGAGCCGAATCGTTGAAAATGAATTTACCGGTCTGCCCCGGTTGAGCCTGCTGTATGAGCTGGGGGTTGATAATCTGCATGCATTCTGTGTTTGGAATCAAACACTCAACTTCGCTCGCATAATGGGCATGGCCCTATAATCGAGTCTGTTTGTTTGGGTACGAATTGGGGATACTTGGACTGCAGGAGTGCCAAAACCTCTTCTGCTGCTTCGCTGGACAAATCCACCCGCATGACATCAGTATCCCGTGGTGAGCCATAGCCAAATCTCATGATCAGGGTCGCTACGGCCTGTGTTCCGGTGACGTCACAAATGTAATCGACCTCCTCACGAACCGCCGGAGTTTTGACTATTTTCATGGAGATATTTTAACCGAACTGCGGAGACAGGGTAATTGTTTCTGCGGGTTTTCTTTATACAGCCTGGGTTTCGATCGTGAAGCTGGGTCGCAGGCCCGCGAAACAAGACAGATGGCTGGAGAATCCGTACCAAACTAAGCTTTTCGGGTCAGGCTTTATGCGTTATGGCACATACCCACGTATTATGCGTTAAATCCGATATTGACGGATTATCGGTTTTGACGCATAATGATTCCATGAGTGATCTGGCCCGTGATCCGAGACAGCTCGGCAATTTGATCCGTCGTGCTCGGAAGAGCCGAGCACTGAGCCAGGGGGCGCTTGGCGCCAAAGCGGGGCTTCGTCAGGAAACCATCTCATTAATGGAGAGTGGGAATTCGGCTGCCAAGCTGGAAACAATCCTGGCGGTGCTCGCCGCCTTGGACCTGGAGCTTCGCGTTGCCCCCCGTTCTAAAGGTGGACTGGGCGTAGAAAGTGATGTCTGATGCCACGCAAGCGTTTAAATACACCCCTGCGGGTTCTGCTGAACAACCGGCTGGTCGGCCACCTGTTGAAGGAGACAAGCGGTGCGATCTCTTTTCAGTATGACGAGAGCTGGCTGTCTTGGAGCAACACTTTCCCCATTTCGATGTCGCTTCCTTTGCGGGAGGATGCATTCAGGGGCGATCGCGTTGTCGCCGTCTGCGAAAACCTCCTGCCGGACTCCGAAATCCTCAGGCGGCGGGTGGCAGAAAAGGTTGGCGCGAAGGGTACGGACGCCTACAGCTTGCTGTCCCAAATAGGGCGTGATTGCGTCGGAGCGCTTCAATTTGTCCCGGAGGACGATGATACCGTCTATGACACCTCGGGCATCAAGGGTGAGATCATCGGCGAGCAAGGGATTGAGAAACTGCTCGAAAACCTCGCTCGTGCGCCACTAGGCCTCGATATGGATCGGGAGTTTCGCATTTCGGTCGCCGGGGCGCAGGAAAAGACGGCGTTGCTGCATTACAAAGGAAAGTGGTGGAAACCACACGGGACCACGCCGACCACCCATATTCTGAAAACGCAAATCGGAACGTTGCAGAACGGGGTCGATCTCTCGAACAGCGTGGAGAACGAGTATTATTGCCTGAAACTCATGGCGGCGTTCGGCCTGCCTACGAATGCTGCGGAAATAGCCGTGTTTGGGAAAACAGCGGCGCTGGTGATTGAAAGGTTTGACCGGAAATGGACCAACGATGAAGAACTGCTACGAGTTCCACAGGAAGACTTTTGTCAGGCCCTTTCATGCCCACCGAGCTTGAAGTACCAAAGTCAGGGAGGACCGGGCGTAGTTGATGGGCTGAATCTGCTTAAAGGAAGCGATACGCCAGCCGAAGACCAGAAAGCGTTCCTTAAAGCGCAGGTTTTGTTTTGGCTAATTGGGGCGACGGACGGGCATGCCAAGAATTTCAGCATCTTCTTGGGCCGAGGCGGTCGATTTAAGCTTACGCCTGTTTATGATGTCCTGACGGCACAGCCAAGTCTTGCTACCCGGCAGATCGAGCGCAAACAGTTGAAACTGGCGATGTCAGTCGGGGACAGCAGGCATTACCGGATCGATGAAATCAAAGGCCGACACTTTATTCAGTCGGCAGAGCGAGCTGGTTTGCCTGGGGCGCTTGCTAGCGAGGTGCTGACAGAAGTTTCACAGGCTGCCGAGACGACGATTAATACCGTTGAAAAGCAGCTTCCGCGGGGTTTTCCCGCGTATATCCACGACTCAGTGAAAGCTGGGCTGACCGCGCGGCTAAAGAACATCTGACTTAACCCGCAGAGTGGCCCAGAAGGGCTGGTCTGCGGGCTGTCGCTCAACGCTCACTTTAGCTTTGCCTATCCGGCGCCTGTGGCAGGCCAATCCCACCTGGGGCAGCCGGCGCATCCAGGCGGAACTGGCTAAACTGGGCATCGGGGTCTCGGATTCCACCCTCCGCCATTACCGCCCCAAACATCGACGTTCGCCCTGAGCCCAGACCTGGAAAACCTTCCTTCAAAACCCTGCCCAAGCATTGATCGCAGTGTATTTCTTTGCCGTCCCAACCGCCACCTTCCGGGTGCTGTATGTCTTTTTGGTTCTGGCCCATGAGCGTCGCCAAGTCCTGCCTTTCAATAGCACGGAAGCGCCCTCGGCTCTCTGGACGGCTCAGCAAATGGTTGGAGCTTTTCCCTACACTATCCCGCCGCGTTATCTGCTCCGAGATCGGGATGCCCTCGATGACGCGGGTTTCGCGCGTCGCGTCCAGGGGCTGGGCTTGGAACAAAAGCTCATTGCCCCTCGGTCTCCGTGGCAAAATCCCAGGGTCGAACGAGTCATCGGCTCGATTCGCCGCGAGTGTTTAGACCACGTCATTGTCCTCAATGCGCGACACCTACGCCACATCCTCTCCGATTATCGAGCTTATTATCACGAACATCGAACTCACAGGTCCCTCGACCAGGATTGTCCGTTCTCTCGACCCATCGAACCGCCGGATAAGGGCAACATTATCGAACTGCCATTGTTGGGCGGATTGCATCACCGTTAAACTCGCCATGCCGCGTGAGGTTGCTGCCTACCCCCTCACCAAAGGCTTCGACTGGGATTTGCGATCACTCCTGATCCTCCGAAGGACGATTCCGATCCCATAGTCCCCTGACGTCCAGATCGTGCTCCAAGCCAGGGGGGTCACCTCCCGCGCCACCGAATCGCCCTCCAACCCCGCGCAGTGGCGCCAATTACAGCGCCATGGGGTTTTCGCTACCCACAGGGGATGGTGCCCAGAGGGCTTGCCCTTTGGCACGGGCCTGGGCTGGCGTGAGGCTCTGAAGATGGTTGATGGAGAAATAGTGTGCATTACCGACATGCGATGTAATTAGCTTGAGGCGTTTTGGGCGGTGTTTAGCATTCGAAACAGGATGCAACCGGAGAACCTTCAGCGAGGAACGAGGGGCGTGGAGCGGCCATCAGAGGCCGTGCGGAGCGGCGTTTTCCGGCGGGGCAAGCCAACGCGTGAGTTGTTCCTGGTGAAATTGTCATTTTGGGCTGTGGTGGTGGGGCTTGTCCTGCTCCTCGCGTTTGTCCTATGGGGACTGGCCACTCATGAACCTTCTCAAAACCCGTTGGATTCAACTGATTGAAGGGACGCCTAGGTTTGCTTGAGGTCGAGTGGCCGGTGATTGATCTGCCGCCGTGGCACTATGGGTTGCGGTTGAAGCGCAAAGGGGCTCCATGCTAAGCTGGGTCGGAGTCAGAGATGGGCGACGATGGAAACCAGACGGATAAACGTATGCTGGACGCGCAGCAGGCGCACTGGCAACCGGTTGGTACCTCCTTTTACCCGGAGATTATCCCCCCGGAAGAGGGGCATCCCACCACCGCAGATTTCGAGCTCGTCAATATCGGAGACGAACGCGGGAAGGGGCTGCGGGCAAGAGTGGCAATTCGGCGCGGAGAACGGGTCGCCCGGCTTTCAGGAGTCGTTGTGAATCGTTCATCGGTGGACACGATCCAGATTTCACCAACCCTGCATATGCACGATCGGTGGTTCTGTCGATTACTCCTGCACAGTTGCGAGCCCAATGTGGTTATTGACATGGCCGCGATGGAGGCATGGGCGGCAAGGAGCATACAAGCTGGCGACTACCTCTCCATTGATTACGCCGCGACAGAAGACGTGCTTGGCCGTCAGTTTGCCTGTCACTGCGGAAGCCCCCGCTGTCGCGGTTGGATAAGTGGCCGGCGTGAAGGACCGAACGAAGAAGGACGCGCGTGGCTTGCGAAAAATGTTGTGGAGCATTCCAGCAATCGTTAGGAGAAAAGATGAATAATACAATAGGCAAAACAGACAGAGGAGTCTTGGACGCGCAGCAGGCGCACTGGCAGACGACGTTCATGTCGCAGACGCAGATGTTCGGCGTCGAACCGAGCTGGGCGGCCCGCCAGGCCGCCGCCTTGTTCGGGGAGGACGGCCGGAAGAAAATCCTCGAACTCGGGAGCGGACAAGGGCGCGACACGCGGTTCTTTCTGCAAAAGGGGGTTTGAAGTGTTCGCGCTGGATTATTCGGCTCCGGGCCTTGAGGAGCTTAGGCGAAAGGCGGCTCAAGGGGGTGGGGAATTTTTGAAGCGGTATACGTCTGAAGTGTGAAAGGTGAGTAACGATGAAGTTTTACGAATTGGCGATTGGCGCGCGTTTTGTTTTTCGCGGACCGCGATTTGAGAAGATTGGGATGGGCATGGCAAAGGAGGAGCAAGGGCTTGGGAGTCTCTTTATGGTCGAAACCGAGATCGTGCCGGACGGTGTGCCGATTTTGCTGCCACCGGAGGAGGCGGCATGGTGGAAGCCGAGTGACGGACATTGGACGGATTACCTGTCGCCAGCGCCTGCGCCGAGGGAGCCATGGCGGAGGGCACCTGCAACTGGCAGGCCGGGAGATTCGACTGCTTCGCCATTCTCTGGCTAACGGGAGCTCACGGTGGATGCCGAATGAAACGTCGGACCTTCCAACGACTCCGGCCAGCGCAGCAGCCTGAACACCACCACAACGTTTACGTCGTGCTGCTTGACCCGGCAGTCGGAAGGGTCCGAAAGGTCCGTGCCGCCAACCAGAAGCGCGACCCCAAGAAGCCGTGTGTGTATGTGGGGATGACGGGGCTGACGCCGGAAGAACGCTTCGCCAACCACAAGGCGGCACCAAAGCCGCGTGGGTCGCAAAACGCTACGGCCTCCGACTGCTGCGGGAGTTGTATGAGCACCTGAACCCGATGCCCTACGAGGCCGCAACCCAGATGGAGAAGGACTTGGCGGAGGACTTGCGTTGGGCCGGTTACACGGTCACAGGAGGGCACTGATCCATTGCGACTCCAGGGTTACCGCGAGCAATGCCTGCCAAAGCCGAGCGAAGACCATCCCTTCTTCTGGCTTCGCATTCAGTTCCTGTGGAGTGCGAGGCGCTCCCATTCCTTGAACCATTCCGCTTCCCACCATCGAAAGTAGCTATCCATTGGTAAGACTGTATCGCCCTGAGTGAATTAACTTCAATCCGGGCTATACCTAATAACCACACCAGGGATTCACCGGGACACAAAATGGCCTGAACTCTGTTAGCCGCAAGTCCTGTGAATGCACCTTCGAGCGCGACAACATGCCATGAATCCTATAAACATGGCCGGGTGAAGCGCTGGTGCAAACGGCTGGCATACCTCACGGCAGGCTTGGCACTGCTCCTGGTGCTCGTCGTGCTGACCGAACGCATCCGTGGCGAATGGGCGTTGAGTGCTCGGCTAAAAGCCTTGGCCGTCAAAGGCGAGGCGCTTTCACTCGCGGAAATGAAGCCAAAGCGCCCGGCACCCGACCAGAATGTGTTCACGGAACTGCTCATGCTCACGAACCGTTTGGCGGCCACCGTCAGCGAGCTGGACATTGCACCACCGTCGTTGCGATTAACCTCTCCGGGCCGGGCCGTGGTCGTAGCCAAACTGGATGAATGGTCGCACGACGGAGAAACAACCAACGATTGGCAGGAGTTTGGCCAGGGATTGGAGCAGGCGCGAGACATCCTAGCTTCCCTCGAATCCGCCGCCCAGAAGCCTGCCTACGACAGCGGCATTGATTACGGGAAAGGTTTCGTGGATTTTCAGCTCACGCCCATTGCGGAGGTTAAGCGGTCTTGCCAACTCTTGAGCTGGTCTGTTCTTTACGCCCTGAAGCAAGGGAACCTGGATGCGGCGCACAAAGACCTCCGTGCCCTGGTGGCGTTGACTGCCAAACAGACGCCAGAACCACTGATCATCTGCCAGTTGGTCCGCTACGCCTGCGCTGCGTTCGCGTTCAATGCGACATGGCAGGCACTCCAAGCGGACGGCTGGAGCGATGCCCAGTTGGCTTCCCTTGGAGTGGCTTGGCAGCCCTGCGATTTCGTGAAGGACATGGCTTTCGCGATGGAGATGGATCGGGCCATGACCTTGGATTTCTACGCGCAAATCAGTGACTCCAGGAAGAAATTGGACTTTGTCATCCAGCAGCACCAGAAGACCCAGGAAATGACAGACGGAGCTTTCGGAGGACTGCCCGCGAAGGGCTTTGTCCTGAATTGGCTGTATTTGCCGGTATGGCGCTTTGCCTGGGTAGCCCAGGACGAGCTTGCGTCGTTAGAGCAGTCGCAGTTCACGATCGAGCGTGAACGCCTGGCTCGAACCAACGGCTGGGCCGCTCTTGCTGAAGCCAGGACCGATCCCAAGCTGAATCGGAGGCACTCTTTCGAGAGCGGGGAGAAACTGGGCTGGTATGACCGACTGCGATTTTTGTTTGCCAGCGAGAACTCTTCCATTACCGACCCGCTGATCCGCAGGACGCTGGAGGTCCAGACGCAGCAGCAGATGGTTTTAACGGTGCTGGGCATTCAACGCTACCGGCTTCGCACCGGCAGGCTTCCCGTGCATCTTTCCGAGCTGGTTCCTGAATATCTCGCCGCGTTGCCGCATGATTTCATGAGTGGGGAGGCGTTGCGGTATCGTCTGCGCCCGGCTGGTGACGATTTTCTGCTGTATTCTGTCGGTGAGGATGGGAAGGACGATGGCGGCGACCCCACCCAGCAGGAAGGCAAGAAGAGCTACCGCCAGATTTGGGATGGCCGCGACGCGGTTTGGCCGAGTGCCGCCACGGCGGAAGAAGCCAATTCTGCGCTGACCACCACGAGCCATGACTGACCAAGAATTTCGAGCCGTCTATCCCCTGCTCGCAGGCTGGATTCAGGAGACCTTGGCGGAGCACGCATCGGCAGCGCGGCCCGTGGCCTCGCTCGGCTTCCGCCGTCTGCCGCGTTACTACGACGAGAAGACCCTGGCTTCTGCAAAGGTCGTGTTGGTGACGAAGGTGCCAGTGCCGCCGCTGTCGGCGATGGGCCTTGGGCGATTCGCTGATTTCGAGCAGATGGACGCTGGAGGCACTACCTACCTCGACACCTATTTCGTTCGTGCAGACCAGTCTCACTCGGAATCGCTCCATTTCCACGAACTGGTTCACGTCATCCAGTGGCGGTTGCTTGGCCCGGAGAAGTTTCTGGCGCTCTACGCCGATGGCTTGGAGCGGTTCGGTTATCGGAAAAGTCCGCTGGAGAGAATGGCCTTCAGCCTTCAGAAAAGGTTTGAACGTGAGGCGCAGCCCTTCAGCGTCGAGGCCGTCTGCCAATCCCTGATGCGGGAGATGGTCAGCCACGGAGACAGCCCCGCGCCCCTCGACGGCCCATGAGCGGTGCCTATGATCGCACACACTTTCTGGCTGCTGCCGTAGAAGCAAGCGTCGGAGTGACCTTGACCGGTTGGAGTTCAGCCGTCCGGGCCGCACCGCTCTTGCCATCTGGCTTGAAAGTGCAAGAATCAGCAAAATAGCGATTGGAATTCTGACTATGTTCGCCATAGGAAATCCAATTCTTTGGATCATCGGCGTCCCTGCGCTCGGTGCCCTCTTGTTCTTGCTGCGGGGTCACTTCAGCGCCGAGACGCGGGAACGGCGGCGTGGGCAAAGCCATAGGCCGGTGATTTCTCAGAAGCACGGCCCGACCGTCCGGTCGGCGGTCGATCTGGACAAGCCAAAAGGCGACCGCAAGCGTTGAAGAAGGTCGCGCAGCCCGAGTTGCGGAAACCGCGCAGTCTCACTCCCGTCTGGGCACATAGTCATCCCGAACCGGCGAGAACACTTCAATGGCCACCGAGTCTTCGAGGATGTCTGCGCCGTGTTCGACCCCTCCCGGAATACACCAACTGTCGCCCGCCTGCGCCTGGTATTCCTCACTGCCAATCGAGAGCCGAATGCGGCCCTTGACCAGATAGCCGGTCTGTTCGTGCGGGTGGGAATGGCGAGGGATGACAGCGCCCTGGCGCAGCCTAAACTCGGTCATCAAGGTTTTGTCACCGTAAACCAGCGTCTTCCGTTCAATCCCGGCCAAGGCCGGACGGTATCCTCTGTCGCTTCGCTTCTCGAACATGCCTGATGAACTATCAGGCAAAGGAATGGTCGGACAGTCCTTTTTAGGCGCTTGCCGCCGCCGCTGAGGCCGCCGCATCGCGGCGTTGTTTCTCGACCAACGCAGGCGCGTTGTCGCTTCCCGCATTGTGTTCCATCGCAATTGTGGCCAGCCCCAGGCCAAAGCCTTTGAGCGGGTTGTGCCAACGCGCATTGCCCGTGAAGGGATCGAGACAGAAGATTTCGCCGTAACAAGAGGCAAGAACTGTCCCATCTTGGACGACGACGTTGACGAAGTCGGAGCCTTTGAGATGAGTCGCCCACACCTGCTGGCCGTTGGCGCGATCGAGCGCGACGACCGAGCCTTTGATGCCAATGAACACTAAGTCTGAGGTTTTCATATCGTGTTTTTAACGGACTTGCTTGGTCATGTTCAGTTCACTTATCTGCGAGTTGAGAGTCCAAAAGTCGTAAATCAGGCCGATGCCGAATATCCCCAGGGTCACCAGGTAAAGAATACCGGTTCCCCACTTGCCCAGGTAAAACCGGTGGACTCCGAAGATGCCCAGGAACGTGAGCAGAATCCACGCAACCGAATAGTCCTTCGGGCCAGCCACATAGCGGCAGTCGGCTCGTCGAGCCATCGACGGAATCAGAAACAGGTCGATGATCCAGCCGACGAGCAACAAACCCGCCGTGAAGAACCAGATCGTGCCGGAAACTGGCTTGCCATAGTAAAACCGGTGGGAGCCAGTGAAGCCAAAAATCCAGAGCACGTAGCCGATCAGCTTACTGTGGGATTGCGCTGGCGTGTTCATGATCTGGCTGAAACTACGGCTGCGGCCCGCATCGTTCAATTACAAGGCCCATCTACTTTTGTATGAAGCGCCGTTAGGTCGCCCAGCCGGGGGGAGGAGGGGGAGCGGTTTCCTAGGTGTTGGAATGGTGACGGCTGCTGCTGACCGGTGGGATCAAAGAGTTTGCGTGCTGGATTTGCACGGTTCAATATGCGAACGAATGACGCGATTGTTAATCGCGATGCCACGCATCAGGCGTGAATCGAAGCTCAAAGCAACCAAACCAATCTCACCCTAAGTTCAGCCTTCCAATATGACCTCATCCCCATCAAACATTCCGCCACCTCAGAGCGCATCGTTGAGCGCGAGCACGTCGCAACGATTCTTCCGGGTTCACCCGGCGTGCATCGGTTTGACCATGACAGGCATCCATGTGCTGATTGTAATTATGGCGCTCGCCTTGATGCCTGCGATGGAAAGCAAGGCCGCCCCGCAAAGCTCGCCGGTCAAAAACGGCCTTCTCGCTTTAACGCTCCGCGATCCCGCAGGCCGCCTCCAGATATTCACGATCCATCCCGATGGAACCGGCAAACACCAGCTAACCTTCGAAGGGGACAACGGTCGTCCGGATTGGTCTCCCGACGGGAGAAGAATCGCCTTCGGGGCTCATCGGGGTGACAAGGAATTTGTCCCCGGTTCGAGCCATAAAACATTTGTGGCCGTGATGGATGCGGACGGTTCCAACCTGAAACTCCTGGCCGAGGGAGACGCCCCCGATTGGTCACCGAACGGCAAACAGATCGCCTTTAGCAGAGGCGGGCAGATATGGGTGATGGGGGCGGACGGGAAGGATGAGCGTCAAATCATTGGGAACCCGACGTTCAAAGCAGGCCCCTCCTGGTCCCCGGACGGCAAACAGATGGTATTCATCCTAATCGGGAACCACAATTCTCCGACTGATCCCCAACCTCAGATCGGGATCATGAACGCCGACGGAACGAATGAGAGGCTTCTGACCAAAGAGCGCCGGATGAATGTCCGAGTGAATTCGGATGACACAAAGACCGTCCTGGAAACAGCCTCCGATGCCAACGCCCCCGCTTGGTCTCCCGTCGCCGACAAAATCGCCTTTTGGTCGGGGATTGAGAATCGATACGGCCAGGTTTGGGTCATGAACTCGGATGGAACGGAGAGCCGCCAATTGACCGATGATCCAAATCATCGAAACAGCGATGACCCCTCCTGGTCGCCGGACGGGAAGAAGATCATATTCAGCACGGGCAGGAGCGGGAGAAATGAGCTTTGGGTAATGGACGCCGATGGAAAAAACCAGAGGAAGGTCCATGACATCGATGCGTTCCCTTTCCCAGGACGGGCTTCGTGGCAGCGCGGCAGGTAGCGATGAAACCTACTGGCGAGGTGTTCCACATTATGGACCTTCGCGCTGAGTCGGGAGATCCATCCGCTGATGTTTGAGGCGCAGGCCAGCTTTGATCAGCGGGATTCGTCCCTCCAACCGAGCTTCGTAATCGATCGTCGCCTTCTTGATGTCCATACGTCCGGCAGCAAACCAATATCGCGGCTGTGGGAAGGCACGTTTCAAAGCGATAATAGGCGGTTATACCTTGCTGATCGCTTGCTTGTGATCCGCAGCAAACCGTTGCAGCACGGCGTCCCAGTCCGGGAGAATTTCGCACTTGGGCATGGATTTGCCGCCGTAACGCTTCTTCTGGCTGAAATAGACGATGGCGTAGAAGTCTTCCTTCTCGCCCTCGAAATACCAGGCATCCGCATCCTTGTTTACGGCGCTGGCCTCGATCCTGCCCATCGTGGGCTGCCAGGTCGCGTTCAAGAGCCGTTGGGGAAAGTCGGTGCCTAGTGAATGACGGTGCGGCCCCCCGTCGGGCTTTCGAGGCCAGGAGCGCACCCCACCCTTCAATCGCCTGGCCACGCCCCGCTGCGCTCCAACGGCGGGCCGCGCAGTGTCGCCACTCAAGGACAGCGGGCTTCCGTCAAACGAGCGTCGAGCATGGCGTCAAAGCCATCAGCGCCGTGTCCAGCGGCGCGTCAAGGCCCTGGGGGACTCGAATTCTGGTTGAATTTGACGCCGTCAAATCACTGCTTGCTGGCAAATTCCGTCTTGGATTTGGCAGGAACACCTGGGTCCGAGTTTTTGACGGCGTCAAGCAAGGCTGCTTGCCGTTGCCGCCCGTTTGACAGCCTGGCAATACAGACACCCATATTACTGCTGCGTTGCCCTGCGCCACCAGGGCTGGTATTTGACCTCCATGCTTCAACAACGACTTGGCCAGCGGATCGCAGAACTTCGTCTGAATCGGGGGCTGACGCAGGTGCAGCTTGCCAGGGCGGGTCGGCGGTTCGATGGAGTTTATCAGCCGCCTCGAACGCGGCGTCAATGCCCCGTCCGTCGCCTGGCTGGAGGGTCTTGCCAGGGCGTTGAAGGTCGAGGTCGTTGATCTGTTTACTTTTCCCGGCAAGAAGCGAAGGCGCACGCGACAGCGGACCAGCGGCAAGCGGACGGCATGGAACACGAACTGATCTCCCGCTAAGCCGCCAGCCTCGTGATTAAGGACGAATGAGCGCGATTCGGACATACAACGTGGAGGCCGGGCTGCCCACCCTGGATGAGGCGCGGCGGCTGGTCATCGAGGAGATCAAACGGGCCAAGCGCGAGGGCGTAAAGGTGCTGAAAGTGATCCACGGCTACGGTTCATCGGGCAAAGGCGGGGCGCTGTATGTCGGGCTGCGGAAGTCGTTCGGGCTGCGCAAGAAGGAGGCCGTCATCAAGGATTTCATCGCGGGCGAGGACTTCTCCATTTTCAACGACACGGTGCTGGCCCTGCTGGAGGCGGTGCCGGAGTTGCGCGGCGACCCGGACCTGGGCGCGACCAACGAGGGCGTCACCATCCTCTGGCTGAAGTGAATCCCGGTGGATGCCGAATGAAGCGCCAAACACTCCAACGAGTCCGACTGGCACAACAGGCGGATCATCATCAGAGCGTTTATGTCGTGCTGCTCCACGGGGCATCCGGCAGAATCCTCCACGAAGATGTCATTTACGATAATCAAGAATCTTGAACAGCTTCCGAGCTATCCAATGCTCTGCAAGCTGGCTGAGCAAAACAGCGTCCGCGTCACCGGTGACGAGCGCACTGGATCATTCTCGGGTCATGGCATGGAGGGGGATTACAAATTCGGCGACGACGGCATACACGGCAAGTTTGCCGGTCACGGGGTTACGGGAACATTCTCTTTCGAGATTGGCAAGGCCGCTGTGACCATAACAGACAAGCCGTTCTGGATGCCAGAAACGCTGTTGAAACAAAAGATCACGGAAGGGCTGGCCACACTCTGGGATGAACTGGCTTAGTGGCGGTCATCTTGAAGACCAAATTTGATGCAGCGCCGGACGCTCAAACATCTTCGCCCCAAACAGCAGCCCGAACACCACCACAACGTTTACGTCGTGCTACTTGACCCGGCGGTCGGAAGGGTCCGAAAGGTCCGGGCCGCAAACCCGAAGCGCGACCGCAAGAAGCCGTGCGTCTATGTGGGGATGACGGGACTGACGCCGGACGAACGCTTCGCCAACCACAAGGCGGGCACTAAAGCCGCGTGGGTCGTAAAGCGATACGGCATCCGCCTGCTGCCGGAGTTGTATGCGCACTTGAACCCGATGCCGTTCGAGGCGGCAGCCGAAATGGAGAAAGACTTGGCGGAGGACTTGCGGCGAGTTGGTTACACGGTCACGGGCGGGCACTAATGCCGCACGAAGCCTGGAGCTGCTGGTCACTTCCGTTTGGGCGGATTAAACTCAAGCATCTTGTCGGTGATGCGCCTGTTGAACGCAGCATGGTATGAGGTCGTTTCCTCCGTGTGGAAGTCAGAGAACTTGGAATCGCTTTTGATCCGCCGCAGAAGGTAGGTTCGCTTGTCGATCCAGAGGACGGTCACGTCGTCCCCCTCTTTTCCGCGAATCCGAAAACAATCGAATCCATTGCGTATTCCGGGGGCTGTCGGACACCGATTCCAATTTCTGTCGGACAGCGTTCCGATTTCTGCCGGACACTGTTCCGATTCATATCGGACAGCGTTCCGGGCTGATACCGGACAGTTTTAGGGCACCATTGGAATGGTGTCCGACAGGAT
>PLZQ01000013.1 GCA_003152225.1 Limisphaerales bacterium | reverse complement strand
AGGTACCCTATAGGGAATGGCTAGGTGATCGCTAGCTGTACGCCGGGGATACGCTAGAGATACACTAGCCATACGCCACTCAGCCCCCAAGTTCGGTGTTGGGCGTGGGATGTTCGCAACCTGCTCTGGCGCAGCAAGTTGCGGGCTTCCGGACCGACCAGCACACGTGCCGCCGGGCGGGACAGCCCGCCGCGCCTGTTCCAGGGGGTGTCTTCCGCCTGTTTGCCGTAAGCATGGCGTAAATTACGAAGAATACGACGTTTAGGCGGGGTTGGTGCAGTGACCGGGGTGCCTCCTGAGGCAATGTGCCACGTCATTAACCGCGGGGACCAGAACGAGCCTCCCCAACGCCTACGCAAGCTCAGGAGGTCTTGTCCTTGTGTCAATAGTGAGGACCGACACGAATGGCACTTAGTTAAGGCGTAAATCAGTCGCCAACAACCACTTATGATGGGCAAGTGAATAGGACCCGCTGAGCCGCATCCCTAAGTGCTTCCACGCGCTAAACCCGGAATACTCGCAGCCCCCAGCCGTGGCCCCGGGGTACTCAGGGTAGGTCCAAGCCTGGGCCTAGCCAAGAGGTAGGCAACCACTAGGCAACCACTCCGATGTGGATCGGATCCACATCGGAGTGGTTGCCTACCAGTTGGCTACTGGTTGGCCAGTAATACGCCTGGAGGGGGCCTGCGGGCGGCCTGGAGGTAGTTGGGAGCGAGTTTGGCTCAGGCTCGGGAATCGGGGCGTAGCGGCTCAGTGGCTGGGAAGCTACGAGGGCGCCCTCGCCCCGGTCCTCAGCGACCGTTGAAAAGCCCGTGCTTTTGCTGAACCTTAAGTAAGCGCCATTCAGGACCGACACTTGCACGGATTTGTGACCGGGACCACTAAGTGGTCGGCTTGCGCAAATCGCAAAGCCCATCGTAACCCTCAACCCTCAACCCTCAACGATCCGGATGGCAGCAAGACAAAAGAACGCTCGAATCGGCTTTACAGCCCAGGCTGGGAGGAGTAAACACGGCCCAGATGAAGGGAAACCTCTCATCCGCGAAGCGGGGCGTTTGGATAACACCCCGAAATGGGATGTTATCCAGACCTGTATAATCACTTGTTGGGGCTCTAGGTATGGCCATTCCTGAAAACAGATTTGCATTTCTTCTCCGGAAGCCGCGTCATTGCCTTGATGCAGAGTTTTACCAGTCGGCGCGTTCATTCTGGGACATGGACGACGAGATGTGGCATTACCTATTGGATCTGGTGCCCAAGGGGCGCACTCCCTACGGCCGTCGTGTGAGAGGAGTCCTGAAGCAGCTTAGCCCTGGCCTGGCCCGTTATTTCCTCATCCGATGGCTCGACGGTGAGTGGGGGTCAGAGGGCATGGAAGGACTTTGCACCTCTCCTGATTGGCTTGAAGTCCGATCAGAGATGGTAGCAGCCTTCAAAGAGCTGGGTGCTGAAAGGCATGCCGCCATGATCGAGACACTTCCGGCGCTAGTGGAGAGGGCACAGCAGGCAAGTACGGAAGGGGAGCAGGATGCGCTGCTTCCGGTGTTCAAGAGGCTAGACCGCCAATGGGCAAACCTGGCGAAGAAAGAGGACCTGGAGAAGATGCTTTTCCAATCGGTGAAGGCAGACTGGACGCCATATTTGCACCCTCCGAAGCCCCAACAAGTCGCTCCACCGAACCGCCGCCCTCCGCGTCTGGTGGCAGTTCGGAGGCCTGGGAAGGGCGGCGGTCGGTGAGCTAACCGTTCGGCCACGACATGAGCTCGAAACATTTGGCGATTTACCTGGGATGTGCCCTCGTGATCTATGGCGTTGTAATGTACCTGGCGGCAAACAGGAGGGCCCGGCAAAGTGATCAGATGCGCAATAACCTGCGGCAGGTAAACGCTCACCTTGCTCTCATACGGCCACAGTGGGAGGCCTTCAGGCAAACGAATGCCGGTTTGGAGTGCGTCCGGATCCGGGCCACCTACCACGCAGAGGGGAGCGTGGAGGTGTATGGGCCAGCAACTTCGCAAGTTCAAGTCGCGCAGGCCCTGCAATTTGTCCGAGACACCCATCCCCCAAGGCCCCTCTGGACCAACGCGCTCAGGGTGGACCGTGAAGCCTACCAGTGCTACCGGGCCGAACCCGGCGGTGCAGCGAACCGAAGCCAGCCGGTTCAGGCTGAAACAAATCGAACGTCAGCGGCGGCTGGCTCCGGTCGCTGACCTATGCGTTCGGCGGCAGCAGGATTGTAACATTATGAAGCGACTATTCTCCTCCCCAGATAGTGCCGAGATTGGACTGATCCGCAGCCGATTGGAGGCTGCTGGTATCGAGTGCGAGATGCGCAATGAACATTTGTCATCCGCCATGCCAGGCACGCCGTTTGATCCCGAGCTTTGGGTCTTGAGGGACTCACAGTTCGCCGAGGCCCGGGAGCTGTTGGCTGCCTGGTGTCAACGGGCATCGCCATCGGGACCAGAGACGCCTTAAGGCTTGGACTTGGTTCGGCGCTCGATGCGCGCGGTCGCTCGCCGTCAATTCCGAGACACTTGCTGAGCGGGTGCTGGCCGGGGGCAAGGGCGAGGAGGACAACAGGGGTGTTCTAAACTCGGTTCAGTCCAGTCCAAGGCCGAAACCCGAAGACCGAAGGCCGAAATCCGAATTGCCGAATCCTCAGACATCGCCGCGGAGCGACAGCCCATCGGACCAAGCCATTCTCGGATTTCGGGTCTCGGATTTCAGGGCTGCGACCCGATTTTAGAACAGCCCTGGAAGGACAAAACGGGCAAAACTCAGGGCTGCATCAAGCTCTTGAGATCCATGCGGCAGGGATTGGTTCCGAGCTCGTTTTCCGAAACCAACCCGGCAGGGTTGGCAGCCGGTAGCCGGTGGTCGGCTAGGGTGAAGTGGGCCGACCACCGGGTAAACGCACACACGGCCCCGCACCCAGAATGGGTGCCAGAGCCCTTGCCGTCCTGTATTCGGTCTTGCTTGGCAATGGGCTGGTATTACCTGCGCTCGCGCGGTTCTGGCATCCCTTCGGGATGCAAGTACCTTTGGCTCGCGTATCCGGTGGTCGTTTCCCCTGCGGCCCAGAAACGACCACCGGCTACCGGCTGCCAACCCTGCCGGGTTGGACTGGTCATCAGAAAGGAATGGGGAAACTTCCTGAACGCCCGCGCCGGCACGCACCAGTGCGAGCTTGATGCAGCCCTGGGCACAACTCAACCGTTGACAGCTCGGCTCCCGTCTGGCAGCATCGGACAACAATGAGTGGGGTAATGGGTCAGTCACGGAGGGTAGGGCGGGCAGTCCTCTGCACGCCGCGGCTCACCCAGCGCGTTTTTTCGGCGCGCAGAGGACTGCCCGCCCTACCTGTTCCCGCAACGACTGAGGCATTACTGACTGGGGCCGAAAAGCAATTGTCTCTCTCCCCCCGTGCCGCGTTGGGTACCTGCGCGGCGCAAAGAATAATATCCCTATCTGTTGTTAACGCTTATGAAGGACTTACTGAACCTCACTACTCTCGCTGGGCTGACAATCTTAGGCTGTTTGACGGGCCCGGTTGTGCCTTCGGCGCAGGCGACTGATTATGATATTATCTCTACCGTTTCAAACGTCATATCGTGGACCATAAGCGACCCACACCAAAGGCTTGATCAGGCACGATTACGCCAGCTTGCATATTCTCGGAAAATCAAGATTGAGGTTGCCAACTAGAACAACTATGTGAAGAACAATACGAGCGCCCAACAAAGCGGTGCAGCGAATCGGAGCCAGCCGATTCCTTCAGAGAGTAAAGGGGTCAGTTAATGAGAATGATTCTGCTGAAAAACCTCTGGCTATTTTTTCAGGCCCTTCATGGGGCTAGGAGCCTCTAGGCGGACCAACCTCAAGTCTGAACGGCCCAGGAGCTGCCATCGGATACGCTCGCCGGCCTGGAGGTCCA
>PLZQ01000019.1 GCA_003152225.1 Limisphaerales bacterium | reverse complement strand
AGGTGACCATCAAAGTCGGCTTCACGGTGGAAGCCTGAGCGCGGGCGGGCAGTTGGCTCGCATGGACACAACTAGATGCAGCCGGGTGTGACAGCCCGCTGCTAACTTTAAATATATTATGACTAAAGAAAACATCACTACAGGATTGAATATCTCTCGCGAACGGATGATCCAACTGCTTAACGAGGATCTGGCGGGAGAATACCAGGCGATCATTGCCTACACCGTGTACAGCCAGGTGCTGAAGGGTGCCGCGTACACAGACATCGCGCGGGAGTTGGAGTCGCATGCCGGGGAAGAACTGGCGCATGCCATAAAGATTGCCAAACAGATTGATTATCTGGGGGGCATGCCGAGCGTGACGCCCAAACCGGTTAAAAGTTCAAGTGACCCGGTCGCAATGCTGCGCGCGGATCTGGAGAACGAACGGGAAACGGTGGGGCGTTATCGCGAGCGCATTCGCCAGGCCGAAGCGATGGGCGAATTTGCGTTAAGNNCCTTGCGCGCGATCATCGTGCAGGAACAAGAGCATGAAATTGATTTGAGCGCAGCACTGGACATCAACGTGCCTCTCGCAAAAGCGCCTGCAGGTAAGGAGAATGGCTGAGGCCAACTGAAGAAGAACCATGTCTCAAGGAATGGCCGGCTGGAATGAAACTCTCGTCGAAGAATAACCCCATTCACCACACGCAGAAAATCAAGGCTCGGATGGGTCAACTCATCGAGCATCTGCGCGAGGACGTTGGTAAAGTCACGGAGCCAAAGGCCAAGGCGCTTTTCGAGACTTCGGCGGAAGTGCTCACCGGCCTGGTCAAAGCCTTCCACGATTACGAGAAAAAGAGCGAAGCGGCTTGGCGAACTGAACTCAAGGCGTCCCGCCCGAAGGAGAGAACCACCCATGCCTCAAGGCGATAAATCCAGCTACACGGATAAGCAGAAGCGTCAGGCGGAACACATCGAAGCCGGCTACGAGAAGAAGGGGCTCAGCATGAAAACCGCGGAAGCCCGTGCTTGGGCTACCGTAAACAAACTCACCGGCGGCGGCAAAAAGAGCGGCTCCGGTCGGAAGAAGAACTAACTGCAATTATGCCAGCCTTAACCGCCAAACAAGTCAGCCTTCAGTTAAAAGCCGTCCCATGTTGGTCGAAACGCGCTCATACAATTCATCGGACCTTCAAGTTCGAGGGATTCTTAGAAGCCATCGCTTTCGTCAACCGGATCGCCCGGAAGGCTCAAAAACTCAATCACCATCCGGATATCGACGTTCGTTTTGACAAGGTCACGCTGAAGCTCACCACCCATGATGAAGGAGGAATCACCGCAAAGGATTTTTCCCTGGCCGGCCAGTGCGATGAGGCCTTTGCCAAGTGTTCCGGGTTGTAATCGACGCGGATAACGACAAACGCGACGACATCATCCGGCCCCCGCACAACGACATTGAAAGAGAACAAGATTATGGCATACAAGAGCGTCGATCCCTACAACGGCAAAGTCCTCAAGACTTTCAAGGAACTCACCAACATGCAGCTTGAGAAGGCGATTAAGCGTGCGGTGACTTGCTTTGAAAGCTGGCGACATAAAACGTTCGCGGAGCGAGCGGTCATAGCCGTAAAAGCCGCCGCCATTCTGCGCGCGCGAGTGGACGAGTTTGCTCGCCCGATGACGAACGAAATGGGCAAGCGCTTCGAAGAGGCCCAGGGGGAAGTGGCGCTCAGTGCGGACATCATCGCTTACTACGCCAAGAACGCTGAGCGCTTCCTCGCACCACAACATCTCAAGCCGAGTTCGGGCAAGGCCCAGGTCGAAAGCACCCCGTTAGGTGTGCTCTTCGGCGTCCAGCCGTGGAACTTCCCTTACTACCAGCTCGCTCGCTTTGCCGCACCCAATCTGATGGCGGGCAACGTCGTGATGGTGAAGCACGCGGGCTGCGTGCCGCAATGCGCCGTCGCTTTCGAGAAGTTGTGGCGGCAGGCCGGTGCGCCCGCGGGCGCATACACTAATCTGCTGATTTCCCACGACCAAGTGAACCGCGTGATCGACGATTCCCGGATCAAGGGTGTGGCGCTGACGGGCGGGGTGGAGGCCGCGAAAGGCATTGCCGCGAGAGCGGGCCAAAACCTCAAAAAATCCACGATGGAGCTCGGCGGCAACGATGCCTTTATCGTGCTCAAGGATGCCGACCTCGACAAGACGGTCAAATGGGCGGTTTGGGCCAAGATGAACAACATGGGCCAGTGCTGTGTAGCGGCGAAGCGATTCATCGTCGTCGAAGAACTGGCCGACCGTTTTCTCGACAAATTCCGAACCGCGCTGGCGGCATTCAAGCCGGGCGACCCGATGGACAAAGCGACGACGCTCGGACCTCTGTCCACGGAAGCGGCCCTGGTGCAACTGCTGGGGCAAGTCAAACGAGCCGTCGCCAAGGGCGCGACTCTGGTGATGGGCGGCAAACGGATTGATCGCCCCGGCTCTTTTATGCAGCCGACGATCCTGACGAATATCAAGCCCGGTAATCCTGCCTTCCGGGAGGAATTCTTCGGGCCGGTAGCGCTCTTCTTCCGGGTCAAGAACGAGGATGACGCGGTGACGCTTGCCAACGACTCTGACTTCGGCTTGGGCGGCTCGATCTTTACCAAAGATGTCGCGCGCGGCAAACGCCTCGCGAGCCGGATCGACACGGGCATGGTGTTCGTTAATCACCCGACCTGGACGGCCATGGATTTGCCGTTCGGCGGCATCAAGAACTCCGGTTATGGGCGCGAACTTTCCAGCCTGGGCATCCAGGAGTTCGTGAACAAAAAGCTGGTGCGCGTGGCTTCGATCGATGCCCCCGCATGAGCGCTATACCTGACCTCACTATCGGCGTTATCGCTAGCCAACAAACAAAGGAAAGCCGATTAGCCCGGGAGCACAATCCAACGTAGAAAGAAACCATTCATGCAACGATCCATACTTGCCCTTGTATTCGCCAGTCTTGTTCTCGGCCCTCTAA
>PLZQ01000040.1 GCA_003152225.1 Limisphaerales bacterium | reverse complement strand
GTGCGCGGTGGACGAAAGCAAATCTGCAAAGCTGTAAGGCTTGGTCACACGTTGGCCGCGTTTGCAAAATGCACGGCGCCTAGGCAGCACTCGTGCAAGTTGCAATGACCCCACATCCCGCAGCGCTCACCATGGGTGGCTCCAAAATGCCTTAATTGGCCTGAATTTCAGAAGTTATAGCCCGGGCTTCAGGTTGGCCCTTCGTTAGCTAGAGGAGAACAACAAACCTGNNAATCCGCTGGAGAAAGGCATCGAGAAACGCGGCCCCAATCCCGAGCTGTTGTTTGCGGGGGCTTATTCCGCTTGTTACCACGGGGCCTTGAGCAACGCGGCCAAAAAGCTCGGCACACCGGTCGAGGATTCCACGGTGCGGGTACTGGTGAGCCTAATCGAGGATGACCAGGGCGGCTATCGCCTGGCGGTGGACCTGCATGCGCATCTCCCTGGAATCGATCGCCCCAAGGTTCAGCGCATCATGGACGAAGCGCACAAAACTTGCCCCTATTCCAAAGCTCTGCGCGGCGATACTTTTGTAAAGCTGGTGGCGGACTAACCGGCAGCGCGAGCACGAGGGCAGCGAGAACACTTTTGCCGCCACGTTGGCGGCGAATCAAACCAAAATCAAACATCGCAAACTATTATGACTACACTCGAAATCAAAGGCGACTGGNNAAGCTCACGGATGACGATCTCCAGTACGCCGAAGGCAAGCGGGAAGAACTTGTTGGCCGGATTCAGAAGCGCACCGGGGAAACCCGCGAGGCGGTTGAGAAGGTGCTCAAGGAATCCTGCTCCACCACCTGCGGCTGTAAGTAAGGCATATACCCAGGCGAGATGCGAGAATACCGGAAGTACCGAACATGAAAGATCACGTCTATAAACTCATCGAACTCACCGGCACCTCGACCTCTTCCATCGAGGACGCCGTTGATAAGGCCATAAAGCGCGCGCACAAGACCATCAAGAACCTGTGCTGGTTCCAGGTGGTCGAAACACGCGGCGACATCAACAAGGGGAAGGTGGATCACTGGCAAGTGACCATCAAAGTCGGGTTCTCCGTGGAAGCCTGAGCGCAGCCAAACCTAAAACTCTGTGAACTAATCTCAAAATATATGACTAAAGAAAACACCACCAAAGGAATGAACATCACTCGCGAACGGATGATCCAACTGCTAAACGAGGATCTGGCGGGTGAATACCAGGCGATCATCGCCTACACCGTGTATAGCCAGGTGCTGAAGGGTGCCGCATACACAGACATTGCGCGGGAGTTGGAAGCGCATGCCGGGGAGGAATTGGCGCACGCCATCAAGATTGCCAAGCAGATTGATTATCTGGGCGGCATGCCTGGAGTAATGCCCAAAACAGTCAAAACGTCAAGTGACCCGGTCACAATGCTACGCGCGGATCTGGAGAACGAGCGAGAAACGGTGGGGCGTTATCGCGAGCGCATTCGCCAGGCCGAAGCAATGGGCGAATTTGCATTAAGCGAAACCTTGCGCGCGATCATCGTCCAGGAGCAAGAGCATGAAATTGATTTAAGCGCAGCGCTGGACATCGACGTGCCTCTGGCAAAAGCGCTTGCAGGTAAAAACAAAGGCCGAGGCCAACTGAAGAAGCACCATGCCTCAAGGAATGGCCGACTGGTATGAAACTATCTTCGAAGAATAACCCCTTTCACCACACGCAGAAAATCAAGGCTCGGATGTGCCAGCTCGTCGAGCATCTGCGCGAGGACGTTGAGAAAGTCACGGAGCCGAAGGCCCAGGCGCTCTTCGAGACTTCGGCGGAGGTGCTCGTCGGCTTGGTCAAAGCCTTCGACGATTACGAGAAAAAGAGCGAAGCGGCGTGGCGAACTGAACCCACGGCGTCCCGCCCGAAGGAAAGGACCACGCATGCCGCAAGGCGATAAATCCAGCTACACTGACAAGCAGAAGCGTCAGGCGGAACACATCGAAGCGGGCTACGAGAAAAAGGGGCTCAGCATGAAAACCGCGGAAGCCCGAGCTTGGGCCACCGTAAACAAACTCACCGGCGGCGGCAAAAGGAGCGGCTCCGGTCGGAAGAAGAAGTAACTGCAATTATGCCAGCCTTAACCGCCAAACAAGTCAGTCTTCACTTAAGAGCCGTCCCACATTGGTCGAAACGCGCTCAAACAATTCATCGGACCTTCAAGTTCGAGGGATTCTTAAAGGGCATCGATTTTGTCAACCGGATCGCCAGGAAGGCTCAAAAACTCAATCACCATCCGGACATCGACATTCGTTTTGACAAGGTGACGTTGAAGCTCACCACCCACGATGAAGGGGGGATCACCGAAAAGGATTTCTCCCTTGCCCGCCAGTGCGACGAGGTCTTCGCCAAGTGTTCCGGGTCGTGATCAACGCAGATTCCACACCAAAGCCAAACCAATCATGTCAAAGATTACGAGCCGCGAGATTCGGCTGGCCTCCCGTCCAAAAGGGGTTCCAACCGCCGATAATTTTACCCCAGCGCAGACCGAATTGCAGCCGCTGCCGGATCAGCAGGTGCTCGTTCGTAATCTTTTCATGTCGGTAGACCCCTACATGCGCGGTCGCATGAACGCTGGGAAATCGTATGTCCCGCCGTTCGAGTTGGGCAAGCCGCTTGAAGGCGGCGCCGTCGGCGAAGTGATCGAGTCGCGCGCCAAGGAGTTCAAGCCCGGTGATGCCGTCACCTCCAGCTTTGGCTGGCGGGAGTACTTCATAGCCTCGCCGAAAATGCTGCATCCGGTCGGTCGCGAGGTTCAGCCGCTCTCGGTTTACCTGGGCACTCTCGGCATGACAGGCATGACCGCTTGGGTTGGGTTGAATTTGGTGGAGGTGAAAGCCGGCGACGTCATATTCATTTCGGGCGCTGCCGGGGCGGTTGGGAATGTGGCGGGTCAATTGGCGAAGTTGCGCGGGTGCCGGGTCATTGGATCAGCCGGTTCGGCGGAGAAGATGACGTTTCTGCGGGAGGAATGTGGATTTGATAGCGCCTTCAATTACAAAGTCGGTTCGATACTCGATCAGCTTAACTTGGAGGCTCCAGACGGCATTGATGTTTACTACGATAATGTAGGAGGCGAAACGCTCGAGGCGGCACTCGCGGCGTTGAGGGTGCACGGCCGGATAATCGCCTGCGGCGGCATCTCCGGTTACAACGAGGAAAAGCCACGGCCCGGCCCTTCGAATCTGTTTAACATGACCACCAAACGCCTGACGATGAAGGGGCTGATCGTTGGCGATTGGCTGGATCGGCAGGGCGACTTTGAAAAAGAAGTCGGCGGCTATTTCCGCGCCGGCCAATTGAAGAACAAAGAGACCGTGGTGGAAGGAATCGACCAGGCAGTGGACGCTTTCCTCGGCCTCTTCGCCGGAAAAAATATGGGCAAGATGGTGGTGAAGTTGACCTGACCAAAAGGATCGTCGGAAGGTAACGAAAAACGCGACGACATCATTCGGCTCCTGCACAACGACATTGAAAGAGAACACAATTATGGCCTATCAAAGCGTCAATCCCTACAACGGCAAAGTCCTCAAGACGTTCAAGGAACTCACCAACAAGCAGCTTGAGAAGGCGATTAAGACCGCTGTAACTTGCTTTGAAAGCTGGCGACATACAACGTTCGCGGAGCGAGCGGTCGTAGCCGTAAAAGCCGCCGCCATTCTGCGCGCGCGGGTGGACGAGTTCGCGCGCCCGATGACGAACGAGATGGGCAAGCGCTTCGAAGAGGCCCAGGGGGAAGTGGCGCTCAGNNGTGCTCTTCGGCGTCCAGCCGTGGAACTTCCCCTACTACCAGCTCGCTCGCTTTGCCGCACCCAACCTGATGGCGGGCAATGTCGTGATGGTGAAGCACGCGGGCTGCGTGCCGCAATGCGCTATCGCTTTCGAGAAGTTGTGGCGGGAGGCCGGTGCGCCCGCGGGCGCATACACCAACCTGCCGATCTCCCACGACCAAGTGAACCGCGTGATCGACGACTCCCGGATCAAGGGCGTGGCGCTGACTGGCGGTGTGGAGGCCGCGAAAGGCATTGCCGCGAGAGCAGGCCAAAATCTCAAAAAGTCCACGATGGAGCTCGGCGGCAACGATGCCTTCATCGTGCTCAAGGATGCCGACCTCGACAAGACGGTCAAATGGGCGGTTTGGGCCAAGATGAATAACATGGGCCAGTGCTGCGTGGCGGCGAAGCGATTCATCGTCGTCGAAGAACTGGCTGACCGTTTTCTCAACAAATTCCGGATCGCGCTGGCGGCATTCAAGCCGGGC
>PLZQ01000005.1 GCA_003152225.1 Limisphaerales bacterium | reverse complement strand
GCTTGAGTGAGCTGGACGTTCGCAAGGCTCAGACCTGCGCTCGTAGCGCCATCAATCGCATTCGTGCCATTGAAGACCCATTGATAAACCAACAGCGGCGAACCGGTGGCCGCAACCTGGAAGTCAGCCGTGGCCCCAACAGGAACCGCCAGGCTCGCAGGGGAAGCGACGATGACTGGCGGGCCGCTGCCCACATTCGCCTGGGCGATATAGGGGGACACGTTGGTCCCGGCCTGGGAAAAGTTTCCCCCGACGAACAGATGGTCCGCCCCGTAAGCCGCCAGCGCTCTGACGCTGTCGTTCACCCCCGAGCCCAAGGCCGACCAGGCGCTGCCGTTCCATTGGGCAATATGGTTGGCCGGCAACCCGCCCGCCGTGATGAGGTATCCTCCAGCGTAGAGATTGGTCCCGCCCACGGCCAGCGCAAGGACCATAGGAGCTAGACCACCGCGAGTGACCCCTGAGCCCAAGCCCGACCAGGTGCTGCCGTTCCATTTGGCGATGCTGGTGGCCGGCACCCCGCCCGCCGTGGTGAAGAATCCCCCGGCGTAGAGATCGGTCCCGCTCGCCGCCAGCGCCCAGACGGAGTCGTTCATCCCCGAGCCCAAGGCCGACCAGGCGCTTCCGTCCCATTTGGCGATGTTGGTCGCCGGCACTCCGCCCGCTGTGGTAAACCTTCCTCCAGCGTAGAGATTGGTCCCGCTGGCCACCAGCGCATTGACATCGCCGTTCATCCCCGTGCCCAAGGCCGACCAGACGCTGCCGTTCCATTTGGCAATATAATTGACCGGCAGACCGCCCGCTGTGGTGAACCTTCCCCCAGCGTAGAGATCAGTCCCGCTCGCCGCCAGCGCCTCGACCGTGCCGTTCATCCCCGAGCCCAAGGCGGACCAGGTGCCGCCGTCCCATTTGGCGATGTTGCTGGCCGGCACACCTCCCGCTGTGGAGAACCCTCCTCCAGCGTAGAGATTGGTCCCGATCACCGCCAACGCACTGATGCCGCCGTTCAGCCCTGAGCCCAAGGCCCACCAGGCGCTTCCGTCCCATTTGGCGATGTTGGTGGCCGCAACCCCGCCCGCCGTGGTGAACCCTCCACCAGCGTAGAGTTTGGTCCCGCTCACCGCCAGCGCATTGACATCGCCGTTCATCCCCGAGCCCAAGCTGACCCAATCGGCATCGCTGAAGGTGGGATCAATGCGCACGGGGTAAATGGCGTTCGCATCCGCCACGGTCACGGCCAGCCGGTCGGACGAGAGCACTTCCAGGCGCGCGGTCAGTTCCCGGCCCGTGGCATCCGCGACCCGCAGGCGGCTGTAGGCCACCGCGCGCCCCGAACCCTCCAGCCTGAGCCTGGCGCCGCCAGCCGTCGGCTCGGCCCGCGCGCCGCTCAGCGCCAGCTCCACCCGCAAATCCCCCGCTGACGGGTTGAGAGTTGAGCGTTGAGGGTTGAGGGGCGGAGATACGATGATGAAATCCTGCCGCACGCCATCCACGCTCACCGAGTATTCCTCCGTCAGGCCGGGACGCGTGAATTGCACCAGCTTGCCGTCCACAGAGACCTTGCCAGTGGTCGCTAGAGCGGTTGAGAGTTGAGGGTTGAGGGTTGAGAGACCGGCGCGGCCGAGGGCCGTGGCGGTGAGACGGAGTCTGCCCGCGGCGCCCGGCTTGGTGGATTCGAGCCAGAGCCCCTCGGGTGTGGCCTGGCCCTCGAGCTTCTGGAAACCGCAGCGTAAGCGCGCGCCGTCGGCTGTGGCCGTGACGCCCAGGGCGTCACCCTGGTAATTCGCCGTGGCCCTGGCTCCGATATCGGAGAACGGGATGGCGGCGGGCTGCGTTTCCGCTCGGGCAGAAACAATGAGGGCCAAAGCCAGCGCGGCCAGCAGCCAGTTGAAGTTGTTCCACGAGCTGTTAGTGAAGTTAGGTTTTGTATTCATAGAAAACTCCTTTCTCTCATTTCGTGTTGTGGTTGTTGGGGGAGGCAATACCGGCGCTCTTTCGAGGTTGTGCACTCCCCCTGGCGGGTTTGGGACAAATCCAACACTGTCCCAGACGCGTCAACCCCACCGCCGCTGTTAGCAGACGATTTCATAACCCTAGAGATACGCACCTCCAAGGTCTGTGCCCGCCGCGTTTGCGACCTGCGCGCAAACCGGCTTAAGTATAAATTAGCACCAGGCAAATTGGCGTCAACAGTAAATGCAATAAGCTTATTGTATGATTTCCAATCCACACCCTTATTCCACCAGCCTGCCCATGCGGCCGTGCAGTTGAAGGGAGCCCCGTTAAACCGCAGAGACGCAGCGCGGCAGAGCCGCAACCAAAGAGGATAGAGGATGGAGGGAGATGCCGCCGGGTATGCTTTTGCGCGCGCACAAGAAATCTTGCTCAAAGTGCAGAAAGGGGTCAAACCGTAGATTGGTCCGGGTGAATCGGCCGGACAGAGGGGGCAGAGGTGGACTGGCGGTTTTTGGTGTTTGGCTGGCGGGTGGTGGCCGGACATGGTTGGGTTCATGCCGCGCGCCATGCGTGTGGACCGATTGCTGGGCGAGCACGGCATTGGGC
>PLZQ01000464.1 GCA_003152225.1 Limisphaerales bacterium | reverse complement strand
TGATCAAATCCAAGCCCATTGACCCTGGTGGTGTTGAAAGATACTTGGAGAGCAAATTCCTGGATGCTCTGCCGGATGTGCGAAAGGCCATGACGGAGTTGGCCACTGCGTTCAAACCGGATGAATTGGCTCAAAGGGGATTTGGTCTTTACGAGCAATTCCGGCCTGTGATTCCTGAGGGTGTTCAAGGCTGGGGTGCGAAGGGAGAACTGGATCTTGGCCGCATCTCGAAACTGGCCAACCAAACACATTGACCTGGGTGATTTCCTGGCTGGTTTTGGATCCGATCAATTCAAATACTCAGTCGTGTCCGTTAGCTGTAGGCCGGGGATCTTCGAGGGCAGGGATGTTGGGGTGTGCGGAGATCAAACAAAGCGGCTGACATGAACTTCTGCAACTAACTTCTGTCAACTACTGCGTCCATGTCAGCCAAAGCAACATCGTCCCGTGTTGAAGAATGTCAAGGGCGGCCGGTGGTTTTCAGGTCGATGGTGGTGTGCCGGAATGAGGATGGAGGAGCCGGCGTATCCACAGATCACCGGCCGGCATATCACCAATAACAAAACAGGCGAAGGAACTGAATCCTCCGCCTCAACAACAACAGAATCTTCGACAACTACTTGCTGCCCAGAATTGCGTCTTTGGCTGCCTTGGCGACGCGGAACTTGACCACCCGTTTTGCCGCGATCTTGATGGTCTCGCCGGTTGCTGGATTTCGACCCATCCGAGCTTTGCGATTGACCAGAACAATCTTGCCCAGTCCAGGAATCGTGAAGGAGTTCTTGGCGTTCTTGTAGGCCAGTGCAACCAAAGCTTCCAGGGTTTGCACGGCCTGCTTCTTTGTCAGACCAACGGTTTCCGCAAGTGACGCAACGATTTGTGATTTAGATAATGCTTTTGCCATATTGTATTGAGGATGAATAGCGGTAGGACGCAATGAATGCAAGGGGAATGTCGAAGCCCACGCCTTCTTCACCGGCACCAGTTGAGGGAGCAGACCAGGCCAGTTCAAATGCTCAGGCGTCTCCGGGCTCCTTTTTTTAGCTGCTGGCGTGGGGATGGTTGGTGCTGAGAAAATGGTCCAACTTTCGTGTCCTGGTCTCAGTTTGGTTCTTCCCGACAGCTTTGAACGGCCTTGAACGGGAATGAAAACTGAGGGGTGGGGAAATGGTGGTGCGGTCGAAATTCAGGGGCTCACCGCTTCAAAATCATTTCTGCAATTGACCCAGGACGAGCGTTTATTTCGCGTCCGGTATGCTGACATCCCGGGAACGCGTACTGGATCGGGAAACGGATCGGGTGGTTCAAGTGCTTTGGGCTCCTCTTTTTAGCTGGTGTGGGGAGGTTTGGTGCTTAGAGATTGGTCCAAGTTGCGAGCTCTGTCCTGGTCTCAGTTTGGTTCTTTCCGACAGGTTTGAGCGACCTTAAACGCGAATGACAGAATTGAACGCGTTAGCAGTTGACCCTTTTTCGAGAGGTGAAAACTCACAAACACCTTGATTCTATTGATCGCAACAGCGGTTGGAGGCGAGGGTCGTTATGTGGACTTCCCGGTTATGTGCACCAAGCGGCGAGAATCACTGTAAACATTGGGCCTTGTTGTTACGCAAGTTCACATAAGTTCGGACCGCCCAGGAACCGGAGTTGAGGGTCTTCGGGGCGGAATCCGTGAACTTGGTCCTTGGCAGAGTGAGGTCTTCCAACGCCCGCTTATCAAGGCCCAGCAAGGCTTCCGCGGGCGGAGGCATCATCTTGAGCGTGGCGCGGTGTTCAGGGCAGGTGCTTCCGCCGACTGCGAGAGCGCCAGTGAAGCGATCAGAAATTATGTGAAGTTGGTGGCCCGCCCGAGGGCCATCAGTGCAAGACGATGTCGTCCGCTCTCACTGGTGCGGTATGACGAAAACCTCCGGCCATTCAAGGCGTGGCTACTCTCCGGCGACTTAACCAGCCACAAATCAGACGCTGAAAAATGCACGGGCGAGCCCTGTTGGTGCACATAACTTCGAAGTGCACATAACGACCCTTATGTGAACGTTAATATAAGGGTCGGAATCGAGCGGTAAATGCTCTGTTTTCTGAGGGTAGAATCGCAGGAAATCCCTGGAAGTCAAGGTTACTCGTTACCCACCCGGCCATACTAGGATCTACCCATTCACTATTCGTTAACTGAAGGATTCACTGAAGGCGGTGCTGATCAAGTTGAACCAGATTGGCACGGTAACGGAAACCATCGAGGCGATCCAGATGTGTCAGCGCGCCCGCTGGCGCTACGTGATCTAGCATCGGTCGGGAGAGACCGAGGACGCGTTCATGGCGGATTTCGCGGTGGCGATGGGCGGCGGCCAGATCAAGACAGGGTCGGCATGCCGCTCCGAGCGGATTTCGAAGTACAACCGGCTACTGGCCATCGAGGCGGAGCTGGGGAAGCGGGCTGTGTTTGGCGGCGGGTTGGTGTTCGCTAAGGGCAAGTGAGCGGTTGTCGGGCGCGGAGCGAGTGGTAGTTTATTAGAGGCGATGGAGTTTGCCTTCCCGCCCTGCGGGGAAACCGCCTTTGGGCTGATGACTCCTACCGAAACAATGTTTTTGCGACGGTAGCGAGTTATGGCCAGTCGAGATCCAATTCAAAATAGCGGACCAGCGGAGGCGCCGGCCCCGCCTTCATTCGAGCTTCCCTTCGTGGGGCAGGAGAGGGCGATCTCCCAGTTGGGCGCATTGCACGCGTAGCGCACGCACGTGCTCATCTTTGGCCCGGCCGGGGTGGGAAAGTCCCCGATGGTGGAGCACCTGCGCGAGCAGCTCTACTTCTTGGTTTCCGGCCAGTCAGCGCATCTGGGCGGGATCTGCGAGGGCCTTGAATCGCAGCTCGGGCTTAGTCCAGCGGGACTGAAACTCCTGGAGCGGAAGAAGCGGTTGCGGGAGGCGCTGGGCGCGGCGGGGAGGGCGGCGGTTTTCGATGGGGTTGGCTGGACGGGGCCGAAGGTGAGTTCGTTTTTTGAGAGCGTGATGGAGCGGGCGCCGGTGTGGATTTGCACGCGTTCGGAGCATCCGTGGGACATCGGGCATTTCTGGCCGCCGCTGTCGCGGTTTGCGCGGGTGGAGGTGCATCCCTTCAGTCCGAGCGAAACGCAGGCCTTGGTCGTGGCAGCGGTGCGAGCTGGCGGCATCCCACCGATGGCGCGGGAGATCGTGGGTTGGGCGCGATGGTCTTCGGAGGCCTCGAGCAGGAACGGATCGCACTCAATGAGTCCAGCTTCTGGTCGGGACGCCCGCACGATTACAACGATACCAATGCGCTTCGCTACTTCCCGCAGATTCGGGACCTGGCTCTTGCAGAAAAACTCGAGGAGGCCGAGATCATGACCGACGAGCATTTCTATGGCGTTCCCAGGGCGCAGCAAGCCTACGAGCCCATCGGCAATTTGCTCCTGAGTTTTGAGGATGTGGGCAATGCCCGGGATTATCGCCGCGAGTTGGACCTGGAAACCGGCGTGGCGAAGATCAGCTACACTGCGGGCGACGCCATTCTCACCCGCGAGGTTTTCGCGTCCTACCCGGACCGCGTGCTGGTGATGCATATCAGCGGAGACAAACCCGGGCGCGTCTCGGTTGAGGCCCGAATGAAAAGCCCATACCTCGATGCCTCGACGGAGATGCCGGGCCGGCTGGTGATCAATGGCTCGTGGAAGAAAGTCGGTGAGGAGACGAATTGGCTGATCGCGCCGGTCCAGGGACAGGGTTTGAAATTCCAAACCGAGCTGGTGGCGTGGCCTCAGGGCGGCAGTTCCGAAGCAGTCAACGGCACTCTGCGCATTCAGAAAGCGGATGCGGTTACGTTCATCCTCACCATCGCGACGAGTTACCTGAATTACACCAACATCGGCGGCGATCCTCCCGCGCTCTGCCGCCAGATCCTCTCGCGGGCCGCGGCCAAAGACTATGCGACGTTGCGCCAACGGCATGAAGCCGACTTTCGAGGATTGATGAGCAGGGTGCATCTGAACGTCGGCGATGCCTCACTGAACCAGAAGCCGACCGACGAGCGCCTCAAGGCCGTTCGCGCAGCCGGCTCGGACGCGAACCTCGAGGCGCTGGTCTTTCAATTCGGACGTTACCTTCTGGCGGCCAGCAGCCGCGCGGGCGGGCAGCCCGCGAACTTGCAAGGCATCTGGAACGAGGATGTCCTTCCACCGTGGGGCAGCAAGTACACCATCAACATCAACACCGAGATGAACTACTGGCCCGCCGAGGTCTGCAACTTGTCCGAATGCGCGCAGCCGTTGTTCGACATGGTCAAAGATATCTCGGTTGCCGGCGCTGAAACCGCCAAGCTCTATTATGGGTGTGGCGGCTGGGTGACTCATCACAACCTGGACCTCTGGCGGGGAACCGCCCCGGTGGACGCCGCGCGATTTGGTATGTGGCCCGTGGGCGGAGTGTGGCTCTGCCAGCATTTGTGGGAGCATTACGCGTTTACGGGCGATATTCGCTTTCTCAGGGAGTATTACCCGGTGATGAAAGGGGCCGCGCAGTTCCTGCTCGAAGTCATGGTGGAAGAACCGAAACACCATTGGCTGGTCACGCCGTTCTCGATGTCGCCGGAACACGGCTATATTGACGCTCAGGGCAAAATGGCTTTCCTGTCGCCCTCACCCACGATGGACGTGGCGCTCATCCGCGAATTGTTTCCGCACTGCATTGAGGCGAGCCGGACCCTGGGGCTGGATGGGGATTTTCGCGCCCGGCTGGAAAGCGCCCTGGCCCGGGTTCCGCCGTATCAAATCGGCAGGTCCGGCTTCGTCCAGGAGTGGATTGAAGACTGGCAACCTGGCCCTCAAGGACACAATGTCTCGCCAAACTTCGCCTTTTTTCCCGGCAGCTCAATCACCCTGCGCCGCAACCCGGATTTTGCGGCAGCCTATCAAGAGTGGATGGAAGCTCATCCTCCGCGTGGAGGCTTTCCACTCTCCTGGGGCATCGCCATGTGGGCCCGCCTGGAGCGAGGCGACAAAGTCGGATCACTCATCGAGACCTATATGAATCGAGCACCTGCCGTTAACCTGCACAACGCCGGCGCGAATCAATCTGATGCGAGCTTCGGTTATACGGCCGCGGTGGCCGAGGCGCTGGTTCAGAGCCATGCCGGAGAAATCAGCCTGTTGCCGGCCTTACCGCCGCAATGGCCTGCCGGTTCGGTCCGGGGACTGCGTGCCCGTGGCGGCTACGAAGTCAGCATCGAATGGAAGAACGGCAAACTGAGCTCAGCGGAGATCAGCAATCGCGCGGGCGGCTCCTGCACGGTGCGTTACGGTCAAACGACAACGAAGGTGTCGGTCAGCCCCCGTCAGGCGGCGCGTCTGAATGGCGAACTGGCCACCAGCAATTGACCCGGGGAACCTTGCTCAGAACCTGCTTTTTACCCACAGCCTGCGGGAGCCAAAGCCCATCCGCACAATCTGGGCGGCCGGTTCACATCGAGCCCCTCAGACGTCCCCCGAAAAAGGGGATATGCACTGCCGCCGTTCCTTTATAGCATGAAACCATTTGTGATGCCTGTCGTAGATTTCAAGTTCGGCGCGCACCAGTTCTTGTGGAAAAGCCACTGGACTGACCGCGATTTGGGAATCCTGGACCAGGCGCGCTCGCTAGGGTTGACGCTTTTCGAGATTTCGCTCGGTGATGACGTGGAGTTTGACCGGGCGCGCTTGCGCTGGCATGCGGAGTCGTTAGGCATCGAGTTGACCGTCGGCCCGGGCAACCACTGGCCCGAGGAGTGCAACCTCTCCGCAGATGATGCGCGGCATCGCCAGATTGGGCTGGCGTGGCATAAGAAAACCGTCGGGCAGGCCGCGGAGCTTGGGGCTGCGGCGTATTGCGGTGCGCACTACGGCCATCCCGGTCAGGTGTGCCGCCGCCCTCCGCCAGCGGAGGAGATGCCGCGGGCGGCGGAGAACCTCCATGC
The DNA here is from genome assembly GCA_003152225.1 of Limisphaerales bacterium. GTDB lineage: Bacteria > Verrucomicrobiota > Verrucomicrobiia > Limisphaerales > UBA8199 > PALSA-1440. The sequence continues at coordinate 19,771 of PLZQ01000464.1, read as the reverse complement.
CCTGGCCGAATACGCCGGCCGCCTGGGTGTGCGGGTAGTGATTGAACCGATGAGCCGGTTCCGAACTCATCTGGTCAACACCGCCGCCCAGGCCGTAAACCTCGTCCGCATGGCCGCCCACCCCAACCTCAGCGTTAACCTGGATACTTACCACATGATCACCGAGGAGCGCGATTATGGTGCAGCGATCCGGGGTGCGCTGCCGGTATTGTGGGGTGTTCACACCTGCGAGAACGATCGCGGAGTGCCCGGCGGGGGGCTCATCCCCTGGATGGCGGTGTTCGAAGCGCTGGGCGAGGCGAATGGGTGCGTGCGGCTGATGCTGGAAACATATAACACGGGGCCCGAAGGGTTTGGTTGTTCGCGGGGCATCTTCCAGAACCTTTGCCCCGATCCGGAAGCATTCGTGCGCCAGGGCACGGCGTTCCTGCGTGGCTCCATCGCAGCGGCTTTACACAACGATTCGATCCGCGTCGCTCAGTTATGATGCCCGGCAAAAAGATCCGCTACTTTCGCCGCTCCGGTCGCGGACTGAAGCGGCCATGAACTACCTCGGAACCGAACGCAAATGAGCAAGAAACGCGATATGCAACCCCCAATAAAGTTCCTGTCTTCCGTCCTTCTTCTCGTAATCAGTTCGAGTAGCCAGTGGGCGCAGGACGCCCCGGGCGTTTCGAATTGTGCCGTTAACGACGTGATCTGGACAACGCCCGGGAAAAATGAAAACGACTCCATGCCGATTGGCAACGGAGACGTTGCGGCCAATGTTTGGACCGAGCAAAACGGTGATGTAGTGCTGCTGGTGGCCAAGGCCGATGCGTGGACGGACTTGGGAAAGCTGGTTAAGCTCGGGCGCGTGCGGATGAAGCTGTCGCCCAACCCCTTCGGGAGCGAGGCGAGATTTGAGCAAAAGCTGGCACTTGAAAAGGGCGCCATTGAAATCAGGAGCGGCGCCAACACGGTCCAGGTGTGGATCGACGCGAATCATCCGGTGATCCACGTCGAAACTCATTTGGCGAGTTCAGGAACTCTCCAGGCCTCGTTAGAAGTCTGGCGCACAACCACCCGTCCTTTTGGCACTCCGTCACCAGAGCGAGGTGGTCTTTTTGAGTTTGGCGGGCACCGCCTTTCTATCAATTTCGAGCCCGATACGGTCCTCCCGGCCCGAGCGGATCGCCTTACCTGGTACCACTTCAATTCGAACAGCGTTTATCCATTGGTCTTGCAGCAGGAGAATCTGGGAGCGCTGCTGGCAAAGTACCCTGATCCTCTATTGCACCGTTGCTTCGGGGCGGCGCTGAGCGGGCCGGGCCTGGTCAGCAGGGATGATCACACTCTTCAATCCTCCACTCCCGGCCAGGAGTGGCGCCTCGATTTATGTGCCCTCACCCAGGAGCAAGCCGCGTCTCCCCAGAGCTGGGAGAAGAACCTGGACTCCCTGATCAAGGAGGTGGACCGGGTGAAGATTGACCAGGCGCGGCGGGTGCATGAGCGATGGTGGAATGAGTTTTGGAATCGCAGTTGGATTCACGTTGATGGAACGCCGGACGCAGCGAAAGTCTCTCAAAGCTACTGCATCCAACGGTGGATGATAGCCTGTTCCTCCCGCGGCGCTCAGCCGGCAAAGTTCAACGGCGGCCTCTTTACGGTGGGACACGAGATGGCAGAGGGAAGAGACTCCAAGACCGCCAACCACAACCCCGACTTCCGGGAATGGGGCAACAGTTTTTGGAATCAGAACACTCGCCTGCTTTACTGGCCGCTGATTGCCACCGGCGATAGCGACCTCCTCAAACCCTGGTTTGAGATGTACCTCAAAGCCCTGCCGCTGGCAAAGGATCGCACCCGCCTTTACTATCATCACGATGGGGCCGCATTTATCGAAACCATTTACTTCTGGGGGCTTCCCAATCTCAACGACTTCGGTTGGGACAATCCCTCCAATGAAGTGAGCAGCACCTGGATTCGCTACCACATCCAAGGCGCCGTGGAAGTCGTCATGCAGATGCTGGATAGCTACGACCATAGCCAGGATACCGGCTTCGCCCGCTCTTCTCTGGTTCCTTTTGCCGATGCCATCGTCACTTATTACGACCAGCACTGGAACCGCGACGCAAACGGGAAGATCAAGCTCTCCCCGGCGCAATCCCTGGAGACCTACCAAATGGATGCGGTAAACCCCACGCCCGACATCGCCGGACTCGCGGCGATTCTGCCGCGCCTGCTGGCCTTGCCGGACGAAGTCACCTCCCGGCAACAGCGCGCTTCCTGGGCCAAACTGCTCCGCGATCTGCCCCCAATCCCTGTCGGCAAAACAAGCCATGGCAAAATACCCTCCGCTGGAAAGGGTGATGACGATGGGATGGTAGTGATTCTTCCTGCTGAAAAATACGGCAAACCCAGCAATTCAGAGAACCCGGAGCTTTACGTCGCCTTTCCTTATCGTCTCTATGGCGTTGGCAAACCCAATCTCGATCTGGCGCAAAGGACCTATGCAGCCCGGCTCTTCCCTCAGTACACCTGTTGGGGGCAGGACGGAACGCAAGCCTCGGTCTTGGGGCTGACGGCGGAGGCGCAAAAAGCGGTCACCAGCGAGTTTACTGCGTACGGCGACCAGCGGTTTATCTGGTTCTGGAGGGCCAGCCACGATTGGATTCCGGATCTCGATAACGGCGGCTCCGGAATGATCACGCTCCAGCAGATGCTGATGCAATGCGATGGCAAACGCGTTCAACTGCTGCCTGCATGGCCCAAGGAATGGACGGCCGACTTCAAACTCCATGCTCCATACCAGACGACGGTGCAAGGTCATGTCGAAGGCGGTAAGATCACAGATCTAAAGGTCACTCCCGAATCGCGGACCAAAGACGTGGCGGTGGTCGACTAGTAGCGTGTTCTTAAAATGAAGACTCCGCCCACACTATTTACGCCGCTGAAGCATGGCGCAACTCAGGCCATGAAGATTCTCCCCATTTTGCTGCCGATGGGCCTCGCCTTGCCCGTCCTCGGGCAGCCCTATTACGTTATGAGGCTCAAGGCACTCAGCTTGCTTATCGCCGCGGTATTTGGCTGCGCGGGAACGATACGCGGGGCCGGACATTATGTGAAGGTTGATTATCCGGCATCATCGGTCGAGGGTGAACTGAGAATTGCCGTCACGTACACTCTCTGGATTCCGGATGGCGTGAAGAACTTCCGCGGCATCATCGTCCACCAGCACGGCGCGGGCATGACGGCTTCCAAAGAAGGATCCACTGCCGCCTACGACCTGCACTGGCAGGCCCTGGCCAGGAAGTGGGACTGCGCCTTGCTCGGTCCCTCTTACCACGTGTTGAACGATGGGGACCTCGGTCCCGCAGGTTCGGACTACTGGTTCGACCCGCGCCTGGGCTCGGACAAGACCTTCGTCAGAGCCCTGGGCGAATTTGCGGCCAAGGCCGGCCATCCTGAATTGGCGACCGTTCCCTGGGCGCTCTGGGGTCATTCCGCCGGCGCCGGATGGGCCGATGTCATGAGCACCCTCCATCCCGAACGCGTCGTCGCGGTTTACTACCGCTCCGGCTCAGCTTTCGTGTGGACTAACAGACCCGCCATGTACCCACCGGTCACCATTCCAGCCGCAAGTTATGCGATCCCGAGGATGTGCAGTACCGGCGTGAATGAAAAAGGACTGACGCGCATCCTGCTGGCCACCTATGGGGTTTACCGCAGCAAGGTTGCGCCCGCCGGCTTTGCGCAGGACCCGCGCACCGGCCACGAGTGCGGCGACAGTCGCTATTTCGCCATCCCGTTCCTTGACGCCTGCCTGGCGATGCGATTGCCGGACAAGTCAAGCAAAGATCAAACGCTTAAGCCGGTGGACCTGAGCCAGGCCTGGCTGGCGCCGCTCGGCGGCGACACGGCAGTGCCGGCGGCCGATTACAATGGAAAGCCGGAGGAGTCCGTGTGGCTGCCCAACGAAGCGGTGGCGAAGGCTTGGATGGAATACGTCAAGACGGGCGCCGTGGGCGACACCACCCCGCCGCCCCCGCCCTTCGACGTGCGCGTGACCCAAAATGGGGACTAGGGAGCGGAAATCGGTTGGGACGCGGAAGCGGATTTCGAGAGCGGCATCGGCGGCTTCATCGTACTTCGCGATGGGAGAGAGTTCGCCAAGGTGCCGGAGAAGCCGCTGGGCAAATTCGGACGGGCATTGTTCCAATCGATGACGTATCACGATACTCCTGCCCAGCCAATGCCGAAAATGCGCTTCGTGGACACCTCGGCCAAAACGGACGAGAAACACTCTTACGCGGTCATTACGGTGAACGGCGTAGGGTTGAAATCAGAACCGGCCACGGGTGAGCCGCAGAAACAGTAAGGGGGATGAACGGATGTCAAAGAATCTGTCCGCAAGAACTTACAGGGAAAGGGTCGATCCAATGAACAAGAGCATAACAATGTATTTGCGTTGTGGCCTCGGAGCAGCCGCCCTATTGGCTATGCTTCGGACTTCTCAAGGTGCGCTGGCGTCCGATGGATACGTCCCCTTCGACGGCCCAAAGACCACCTGGCACGAGGGATTCGACCGTTATGACTTCGTCATGGACGATGCCGCGGGCGCGATCACGCCCATGACGGCGCTTGCGGGCGAGGTGGCGGGCTTTAGTGTCGACACCGCCGTGAAGGGCGGCAAACGCCGGTGCGTGGTGGTCGTTCCCAAGAAGGCCGCGCCCGGCACTCCGTGGTCCTGGCGGGGCTGCTATTGGAACCACGAGCCCCAGGCTGAAGTCGAGCTGCTCAGGCGCGGGTTCCATATCGCGTTCGTCGCCCCGGATGGCGGCAAGCAAGGCAAAGCGTGGGACCGGTGGTACACCTTCCTGACGGAGGAGCATGGGATGGCAAAGAAGGCCGCTTTCATCGGGATGAGCAAAGGCGGGGTGAATGAGTTCAACTGGGGCGTGGTCAATCCCGACAAAGTAGCGTGCATCTATGCCGATAATTGCGCGCTGTACGAGGATGACTTCGCCAAAATTCCAGAGCTGGCCAGGCACGACGTCCCAGTATTGGAAGTTGGCGGCACTGAGGATTCTTTGTTGCGGCTGAATACTCTGGCCATCGAGGACATCTACCATCAGGCGGGTGGCCTGATCACGGTGATGATCAAGGAAGGCCACGCCCATCACCCGCATAGCTTGCAGAATCCTAAGCCGATTGCCGATTGGATCGAGCAGCATATGATACGGTCCACGGCCAACCGGCCCGCTTTCGTGGATGCGAACTACACGAAGAGATATTACTACAGCCTAGAGCCTTCCTACATCTTTCTAAAGGAAGAGGCCACCTATGCCACGGCCCGGGGGCCAGGGTTCACGGAGTGTTACGACCGCTACGACGCCAACAATCCTGGCACCTTCAGGTCGGACGGCATATCGATCATTGTGCCCAAGACCGTGGCGCAGGGAAAACCCTGGATGTTCACGGGGGATCCTATCGAGCGGGATTCGACCGTCGAGCAAGCGCTACTGGCGAAGGGCTTCCACATTGTGATCGCCCGGCTCGGAGGAGGGGGTGCGGAGCAAAAGCGGTGGGACGATACTTACAAACTCCTTGTGGATAATGGATTCTCGAGCAATCCGGTATTGAAAGGGACCGGGCCGAAGGCGGGCGAAGCCTACGCCTGGGCGGTCGCCAACCCGGGCAAGGTCTCCTGCATTTATGCCCGGAATCCGCTCATGCGCAGTCTGATGGCGGGCAAAGCGCAACCGATTGACAATCTTGCGGCGTTGGCGAAGGCAGGCGTGCCGGTCTTGCACGACTGCGGCGCCTTGGACCCCTGGTTGGAGAGCCAGACTCGCGTCGTCGAGAAACGTTATAAGGAACTCGGCGGAAAGATCACGGTCGTCGTCAGGGAGGGAGAGGGGCACTTTCCAACCGCGCCGAAAGATCCGAAACCAGTAGTAGATTTCATCACCGCGCGAGCACAATAACCCGCGTATGCGCTCCATCTTCAATCTCCTCGCCGCCGGCGTGCCGGCACTCGTCTTGTGCCTACCTGCAACCGCCGTCGCCGACGAGGAGGTGTGCGGCGCCTGCGATGCAAAAGTGGTCATCAGCGGCCAGTTCCAACATGGCACCAGCGACACGTTCCTCATCGCAAACGCCCCGGGCAACGAAGCTGCTTACCGGGATGAAGTCGTGGGCACCAACTTCGTCCTCTCGGTTCCCGGACTCAAACCCGGCAAATACACTTTGGAAATCGGCCTGGTGGAACTGAAATACGATCAACCCGGCCAGCGCGTGTTTGACATCCTCACCGGCAGTCAGGCCATTGCCACCAACCTCGACATCTTTACGGTTGCGGGCGGGATGGATCGAGTCTGGCGCGTCCGCGCAGCAGTGGAGCATGCAGGGGACGCCGCGCACGGCCCGCTGAGCGTGCAATTTATCGCGCGCCGCGACCTCGCCAAGCTGAACACGTTCGAACTAAGAGATGCGGCCGGCGATTCCCTCGTGTTCATGAAGGTCGCTGATTTAACCCCGAGCGCCGACCCGGCCTGGCTGGTGCCACCGGTCGTGGAAGGCCCGGTGCGGTGGCGGGACCCGGAGCAACCGCTGGCTGAGCGGGTGAACGACCTGGTGCGCCGGATGTCCCTTGCCGAGAAGGCGGCGCAGATGCGCAACACGGCCCCGCCGATTCCCCGTCTTGGCTTGCCGGGCTACAACTATTGGAATGAATGCCTTCACGGGGTGGCCCGCTCCGGGGTCGCCACGGTATTCCCCCAGGCGATTGGCTTGGCGGCAAGCCGAGCAAAAGAAGGACGCAGCACAGAATCCTTGTCTGCCGTCCAGCGGACCATTTGCACATGCGATAGCTGTTTACCACCATAAGTATCCTCGGCACCGCAGAGGAGTTTACACCAAAAGGCGATTCCCCTGAAATCGTTTAATTCCCGGAGGATTTCAGCCAATTCCCGAATGTTTCATCCGCGCAGATACGGTTGGCCAGCAGCTCATACCCTTGCGTCAGCGGGTGGCTGGCGTCGGCGTAGAGTGCGCTGGGCAATGCTTCAGGCACAACGACGCGAACATTGTTTTGCCGCAACCATGCCGCGATCCCATCGCGAATGCCTTGATACGTCGCCCGGTTTTCGACGGTCATCATGTGCTCGTTGAACGGTCCCACCACGACGAGGACGTCGTTGCCGCGTTCTCGCAACCGGCTGACCACGCGCTGAAAGGCATGCCACTGGAGAGATGATTCGAGAGGCACCCACTCGAAGCGGGTCGTGGCCTGACCGTCGGTTGACCATGGTTTGTGCCGGACGCTCTTCAACCCGCGCTGGGGATCGTCCTGAGGGCAGGCAGGAACGACGAGCGTGATTTGCGCGAGAGGGTTTCGGTAAACGTTCGGGTAGCGCGGCGGATTGCCGCCGTCGTCTTCGAGCGTCCAGCCCAGGATGCTCTTCTGGCCGAAATAGGCGTTCTGCAAATGCCCGATCCACTGCAGAAAAGTGACCTCTCGCTGCAGGACAGCGCTCAAGCGCTCGTTGGCATCCGCCCTGTAGCAGGGAATGCGCGGCGAAAACTGCGGCACCAGGCGGGAGTGGTTGAACTGCTCTTCCTTGTCTGAGCTCAGATCCGCCTTCGGGCTGGTCATCCAGAGGAGGTTGCACTGAAGAATGACATTCTGATGACGAAGCGACTTGCCGTACCACGTGACCAAGCCTTCCTGCGCGAGCGGAAAGAGGCCGTTCAGCCCGCCGTTGACAAACCGGTTGGTTGCTGCCGTCGCCCGGTCCAGGAAATGAGACAGGGTGCCGTCCGGGGCAACGTATTCGCCCCACACGACCGAATCGCCGAGGACGATGACTTTGTCCGGGCTGGCCACCTGGCGCAACCGGCGGGCGTAGAGCCAATAGTCCTTGCTGAGGTCGTAGGGAATGCGGTAGTCGGGACCGGTATCGAAACGCTCGAGGCGTTCCCAAAGCCAAGGTGTCAGCAGGATCACCAGCGCGACAATCAAGAATGTAGCGAGCCACTGCCATGCGTTGAGCCGCACCTCGTTGACGCCGAAGGGCACCTTGGACAGAGCGGAAATCCCGCTCTCCGCCCGCGCTGTGTCGCCTCCTTGCGCGGTGGCCGGCGGGTGGACAAGCGGTTTTGCAGTGGGTGTCCCGGCTTCCATATCAGAATTGGAAATAGATGAACGCGCCGCCCCCCGAGGAACAGATGCAGAGGTACACGAGCATCCCCACGGCGACGCCCACACGCACAAAGTGGGTTTTCAGCAGTTCTCTAGCCTTTGACTCGTACAAGAATTCGTAAAGCCATACCATGCCTATCAGCAGGAGCATCAACGCAGGAATCCGTGGGTCCTGCCAGGCCGCGCCGAAGATGCGTCGAACGATCAACAGCGCATCGCTAAGCGAATCCGCACGGAAGAATATCCAAGTAAAGGAAACAAAGAGAAACACGCCGAATTGCTTGACCAGCTTGGGCACGCGCTCGCGGTAAACCTCTGACCGCTCCAGTTCGCGCGTGACCAGGATGCCCAGGCCATGCAGGGCTCCCCAGATCATGAACGTCCAATTGGCCCCATGCCAAATGCCGGAGATAAAGAAGGTGAGGAAGAGGTTGCGATAAGTGCAGAGGGTTCCGCCCCGGTTCCCACCCAGCGGTATGTACACGTAATCCCGGAACCAGGTGGAAAGGCTGATATGCCAGCGGGACCAGAAATCACCCAGGCCGGTGGCGAGGTAGGGATTGTTGAAGTTCAGGATCAGGTCGAAGCCCATGACCTTGGCCACGCCGCGCGCCATGTCGGTGTAACCGCTGAAATCAAAGAATATCTGCCAACCAAAAGCCACGGTGCCGAGGAATAGCGCCGGCGCGCCGAAGGCCCCGGGGTTGTCATATACCCGCTCGACGTAGAACGACAGGTAGTTGGCCAGCGCGAGCTTTTTGAAGAGGCCGACGAGGAAAAGCGATGCGCCATCGGTGAAATTCTGCAGGCGCACCGGCGGGAACTGATTGAACTGCGGCAGGAGATGCCGGGCGCGCTCGATCGGCCCGGCCATGAGCTGCGGGAAGAAGCAAACGAAGGTGGCAAAGCGGAGGAAATTGCGCTCGCGATGCACCTTTCCGAAGTAGAAATCAATCGTGTAGCTAAGGGATTGAAAGGTGAAGAAGGAGATGCCGACCGGCAGCAGGTATTGAAAGCCGAAGGGCATGAGCGTAGAAGGATCGGCCAGCTTCAGCGGCACGTGGAGCCAGGAGCACAGGGTGTTCAGATTCTCCGCGAAAAAGCGCGCGTATTTGAAGAAGATGAGCAACGCCAGGTTATTGACGAGGCTGATGAGGAGCCAGATCCTGCGACTGCTGTAGAGCGCACCCAAGCCCATGAGCAGCACGAGCACGCCGAATCCCGTCATCGTGGGCCGCAGTGTTTTCGGGCCGGCAACCGCCAGTGCGACGATGCCGAGAGCCGCCAGCAACGAACCCAGGAACGCGAATTTCAGGACCCTGTCGTCAAACCGCAGATGCATCAGGCGCGCTCGCACCTCCACCTTTTCGCCCGCGTGCGGGCAATGGTCCATCAGCGCGACCAGGGAGAAGTCGAGCAGCGTGGAGTACATCACGAGCAGCAGGTAATATGGATTCCACCAGCCGTAGAAGAAGTACGAGGCAAGGGTCAGCCAGGGCAGCCATAGGCGGGTCTTCCGCAGAGCGAAAAACACCGGCAGGACGACCAGCAGGAAAATCAAGAACGGCCAAGTGTGGAAGAGCATCTAGCCGGAAATCATTTGGGTGAGCGCCTTGGTTATTTCGCGCCCCTCAGTTGCTGGAGCTCTTCCGGTGTGACGCGGCGCACGCAGCGGAAGCCGCAAAAGTCCGTCGAGAAGCACGCGTCCGTGTTGCCAGTTCGTTCCCCCTGGCGTGCCGTAGCCCGGCACTGGTCCGGGCTGGACCTCCAGCTTCCTCCGCGGATCACTCGCTTCACATCCTTTCCCGGGGCGGGCGGCCCGTGAGGATCCGCCGCCGGGCTCTCTTTGTAATAGGTGACCGTGTAAACATCCTCGCACCATTCGGAGACGTTGCCGTAAAGGTCGTAAATCCCAAAGCCGTTAGGCTTCTTCTGGCCGACCGCATGCGTTTTTTGGTCCGAATTGTCGGCCAGCCAGGCGTACTGCCGGAGCCTGTCAGCGCGCCCGAAATCATAGGGTCCATCCGCTCCCGCACGACAGGCATATTCCCATTCCGCTTCGGTTGGCAGCCGGTAACCGTTCGCACTGTAATCGCAATCCCAGTCCACAGTCTTTTCGTCGTAACAGGGCTTTAAATGTTCGAGCAGCGAGCGTTCGTTGCAGTAACGCTTGGCATCGCGCCAGCGTACCCGCTCCACCGGCTTTTGGGGGCTCTCCTGCCAATGCGACGGATTCGGCAACTGCGCCTTCGCGAACAGCTCCTGGGTCACCTCGAATTGATCCATCAGGAAGGTGCTGACTTTGACTTTGTGCGCCGGGGCCTCGTCGGGGTTTCCCTGGTCGCTGCCCATCAGGAATTCGCCTGCGGGCACATAGACCATGTGGACGCCGGACTGGGTGGTGATCTCGACAGCACTCGGGCTCCCTGGCTGTTTCGCGCCGCCTCCCGTGCCCGGCTCATTCAGCGAGCCCGGTTCCGATTTCCCACAACCGCTTAGTAGAACCAGAAGCGGGACCGACGCCAGCAAACAAATCGTGGACATAATTACAAAGGAGTGCGGGAACGATCAGCGTCTGGCCCGAAACCAGGCGGGTTCCTTGTTGCTGAGACCGTTGGTCGTGAGCATCAGGAAGTCGGTTTCGGAAGGGTCATTCAGGTCGAGGCTGCCCTGCCGGTCCGCGGGGACGACGCAGATGTTCCAGCCGGCGGCGTGGACCCCGACGATCTCGCAAGCGGCTTGGAAAGTGCCCGGTTTGCTCAGGTCGCCTTCCCCGTCCGGTCCGCGGCTGAAGCTCAGGAAGCGGCTGTCGGGAGACCAGTCCACGTGGTAGATCTTGTTCGTCTGGTCTTTAATGTGCAGGCGCCACTCTCCAACCGAAGGCCGGTCCGCATCAAGAGCAATAGGCGCGGTGGCGATTTCGTGGTCGCCAGCTCCCCAGGCAATCTGTTTGCCGTCCGGACTGAGACACGGGCGGCAGCCGGGGATTTTTAGGTTGATAACATTCGTCCCGCGGGCCTCAATCAGGAGTATGCCGTGGTCAACACCCATTCCAGCATGCACTGTTGATACAATCCATTTGCCATTCCTGGCCCAGCCCGGGTTGTAAAGGTGATGCAGGTTCTTGCTGTTCACGTGCGGCTGGATGCTGCCCTTAGCCAAGTCATAGAAACTCATCCCGGTCGTGTAAAAGTCCATCACGTTGAACTTGGGGAACTCCTGCGACAGAAAACCGATCAGCTTGCTGTCGGGGCTCCAAAACGGTTCCCGAGCGTGATCGGTGAGCTTTTTCCGGTTCTTGCCGTTGATATCCATCACATACAGGCTGCGAACGGCGTCACGGCCTTCCCCTTCGTCCACTGAGAAGAGAATCTTTCTGCCGTCGGGCGAGATTTGCGGGTAGTGCTCGTTTGCGTCCGGCGTCTTCGTCAAGTTCACCGCCTCTGAGCCATCCGCGTTCATCACGAAGATCTCCCAGTTGTTGTCCGGGTACGATTCGTAAGCAATCTTGAAAGGCAAAGCCTTTAACCGTTCGCGAAAAGGGACTTGGGCGTTTGCCGGACCGACATAGAACAATAAGGCGGCGGCAATCAGCGCAAGGAGCAAGAATGATCGGAGGGCAAACCGGAGCCTCAGCATCGCGGACACACTATTCGGGTTTAGCACATTGCGAGCCTAAGTTGAAGCCGGCGTTTTTCAAGCCGGAACTATCGTTTGACAGTAACTGCGCGAAACGCAGAGTATTTGCCCCGTGAACATTCACCTCCGTCTGCGGTTGAACCCGGCGCGAATTGCTTTTGTGGTTCTTCTCGTTGCGCTCTGCGCGAGGGCTCCCGCCGCCAGCCCTTCAGCCGACCTGATTCTCCTTTCGAGCAACCGGTCTGGAGCGTGGCGCATCTGGCTTATGAGTGCCGACGGAACCGGGCTGAAGCAACTCACGAAACAGGAATCCGAGGACCAGGACGTTGACCCGATGTGGTCCGGCGACGGCACGTCGGTTCTGTTCACATCTACCCGTGGCGGCAAAGCCGGCGTTTGGCGCATGCTCGCAGATGGGTCGAAACCGGAGCGGATTTGCGATGGTGACCAGGCCGAATGGTCGCCGGATGGTAAAAGCATCGCGCTGCGCCGGAACGAAAAGATCCTCACGCGCGACCTTGCGCGCGGGACGGAAAAGGTATTAACCCCGGAAGACTGGCCGCATTGCTCAGGCCCTGCCTGGAAGCCGGACGGCAAGGTGATCGCCTTCGCCGCCCGGTGGAACGCTGGGAACGGAGTCTTCACCGTGTCCGCGGAAGGCGGTAAGCCGGCCAAGGTTTACGACAAACAGGGCGCCTGTGAACCGCATTGGTCGCCGGATGGAGCCCGCCTCGTGTACGAGACTGAAACTCACATCTGCACTATCAACCCCGACGGCACCAAGAACCGGGTCATAACGCCGTTCGGAGGCGTACAGCGTTATGCCCGGTACAGTCCAGATGGCAAATTCCTCGTCTTCTGCCAAGGCGCATCGGAGCAAGGTCCTTGGGAACTCTATGTCATCGCGTCTGCCGGTGGAACCCCGCGCAAGCTCACAGAAGGCGGGTCGGATATGTATCCAGATTGGCGATAAAGTATGAACATGGATAGCCTAACCACGAAGGACTCGACACACTCGAGAGGAGGCCCGAGCGTCCTGTGTTCGGGTGAGTTTCGTCGTTCCCTTTCGATCCTGTCTGCGGCTGATCAATGAAAGCAGTTCCATTCTTATTCCTGCTGGCATCGCTTCCTCTGCTTTCAGTTCTCGGAGAGGAAGAGCCGCCGATCACCCGCATTCTGGATTCGGGTTCACCCTCGACCGAGCGCGAGAGCGCAGAGATGCTCACCATTCCGACCGCCTGGACCCAAATCCCCGAAGACCAAACCAACCACCAATTCTCCGGTGATGCCGTTTTGAGGAACGACAGGTTGGCGGTCGTGCTGCGGAAAAAAGGCAACGGAGTCGAGGTCTTTTCAAAGACAGCCGCGGGGCTGAAGCACAGGGCGACGCTGAACTTTCTCGGGACGAATTCGTCGCCACAGGTCTTGCGGGAAGGCCTGGAAATCGTCGACAACACTTCTGCCGGCGTGGGCGTTGCAATGAGGTTTACCGAGGGCGGGACGGTGCGGTTTCGATTGACCACGGGCGAAGCCATCCTGGAAATTCAGTCCAGCGAACCCAGCGGCTTTGTCGCATTGCGATCAAATACCCGCTATGTCGTCGTGCCAGACTACTTCGGCGACGACCTGATCTACAGCGCGAAAACGGCTCGTGATTTCTGCCTGCCCACCGAGAACATGTGCCTTAACCTTCTGGAGGGCGAGGATGCGATGATTATGAGTGTCTGGCAGTCCAATGAGCAGGATGCATGGTTTGGGCGGGGTGGCGGCGATGAGAAATCGGACCACTCCTGCACCCGGATCTGCTGCCTGAAGAACCAGAAGATTTGGGTAGCGTTCTTCGAGGCTCCGGGGACCTGGCATATGGGAAGCGGCATAGCCGGTGAGAATTGGAAGCCGCCATTCCCGGCCAAATGGCGGGCCAGTTTCGCCCGGGATAATGGTTTGGCAGATTCTTGGGATCTGGGAAGGGGACCTGATCCCGGGCAAACGACCGGCAAACACGAAGGGCCGTTGATCATTTATCCCATCGACCGCAGCACCTCCACTCCGCTTACCGCCATGTGCGCAACAGATGTGATGCGGAATACGCTGGGGGTGGGGCCCTGCCAATACATTCTCGCCTGCGAGGGCCTGGGTGCCCAGGGAGACCCTACACCTAACAGCGTGATGAACTGGGTCGAGAAGCAATTTGAGCAGAAGAAACAGAAAAAGGCCGTGGATGATATTTCAGAACGCCTTGAGGTGATGAAAAAGCACGTTGCGGACGCGCACGCCAGGATTGAGCGTTACGCCGAGTTTGCCGCGCGCGCGCGGAAGTCCCTATCCGGCGACCAGGATGCTTTCCGGCCGATTGTTGACGGCCTCGATCAAGTTACCGCCACAGGTCTGACGGCGGCCGCCTCTCCGGAAAAGAGCCGTCAACTCGCTAGCCAGGTTTTGTCTCTCACCGGCAAGGACAACAACCTGGAGGAATGCCGGCGGTTGGGTCGGGAGTTAAGGTCCATAGGTGCCGTCCAGGACAGCACGCTGGCGAAGTGCCGGATGGCGGTGCGGCGCTTGCGGGCACAAGCCCGCTCCATCTCGGTGAACCAATTGCAGGACGGGGAGAGCACAAAACTCATCCAGCGTCTTGCCGATCAAATGCTCCAGAACAAATGACACCCGAACGGCAAGGCATCACGAGACCCGGCCGAAAACTACCGCCGTGGCCGCTGGGATTTCTGGTCTTCCTGGCATTCGTTGGGCTGCTGAACTCTGCGACAGGCGGCGAATCCCCGAACCTTTTTGCCAATCCCAGCTTTGAGCTGGGGAGAGAAGGCTGGCAGTTGGATAAGGCCGGAAAAACAGAGTGCCGCTTTTCGGTTGATGAGAAAGACGCCGCTGACGGACGGACCAGCGCCCTGATTGCCGTGGGTTCGGTTGACGATTGGGGAGTGCAATTCGGCCAGCATTTTGCCGCGGGCCAAAAGGGCAAGACCTACACTTTCGCGGCGCTCGCGAAGAGCACGAAAGGACCGGTCGAAGTGGGCCTTCAGATCGAGCGCAGCGCCTCTCCGTGGGACAGGGCGGCCAGCGAGAAATTCAAACTGACCGAGGAGTGGCAGGAACTTCATCTGACCTTCAAGGTCGAACAGGACTTTCCCCAGGGCTGGTTTGCCTATCTGAGCTGTGCTCAATCCAACGTCCAGTTCCGGGCCGACATGTTCCGGCTCTATGAAGGGACTTACGTCACCTACAAGGAAATGGCGCAGCAGGCGACCGCAGAGGTGGCCGTCCGTCTCTTTGATTCCGGCAGGGCTGCGCCGGTGGCATTGAGCGGCGACGCACTCGCGAAACACGCGGGTTGGATCGAGATCCCCGAAGATCAGGTCACCCACAAGTTTACAGGGGACACGGTGATCTTGAACGACAAAGTTGCCCTGGTGCTCCGTCGCGCAGCGCGAGGTGCCGAGTTGTATTCCCTCTTTCCCCAGCCCCCGGTAATGCGCGCGCTCCTGGCGCCGGTGGCAGGGACTAATACGGCCGCTCTTTCTTCCTGCACGATCGTGGAAAACAACCCCGGGGCGGTGGCGGTGGACGTGGCCTTCACGGTGTCGGGGAACCCGGTCCTCACGCTGCGTTACGAACTGAAGCTTGGGCAACCCGTGATTCAGACTGCGAACCACGGCGGCGCGACCGGGTTGCGCGCGGAGGCTCCCTGCCGGTTCGTCGTGATGCCTGACTTTTTTGCCGACGACATCGTCGCCGATGCCACGGAACTGCCGGTAGCCGAGGCTGAGTTGCCGAGCGACAACATTGTCCTGCATCTGCTGCCGGACCACGCGGCGATGCTGATGACCGTGGTGAAGTCTAGCGACGAGGACATCCGTATCGCCCTGGCAGGTGAAGGAGAGAACCGGACAATCCGCAGCTCAGAGATTCGCTACGGAAAGGACGGCAAAATATGGGTCGGAGTTCTCGCCCACCCCGCGATATGGCACATGAAAGAGGTGACCTCCGCGGAGGCGGGCCAGGTTGTCCGGCTGGATTGGACGGCGCCTTTCCCGGCGCAATGGCGCACTGATTGGCGGCGCCAGGAGGGCCTGACCGAGAGCTGGGAGATGCTCAACGAGCGACCCGATGGCCAATTCGCCCGCTACGGGCTTTACGGCGGACCGGAGACGATCCCGGCCGACCGGAAACGGTGGACCACGGTGCTCGGAGAATTTAAGTATCCCTGCTGGCTGGACAAGACCGGCCAGAGCTGGTTGCAACCGCTCAAGCACCCGACCCTCCGGCTGGAAGGACCGGCGGTTATTTACCCAATCAACCGCGCCCCCGCCACTCCGCTCGATGAGTTCACCGTGGTTGATATCCTGCGCAACACGCTGGGCATCGGGCCGTGCGAATACGTGCTGGACGTGGAAGGTCAGCAGTCGCAATACAAGGGCCGCGCCACCTGCGCGGTCCGGGACGCGCTGAACCCCATCTACCGCCAAAACATGCAAAAGAAGCAAAGGGCGGAAATTGAGAAGATCCTGCAGGACCTGATGGTCTTCATACGCCACATACGTGGCCGGATCGAATCTTATGTTGCCTTCGGACATGACACGCTCGGATATCTGGCGGAACAGAAGAAAGCTCATCCCGAGCTAGCCGATCATCTGGCTGACTTGGAAACCATCGCCCGCTCCATTGATGCCCGGTTCGTCGCCCGCAAGGACGAGATCAAGACGCCGGACGACGCCGCAGCAATGGTCGAGGAATTCCGGAAGACCGTGCTCGACTACGAAGGCGACGATGCGCTGGCAAAGTGCAAACGCTTTACCGAAGCCTGGGTGAGGATAGGTGGTAATCAGGATGAATTGGCCGGCGAGTGCCGGTGGGCAGCTAAAATGCTCCGTCAGAAGGCAGGATTGATGATGGCCGCAGATCCCAGGCTGGCCGACATCGCCAAAGAAATCCGCCGGCGGAGCCAAGTCGTGCTACGGAACCCGGCTGCCCACGAAGGCGCAAGACACTGAGGCCAGTCAGCAAATGTCTGAACGAGTGAATTACTGAATAGATGATGCTATGACTTTCGTGCCAACAAAAGAACGCACGCCGCTTTCGGCTTTGCGCGCCCACCTAACTGCAGCGAGCAGTCCCCCCTGGGGCGGCCTCCTGGCGGTTCTATTCCTGCTCCACGGCTGGTCCCCTTCCGTGGCGAAGGCCGATGAAACAACGGCCGTGCGAGTGTTTGACACGCGCGCAACCTCGCGGGTTCTGCTGTCCTCCGACGCAGTCTGCAACCATCGCAACTGGACACTGGTGCCGGAAGACACAACGGCCCACAAGTTCAAAGGCGATCTGGTCCTCCTCAACCGCAAGCTGGCTATCGTTCTGCGCCGGAGCGGTCGCGGCGCGGAAGTCTATAGTCTCGAGTCGAACGGCGCGACGCTACGCGCGGAGCTCGTAGCGTTGGGTGGCGATCCCTCCACCCGCCTCTTCGCAGTTAAGATCGTGGAGAATACGGCGGACACTGCTTCTGTGGATGCGACTTATAAGACTTCCAAGGGCGGACGGCTCACGCTCGGCTACGAACTCAAACAGGGCCAGGTGTTCGTGCAAACGCAGCCCCGTTCCGGAGCGACCGGCCTGCAGGTGAATGCGCCTTGCCGCTTTGCGGTGCTGCCAGACTTCTTTGCCGATGATATGGTGGTGGACGCCACTCAACTGATGGTGCCGCAAACCGAGTTGCCGAGTGAAAACTTTCTCCTGCACATGCTCGGTGACGGGGAGGCGATCCTGATGGCGGAATGGTACCCGGCGAAAGACGATGTTCGCATCATGCTCTCCGGACAGCAACAAGACCGACGCATCACCGGTTCGGAGATTCATTACGCGCCGGATGGGAAAATCTGCGTTGCCGTCCTGAGTGCTCCCGGCATTTGGCACCGGCGCGACATTCTTCCAGGGGATGCTGACAGAATCCTTCACCTTGGCTGGAAGGCTCCCTACGCCGCCCACTGGAGAGTGGACTGGCAGCGCGACGACAAACTGACCGACAGTTGGGAGATGTTGACGCAGAAACCCGACGGCGAATACGTGAAGCACGGCTGGTACGGCCAACCCGAGTCGTTCGGGAATATCGATTGGCTCAAGGACGGCCGACAGAGATGGACCACAGTTCTCGGCTCCTTCCTTTATCCCTGCTGGGTTGACAAGAATGGCGAGGGATACCTGCAACCGCTCAAAGAGCGTGTCCGGTTCGAGGGCCCGGCCCTGATTTACCCCATCAACCGCCTGGAAGCGACGCCGCTCGAGCAGTTCACCGTCGTGGACATCATGCGCGCGACGATGGGGGTCGGCCCTTGCGAATACATTCTGGATGTCGAGGGACAGAAGAAGACGTTTCAGGGCCGTCCCACGTGCGCCTCGCGGACCATCCTGGACAACATCTACGCGAGCAAGGCACAAAAGGAGAAGCGCGAGGAAGTCCAACGAACACTCGATGAAGTCATCGCCTTCGTCCGGCACATCCGCGGCAGAATCGACGATTATGCTGCTTTCGGGCATGAGATGGCTGCCTGGCTGGAGCAGCAGAAGCCAGCGCACCCCGAGCTAACCGGCATCCTGGACGATATGCAAGACACCACGCGCAAGATGGACGGTTTTGTTGATCGCCGCAAAGAAGGGATCAAGACGCCCGAGTATGCGACTCAACTGGTCAACGATTTCCGCAGCGCCGTGGTTGATTTCGAAGGCGAGGACGCACTGATCAAGTGCAAGAAGATCACCGCAGCACTGGTGGATATTGGCGGTAACCAGGACGAACTCGTCGGCGAGTGCCGGATGGTGGTCAAGATCCTGCGCCAAAAGGCGGCCATGGCTATGGCCGGCGATCCCCGGACCGCCAGTATCGCCCGAGAGGTTCGCCGTCGTACCCAGCAAATGCTACGTAATCCCACCAGCTACGAAGCTCCGAGACACTGAATGAAAGAGTTCGATATCCCAATTCACTCTGAGCCATCCTCGAATTCCCAGGCGCCAACCCGAAAGCTCTTGGGGATGGCTGTCTGGGTCTTGGTCTTGTTAAGTCTTACGGCATGTAACCAGGGCCCAAAAACCGAGCCTGCCGCCGAAGAGAAATCAGCCGCAACGAAGCCGATCACCACGCCGGGCGGCCTCACCATGGCGCTCGTTCCTGCCGGTGAGTTCGAAATGGGCGACAACAATGGAGACCCGGACGAACGTCCCGCTCACAGAGTCCAGGTGAGCGCATTCTACATGGACACGCACGAAATGAGCCAAAAAGCCTACGAGGCTCTCATGCAGCAAAACCCTTCCAAATCAAAAGGGCCGGACAAGCCGGTCGAGCAGGTGGACTGGTACCATGCAGTCCTCTTCTGCAACATGCGTTCGCTCAAAGAAGGGCTGAAGCCGTGTTACGACTCAAAGACCTTGGCGTGTGATTTTACCGCGAACGGCTACCGGCTCCCCACAGAAGCAGAATGGGAATATGCCTGCCGCGCGGGAGCGCGGGGAAGTTATTCGTTCGGCAGTGACGCAGCCAAACTCAAGGCCTGCGCCTGGTTCAAAGCAAATGCTGGCCAGACATCACACCCCGTCGGACAAAAAAGCCCAAATGCATGGGGCCTTTATGACATGCACGGCAACGTCGCCGAGTGGTGCCATGATTTTTACAGCGAGACCTTTTACTCGCAGAGCCCAGGCAAGGATCCTCGTGGACCGACCAGCGGCGATAAATGTGTGCTGCGCGGCGGCAGTTGGCGCACCAGCGAGGACGGGTGCCGCTCTTCCGCCCGAAATGGTGAAACGCTTCGTTTTGCCGACGCGTGTTTCGGGTCTGACGCCTTCGGCTTTAGGTGTGTCAAAAGCGCGAAATAGCAGCGGTTAAAGCTTAACGGTGGCTCAAACCATAGCGAGTATCAATTCGTCATAGAAAGCGGCCAGGCTCTTATC
>PLZQ01000382.1 GCA_003152225.1 Limisphaerales bacterium | reverse complement strand
CCTTTGCTGTTGACAAAGTAGCGCGTGAAAGGGTCGGTCCCGGAATTCCGCTTGTTTTCCATTCCTAGGATTTGATTCGTCATAACTGGTTCTGCTTTGCGGGACTGACTTGCATACACGTAATGCCTCTCCTCCGGCCTCCGCGATTCGCGGTGGAACTGGTTCGGATTCAATGGGTCGCCGGCACTGGAACAGGGGCGTGTGTCAAGGGTAGAGTGCGGGCCGCGGCGGCGGTGATTTCGGCTCTAGCTTCCGCGAGATCATCCAGGAAGTTATGATTCGCTTTCATCTCCCGGATGATGGCTTTGGCGAAAACGCGGCCCGCGTAGATATCCGTTGGGTAATGTCGCCCAATCCAGACGCGATGCCAGCCAATACTGCAACCGATGGCCATAATGGCGTCGCGCCGATCAGGGCATGCCTCGGCAAGTACGAGCGCCAGAACCATGCTTTCGGTGGCATGGCCACTAGGGTAGCTGAAGCTCTTCTCCAGCTTGCCCGAGGCCAGGCTCGGGTTGAGCGTGTACGGTCTCGGGCGCTTCCAGTAATCTTTCGCTGCGTCGGTGGCGGCGGTAGCATCCTCTTGCACGCGCTGGAAAAAAGCCGCTGCCCGGGGGAGTTTGTCAGCCTTGAAGAAATCTCCGACGGCAGGCGTGAAGTTGAAGACCGAGAATTTCTTTTCCGAGAGTGCCAACGCCATGTCATTGCTGGAGGAGAGCATCGACACCGAGACCACCGCGGCCATATCGGCGGCCTGTTCTGCGGAATCGGGCAAGGGCGGAGGGGCGAGCAGTTCGGCAGCACTACGTCGGCCGGCTTTCAAGTAATGAAGCGCCGCGTCACCCTTGGCGAATACAGTTGTGGTGAAGACTGCACCGATGATGACCGCGAACAAGAACGGCCGAACGCACGAGGCCCGAAGCAAGTTCAAATGCAAACGCAGGCGGTTCATCTGATTGGCCAGGTCTGCAAAAGTATCGCGCCTAAACATTAATTAATGACTGGATTCCCCGCGCAATCCCAGTTGATGTCGGCGCGGCCGGGGTCGTGACCGGCGGCGACCGCTCGGCCAGCCGTCGGACCAGATGCGGTAACGGCGGCGCCATCAGACACGACGTAGCCGTATTTGAAGTAAGCCGCATGGCCGTCGCTGAAGGTCATGAGCCCGCCCTGACCATGCCGCGAGGAAAAGCGTGAGGTGTAGCCATGCGGGGTGGCGAGGATAAACTGATTGGCATCGCCCAGGGGAGAAAATGGTGTCTCGGCGGAACGATTGCGAACATCGGAAAAAAGCACGAAGGATGAGGGATGGGCCACCATGTTGATTCGCAGGGTCTTTGGTCCACCCAAGCTGATATTCTCGTTGGCGATGGACTTTGAGTTCATCGCATACTGGAACAACGGACGGACACCCGGAATCATGTCATGCTTATCTGTAGCCGCGACCGCGTCCTCGGAGGCAATGCCTTGGGAATAAGCAGTCGGGCAAGTGAATATGGACTTGGAACCATAAAAATGGGTTGGATCGTATGCCCAGACGTACATGGGCTTATTGGCGACGTAGGAGGGCAGGGCATTGAACCAAACATCGTCGCCTTCATGTTGATTATGATAGGTCGGAATGGACAGCCATGCCGGGTTGTCTTGATCCGCAGTCCCGGCATAGGCGTCCTGAAATCTCGGGTATGGAAATGTCTGATCGTTGTCGTCCAGATACATCAAGTCCGCCAACCCCCACTGCTTCAGGTTGCTCAGACATACGGCTTTCTGCGCCTTGGCCTTGGCCCGGGAGAGCGCGGGCAAAAGCAGCGCTGCCAAAATGGCGATGATGGCGATGACCACCAGCAGCTCAATCAAGGTGAATGCGGCGGCTTTCTTTGAGTTCAATTTCATTCGATAATCATTGGTCTGTGCGTTGGGCCTTCTTCAGTTCAAAGAACCGACTGCACAAATAACCACAAGACCAGGCGTTTGTAATGTTACAATTAGGTGACAGTATGGTTGTCCTTAGGGAATCCAATTTTCCCGCCTCTCTCACGCCTGGGGCCGGAGAGCAATCAACGTAACTTGATTGTAACATTATCGTGGCTTATCTGTCACTTTTGAATACGAGGTTGCCGGGCCGTTAGTTACGGCATCGAGTAGGAACGTACGAATTGAGACCAATGAAAATGAATAATAGAACAAAGATCGTCTGCCTTTCCACAGTGCTACTGGCTTCCCTCTGCGGGGTGGAGGCCGCGACCACCCTCACCGCCTGGACGTTTGACAGTTTAGCGGTTGGCATCAACAGCAGTCCCCAGCCCTCGACCGGCCTGGGCACGGCCACCGCCCTGGGCATGAACAACAGCTACAACAACACCAACAGCCTCAGCAATCCGGATATCCAGTCCCTGACGGGCAGTTCTTCGGGTGGTGGCAATAGCTGGCGGGTTCGCGGCTTTAGCAACATATCCGGGAGTCGCGGCAACGGCTGGTCAACGAACGCTCCCATCGGCACGCAAGGCGCCCAGTTCACTGGCAGCACGTTTGGCTATTACAAAATCAAGGTCTCATTCGATGTTTATGCCACCGCGGACGCGGAGGCCAATTTGCAAGTGCAATATTCTACCGACGGCAGTCATTGGTTCAACGCCAACATCGCCTCGGCGGCTCGCGGTGTCATTGCCACCAACACCGCCAGTGCCAGCACGGTTAACGGCACTTTCCTCCAATTGGTCAGCGGCTGGAACAACCAGGTCACGGTCGATTTGAGCGGCCTCTCTGGCGTGGACAACAACGCCAGCTTCGCCATCCGTGTGGTCAATGCTTCCACCGGAACGGATTGTGTGGACACGACCGGCGCCATTTACAACAACACCTCCGGAAGCTGGACGCTGGATAATTTGGTGATCCAAGGCCAGACCATTGATACCGTGGCGAACTGGAACTTCGATCTCATCGGCATAAAGGCGGCACCCTATAATACTCCGGCGCCCACCACAGGGTCGGGCACGGCGGGTTCTTTGGGCATGATCAACAATTATACCTTCAGCGATAGTTCAGTTGGGAGCAGCAACTGGTGTGATATTCTTGTTCAGGGTGGTTCGTCCACCGGACCGAATTCGCTTGGCTGGCGAGTACGCGGCGGGATAACCGGCGCTGGCGCCCCCAATAGCGGATGGAACTCGGCAGCTCCCCTCCTCACCCAGGGTGCCGAGTTTGATGTCAGCACGGCTGGCTATACCAATGTTATTTGCAATTTCGATCTTTATTTTACTACCCAGGCCCCGGATAAAATTTGTGTGCTTTACACCACGGACGGCTGGGTTACGACGAACGTCGCCAACAGCCTCTTTTATGGAGCCAATCCCGCCTACATCCTAAACAACGCCAGCGATCCAAATTTGGTGGTCGGAAATTACTTCTATCAGACCTTCGGTCAGGGCTGGTTTAACAACATCGTGGTGGATTTGACCGGTGTTCCCGCAGCGGCAGACAATCCGCTGTTTGGAATCAGGGTTGTCAACGCCGCCACAGGCCCGCAATGTCAGAACTTCCTGGGCCAACCATACAACAACCTTTCGGGCAACGTGCGTTTTGCCAACGTGACGGTCGGGGGCACTGCGGGAACTCCGCCGCCGGCAGTTGCCTTTGATCCGAATGCTACGGTGGACAACCCGTTCACCAACACCTACACGGATAATCCCGCATGGCGCACGAATATCTCCGCCATCTATGTCAACGGTCTGATTTTGACGAATTCGGCTTATAATACGACTAATGCGGGCGAAATCATCTTTGATCCTGCGAAATCCACCCTCCTCCAGGCCAGCGGCCTTTTAAACATTTCCATCATTTCGCACGGGTTTGGAACGGCGAGGGTGTCCCAGCCGCTTGGCGCCGGGGTAGCCACGCAACTGACCATCACCACGCAGGTTGCCGGCCCCTCGGCCAGCGGCGGCACATTGACCGCCAACCCCGTTTTTCTCGTTTCAGACAAATACCGCAATGGCAGCACGAATCCCTACGCCAATGTCACGATCACTGCAGCCGTCGGCGGTCTCGGAGGCTGGACTTTGGGTGGCGACGCCCAGCAGACGTCAGTCAACGGTCTCATCGCCTTCACCAACTTGACGGCCACCGTGAACGGCTCATTGTCCGTTTCCGGCGCTTACCTCACATTCATAGTGGTTGGCTACGGTGCCACCTTCAACACGAATTCAGCCGCTTTCAACATTGGCGCGCCGCCGGTTCCGTTCACGCCGGGCAACCTGGCCGTCTTGCAGATTGACACCTCGGCCAACAATACGACCTTTAGCATCATCGAAGTCAATCCGGGCAGCGCCAACCAAACCGCGCCGGTGAACATCGTGCCCATCAGCGCCACGGGAACGAACGCGCTGCGCCAAACCTCCGCCGGCAGCACTGGCCGCCTGGCGCTCAGTGATGACGGGACTTTGGTGTGTTTTGCGGCATTTGTCGATGGCAGTGCGGCTACTCCCGATGAGACCCTTAATCTGAACCGGGCGGCGGCCGTACTGGACTCCACCAATAAGTTAACCATATTGGGTACCTACACCTCGATTTCCCTGGGTGGCAGCGAGGGGCGCGCGGCTTGCGTCCTGGGTGATGATTCGAGCTGGATCGTGGATGACAAAGGCGGACTATACCAAGGCTCTTCTGACAGCGGGAATATTGCCAATCCCAACTTGAACAATTTCAACAACGTGGTTGTAAAAGCCTTTGGCGGAACTCCCTGGGTCGAAACGCAAAAAGCGATCGCCGGGCAGAGCATACCAGTGGTTTATGAACTTGGCTTTGATCCTAGCACGGGCTTATACGACGTGACAAAAGCCAATAATTTAACCACCGATCAATACGCGACAGATTTTTACATGATTTCCACCAACGGCGGCGCTTCTTACGACGTACTCTACGTCGCCGATCAGGTCAGCGGGACGAACGGCATTATCAACAAGTTTTCATTAGTTGCTGGTAATTGGAATGCAAACGGTGGGTTCACCAACAGGACCGGTATAGACGGCCTGTTCGCGACCACCAACGGCAATGGCGGCGTCAATCTCTTCTATACGACGGGTAGCGGAGGCTCGCAGAGCAACACCATCGTCCGGATCACCGACGCGGCTGGCTGGAATCAACACATCAGCATCATTTCCAGCAATGTGCTCTATACCGCCACCGGTTCCACTTCCCTGAAAGGCCTCACCTTCGTGCCGCAAGGGACGACCAATGCCACGGAACTTATCCCGCCGCCCGTTTTGACGGCTCAAAATGGAACCAGTGTCAGCAGCCCGTTCGCTGTCACAAACACTCCGGTCGATCCAGCCTGGCATGGCGCCATCACCCGGATCGCTGTGAACGGTTCCCCCCTGCCCCCGGTGGCCTACGACACAACTCAATCGGGCAAGATTGTGTTCGACCCGGCCCAGTCCGTGCTGTTGCAAGGGTCGGGACCAAGAAATATCGTAGTCACTGCCACGGGTTACGGCGCTGCCGCAGTCATTCAGACCATTGCCGTCGTTACCCCACCGACTCTGGGTGGTGTCTCACTGAGTGGAGGCAAATTTAACTTCACTTTCACCAGCATCCCCGGTTTGAGCTTCTCGGTCGTCGGCTCCACCAATGTGACGCTGCCGCTGAACGAGTGGCAGAACCTGGGTCGTCCGACCGAAAGTCCAGCCGGACACTACCAGTTCACGGACCCGAACCCGGCGACGAACTCGCAGACTTACTACACCGTCCGCCAGCCCTAAAGCCCAAAGTCCGAAGTTGGGGTGTGGGGAGTTCGAACTCGGTGACGGCCTGAAAAAAAGTGTTGTTGGTTTGCAGGCACTTACAACAATTCAGCAGAATAATTTCACCCCTCAACCGCCTCCTTCCCGCAGCCCGATAACGTTAACGGTATGCGTAACCCCGCGCCCATCAACCACTTCCCGCCAATACTGTTTTCACCAAGCCGTTCCCCTATATATGGAGAGGCGCATTTTTTTCGGCAGGGCGCTCGTAGGGCAAAGGCTAAAGTCTAAAGTCCAAGGTCCAAAGTCGGGAGCGGACAAATGGAGGGACATGCCGAAAAGCTGAAAGACTGAAACGCTGAAACGCTGAAACTTGAAAGCAGTGGTCGGCACAAGGTTGCCGATAATAAATGCAAGAAAAACGGCCTTGGCCACCATGGTGGCGGGCAAATGTGCGAGGCGGCGTGAACGATTGTCAAACAGGGCAGGCTCGCAGCGGACCAGGCAGCGGCTAGAAAGGGCATCATGCTCTTGGCTTGAATAAGAGCCTTGGCAAATCGCGCATACCATGCAGGACACGCACGATCACAACTGCCTTCCCTCGCGTTTGGTAGAAGACAAGGTAGTTCCGGAAGCCC
Organism: Limisphaerales bacterium; assembly: GCA_003152225.1. Classification (GTDB taxonomy): domain Bacteria; phylum Verrucomicrobiota; class Verrucomicrobiia; order Limisphaerales; family UBA8199; genus PALSA-1440. Next base: position 19,414 of record PLZQ01000382.1, on the reverse strand, counting down.
GAAACTGGCCGGGAGCGGATCCCGACAAGCTTGCGGAAGCTGCGTTGGGAGCCGATGTCGGGGCTTTCGGCAATGAGTTGGAAGGTTTCTTCCGTCGCGTCCAGCAGCCGGTCAGCCGCTGGGAGGTTGTCCCGCGCAATATAGCGCCAATGACTTTTAAGGTCGAGCCGGGCGCGCGCCTTGACGAAGTAATTCATCGGCGGCGCGAGCCGTTCTTGTGTTCCCCTTGAAGTTCCTTGCGAAGACCGCGCCAAAAGCCCGGGCCGCCTGGCAAATCGGGGCTATCAAGCCCCTCCTGAATCTCCTGCTCGAGCCAATCCGGTGCCGTTCTCCCCGGCTCTTCCTGTTCTTTCCAGCGGCGCAGGCTCTCACGGATCACATCGCTGGCGTCGAGGTATGTCCCGGCCTTGACCTTTTTGGACACGAACTTTTCGAGGGTTGGAGCCAACGCGACTTTCATGGCGGCAGGTTAGCGTGTGTGACGGGCGTTGTCAAAGGTATGACAAACGGTAAAAGACGCTGCCGTCGGTTGAGTTGATGGGGAGGGTCATCAGGTTGGTGGTAGTTGACCCGGCGACATCCCACCAGTTGGTGCTCAGTCCCTCGGCCGGACTATTGCTCTGCACCTGCAACCGCCAGCCCGTATGATCCGTTGGCCAGCCCAGCGTCAGCACGTTGCCCCCGGTCATCTGCGCCACCAGGTTCACCGGCACGGTCGAAACCACGGTCAACGTGCCATCGTTCGCGAGGTTATTTGCCCACCCATAATCCGGTCCCAACGAGGGCAGGCTCACCGTCGCAAACCCGCCGATGGGTTGGTTGAACAGTTGGAACGTGTCGCCCGGCTGCAAATCTGGTCCCAGGTTGGTCACGGTGAGGGTGCCCCCGCCAGTCACCGTTCCGGTCACGCTCACCAGTTGGTCGGCTGCCGGTCCGTTCGTCCGGTTCAGTTCCATCACCAGCAATCCGTTTAACACGACATTGCTCTGCACCGTCATGATTCCAATCGCGTCTCCCGGGTTGAGTAGCGATCCCGGCTGGGTATTCAGGTTGCCATTCAGGTTCCCGCTGCCTTTCAAGGCCTGGCCGCTGTTCAGTGTCAGCGTTTGATCGGCGCGTCCAGTGACATCCAGGGTTGCACCATAGGATACCGTAACTAGAGCGCTTGCACTGATGGAGCCGGGCTCTACCAGCGCCAGCGTGCCGGCATTGACTGTCGTATTGCCGGCATAGGTGTTCGCCGTATTCAGCACCAGCGTGCCGCTGCCGTCTTTGATCAGGCTGCCGCCAGTAATGTCAAAGCCGCCCGCGAGGATGTAGGTCTTGCTGGAATTATTGGTGAGCACACTTGGGGAACGGTTGCCGGTGAGTGTTACGGTGATCGGGCTGCTGCCGCTGGCGCTGTCGTCGAAAGCGGCAAGGTTGTTCTCAATGTATTTGGCGGCGCTGCCGCTGGTGAGCAGCTTCCAGTCGAGCGTGGTGGTGTCCCAGTTGCCGCTACCCACCGCCCATTTGACAGGCTGCGGAGTGGGCGTGCCGAACAACTCGATTCCCGAGTAGCCGCAATAGCCGTTCTCCGAGGCTGGAGTCGTGAAGTCGAATTTCACCGCCGCTACACTCGTGGCCAGCGTGCCGGATGCCGGCGCCAGCGTGGCGCGCGTGACGGACTGCACGTTGGCGGGATCGGTGGGATTATAGTTGACGCTGGTTAACAAAATGAAAGTCGAAGGTGCTGCCATCGTGGAATAATAAACCGTGTAGGCCTGCTGGTCGCGGCCGGCATCACCCCACCCGCCATAGACCATGATGTTGGTGAGATTATAGCCGCTGGCGGAACCGGCGAGCGTGTAGGTCAGCGACGCCCCCGCACCGCCGCTGTTGCCGCAGGTCACATAGTTCGTGCTGGAAGTAAATCCCGACGTTCCTGAAATAATTGCAAGCGTACCACTACCGCCGGCGGTCAGTATGTTGACGCTCCGGCCGGGAATCTCCAGGCTGCAATTGCCGCTGCTACTGCTGGGCGACCGCCCGGCGATCAGGCTATTGTTGGTCGAAACGGTCCAGGTCGGTGTAAAGGAGGTGCCATTGCCCAAACCGGTCTGGGCGGCCATGCGGGTGACAACATTGTTCACCCCCGGCGGCACGTTCCTGACCGTAAGCGCACTCGGAGCGCTCACGGCGATGCCGAGGAGATTAGAGGCCTGCAGTTGGTAGGAAGCCGTGTTCGTGAGCTGCAGATTGGCGAGCGTCAGGGTTGTGTTCGTCGCTCCAGGAATGCTATTCGTCGTGCCGCCCCTGATTACCTGCCATTGATAGGCGATCGGGCTAAGACCGCTGATGCCCGCCCTGAAGGTAACCTGGCTGCCTACAACGTCAGTCGCCGTTACGGGCAAGGTATTCGTCGTCACAACAGGCGCCGATATCGGTGGATTGATTGAGAGGTTGTCAATAAACACGGTGTTGTCGCCTCCCGCCAGGTCGGTTCCCACAAAAGACAGAGTATGCGTGGCGGCCGAGGCCACGAAGGCAGTGCTGTAATTCGCGAAGCTGGTTCCGCCCGGGTTGTTGCTTTGGATGACGTTGTTATCAATCATCACATTCCACGACTCGCCACCGTGCTGATCCGCCCCGGGCCGCTGCGCCGCCACGTAAGTGATGGTATAGCTGGTCCCCGGCGCAAACCCCGACAACATCTGCGAGAAGGAACCATAGCTTTGCACAAAGGCCGCTTGCGTTCCCTCCGGAGCGTTCGGATTGGAAAAACCACTGCCGTTGGCGACGATTCCCGATTGTCCGTTAAATAGCCAGAACCCGTTGACGGGATTGTACGAATAGTTGCCTGAACCGATGCTGGGTTGCTCAAAACCAAAATCCGGATTGCCATTGAAGACGGCGAAGCTGACCAGGGCGGAATCAGCAGCGCTGTTGTCGTTGAAAATCGCCCGGGCAAACGCATTGTAGTATATCCCCCCGGCACTGGCATTTGTCCATGCATAGACGTAAGGCGTGTCGGTGACCTCTGCAATCAACGTGCGGGGGTAAGAGTAGAACTGCACCCGATTAATCACGTTGCCATTGGCCGCCACCGCCGCGGCGAGGTTGATCGTCCCCGGGATAAAGAAAACGGCGTTGTTCGTCGGCAGGGTGAGCGACACCGCCGGAGTTACGGGCTTAAGGGTCGCAATAATACTGACGTTGTCGAGGAAGACCGTATTATCGCCACCCGCCAGGTCGGTGCCCACAAAGGACAGGGTATGGGTCGCTGCAGTGGCCACAAACATGGCCGTATAGGCCGCATAGCTGGTCGCACCCGGGCTATTCGATTGGATTACTGTGTTGTCGATCTTCACATTCCACGACTCGCCGCCATGCTGGTTGCCCCCCGACCGCTGGGCGGCCGAGTAATTAACCGCGTAGGTCGTGCCCGGAACAAAACCAGAGATAGTCTTTGAAACAGATCCATATTCCTGAACAAACGCAGCCTGCACGCCATCCGGGGCGTTCGGATTGCCGAATCCGCTGCCATTGGCGACGATGCCAGACCCGCTCGGGCTCGCGCCGGCGAATGTCCAGGATGCCCCCGAGGGATTGTATTGGAAATTGCCTCCTCCAAGGCTGGGCAGTTCAAAGCTGGTATTGCCAACGGCGGGCAACAAGATTCCAACCCGCACATTATCGAGAAATACGGTGTTGTCGCCCCCTGCCAGATCCGTTCCCACAAAGGATAGTCGATGCGTCTCCGCCGTGGCCACGAATGTAGCGCGGTAGTCCACATAACTGGTTCCACCGGGATTGTTGATCTGGATCACCGTATCATCCATCAACACATTCCACGACTCGCCACCATGCTGATCCGCCCCTGACCGCTGGGCGGCGGAATAGGTGATCGTATAAGTAGCGCCCGGAGTAAACCCCGCCAACACCTGGGAAATCACGCCATTGCTTTGGACAAATGCGGCTTGATATCCCTCGGGCGCGTTCGGACTGGAGAAACCGCTGCCGTTCCCGATGACACCCGAGCCGTTCCCACTCGAACCGCTAAAAGTCCAAAATGCGCCGCTCGGATTGTAAGAGATGCTGCCGGAGCCGAAACTCGGGAACTCAAAACCAAAATTGGCGACAGCCTGCGCCGTCGCGCTCGCTTCCGATGACGGGCCGCTTTCACCATTCGTACCTACTGCCGCAACCACATAGTAATAGGTCGCCCCGTTGGCTAATCCTTCATCGGTGTAATTGCAACCGATCGAGCTGCCCACTGTTGCGTAGGGTCCGCCGTGAACCGTTGAACGCTTCACGTTGTAACTGGTCGCTGTAACACTCCCAATCCATGCCAAGCTGATGCGCAGACTGCTGTTTGCGGCTGCCGTCAACTGCCACGGCACCAACGGATACACCTGCTGGACGGCTATCACCACCCGCCGGTTCAATTCCGTCAGCGCCGGATCGTTCACGTTGGTGATATTCATGAACACCTCAAACTGCACTGCATACATGGTGTTCGTCGCCAGCCTGGTGTAGTCCAGCAAAGTGTTATTGGCCACCCGGACCACCCCGCTGCTGTCCACCGAAAAGGTGCCGCCAGCATTGCCTGAGGTAATCGCATAAACCAGCGGACTGCTGTTGGGGTTATTCGCCGGCACTGAACCGACTAGCGTATTGTTGGTCGCGTGTTCCAGAACGCTCAACCGGGTCGGCATCCGCGCGCCCGCCACGCTGCCCGTGATGGAGTAATACCCCAAGCTCGCGTAACTTGAAAAACCGTTGGTCACCGGATCGTTCCGCCCGGCGCTTGTTACCCGGAAGGTATAGGTCCCCGCCGGCAGGTTTGTCGTGATGCTGGCTGAAAGGACGGATTGCGGGTTATTGCTCACGATGACTGTGTCCGTCGCATCCGCCAGGGTTGCCATTACCGCGAGATCCGCCCAGTCACCCACCGGGTTGGCGGTCAACGACACCAACCCTCCCGTCGTGGTGAATTGAAAGGCATCCGTGTCGTCGGTGTGCTCAATCACCCCTTCAGCAGACGCGGTGTTGTTCGTGTAAACCTCTAAATACCGCGACGTTGCCAGCGTGCTGCCCGTGTCGTCGGGTCGGTAGGTGACATTGTTGTTCACGGTGGCAATGATGTTCAACTGGTCTTGCTGATTGTTGGCGTAAAGATATTCGCCTTTGGAGAAGCTGCTGACGTTATCATAATAGCCAACCCCCATGATCGGAGCCCAGCCCGTTGCACCTCCGCCTTGACCGGCGTAATACTCGTTATGCGTGGGGGCATTCGTCCCGTTGGGAATCTCCTGGCCATCATGGCTCAAACCCAGCGTATGCCCCGGTTCATGAGCGCCCACCTCCGCGGCTGCCTTGCCGATATAATAGACCGACCAGCAAGGCGTATCATTGCCCCAATTCCAGGAACCTTCATAAGCGACTCCCGCGGCGGTGATGGGGGTGGTGGTGAAACAACATCGTTGCCGGCTGGCGGCCGGGGCCGTTTGATAGACCCTCAAATCGGTCGTCACATTGATATTGAACGGCATGTAATCCTCCGCCACCCGCTTCCAGATGTCCTTGATGCCGGAGTTGGAAACATTGGGACAGGTGTAAGTGACCCCGCCCCACGTTGGAGTGTAGCCGCCAAAGAAATCCAACAGCAGCACGGCGCGGGAGCCCGGATAACTCTGCAACGAGACGATGTTACTATTATAACTCGGGACATAGTCCGGCACTGAATCCGGTCGCAGGGGTGGGATATTCTCGGTTTCATTGGTGAACACCTGCGCGGCCATTGGGTCCGCCTTGGGCATCTTCAGGCAAATGACTTCATCCAATCGCCGCTGCCACAATTCCGGGTCGCCGTTTGGTCCGGTGGGTTCGATGCGATAAGCAGTTTTGCTTGCCGGAAACTCCACCACGCCGACTGCCTTCCCCGCTTTGCCGCCAGCGGGCGGCGTCAGGAAGAAATATTTTCCCGGCTCGGGGGCGGTCAACTCTCCCGAAATATAAGTCACCCTCCCGTCGGTGAGCTGGATGATTCTAACCACTCCCTCGGCCATCACGCCCTCAGTCAGCTCAAATCGCATCGGGTCCCCTTTGTTTGCCTGCGCAAAGTGCTCAATAAAGCCCGCGTCCCAGGCCCGCTTGGATTTGCCGGGTTCGCGCAAAGCCGAAGCGTAGGGGTTCAACGGACGGGAAACAGAAACATTGCTATTAGCACTTGTTGCCTTGAGCGCGTTATTCGTGATCGCATTTGTGTTCGGCCCAACCATATCGGCTGGCGGCGCGGCAGTATGTAAGGCCGGTTTATTAGTAGCGGGAAAGCGATGCATCCAAAGAATACCGCAGATGCCGAGCACCCCTAAGAGAACAATGAGCAAAAGCTTTTTCACCAGTGTTAGATGTTTCATGGATATGCTAGGCATTACAGAAGATCATCGCCGTGGTGGCGGACGCACGCTGCGGTTCGCTTACCAGGTGGAGCACGACGGGCAAGAGGCCCGCCAGCCATAACTTTCTTCGTGACATAGGTGCTGATTCGTGTCGGTTGCTCGTTCTGAAAGCGCGTAACGGCAAATCTCACCCGGCTTGCGCAAACAGAGCCGGAGCGCGGGCGCCTCTCAACTACATAGTGCCGCCTGGAATAAGGACGAGTTTTCCCGAGCTGTTTGGACTGAGTCGAATGACCCCGTTGTCTAACTGCCGGCAGGTCACCATGTCGGGCGATAACTTGATTTGGTAGTTCATCCCGCCGGAACGATAATTGACGCTATTCGACGTGACTCCCTGCACGACGGACTTCTGGTGAGCGCCGCCGACCAGATCCCAAGCCCAGGGCAACGGTTTCCCCTGTTCGTCCGTAGCGGTGCAGGTGACCTTCGTTTCAGCGCATATAATCGAGAAGGTTCCGCCGCCGCGCAGAGGTTGCCGGATGCTCAGGTCCGTTGGGGTCAGCTCGCTGACTACTGGCGGCCCATCCAGTGCCAAGGGCGAAGTCCCTCCGTCGGAGGAAAGCAACATCGGCCAAAGGCCTGCCTTTTCTTTCCCGGACCAGCGAGCCCCATCCATCACCGGTAGAGTTCCATACTCCAAAGACGTATGGGTAAGCGCGGTATCGTGCGTCGGCGAGACCAGCTTCTCATTGAAGCAGTGCAGGTCACGGACAAAGAAGCCGCCGTCCTGCCAAAGGAAATTGATTCGGTAGAAGCGGCTGTCGTACCAGACGGTCTTTCGGTTTTGATGCTTCCAATCATTGAGGCAGACCACTGAGGTGGGCGGAGTGAGAGGATAGCTGCGACGGAACCACCGGCCCGCATCCTCGAGTGTCATGACTTGAATCTCTCCGGCCTTGGCCTGCTTCGCCAGGAGAGCGACCTGCAGGGTCAGGCCCACTCACATCGCCTCCCAGCCAAACGAGTTCTCCTGGCCGGCCTGGGCAAAGCCAAAGGCCAGCGAGGGTTCGTGAATCAGATTATTCATGAACCACGCGACCCAGTCCGTCGAGCCGCCAGCTTCCGGGTAAACGGGTTCAAGCGTCCACATGCCGGGCGTGGTGCCATGTTGATAAATGGGATCGCTGCCGAGCATTCGAAAGATCGGCACGTCAATCTGTCCGGACTTGGTCTGCGCCGGCATATAGGAGTTGAGACGGCTGGGATAGTAGGCTTGGTTCCAATAACCGCCCCACAGCGTGTAGCCGTCTGTGCCAACCTGATCCTTGCAATTGCAGGAGGCCACGATGCCGTAACGCTCGGCCATGTATGCCAAGGTGACTTCGTCAATGAACCATGAGCCTGCCGTGCGCGGATAATAACCAAAGATGGCTTTGAAATCGGCCATATAGACGTCCACCAGCTTGCGTCGTTCTTCCGGTGTGTAACCTGGCGCGAAACCGACATCGGCCGCCGGATCCCACTCATGCTGCCCTCGCCATTTCAAGCCGGCCTTTTCGGCCAATGGACGCGGAATCTCCCACCAGGCCGCGATCTCGTCATTGGTTCCCAATTGCTCCTTAAAGAGTTTCTGATAACGGGGATTGATCAAGGCATCATACTGCAAAGCCCAAGTCGCAGGCAGCTCAGCCTGTTTGATCAACTGGATTTCCTGCCGGGTCGCTTCGTAGAGAACATCCTCAGAATGGGGGACGCGGTAATCGGAGTTGCGAACGAAGTTGTAGATATTAACGATGCGTGGTTCGCTAGCGCCAGCCAGTCGCGCGGCGTCCGCCAGGAAAAGACCGCCAAGTATCAGGAACAGGAAGCCGCCTTCCAATAATACCTGAGCGCGCGCCCTGGGCTTTTGCGGATCAATATCCGATGATGCGGTAGAATTTTTGCGGGAAGTTAGCTGTGCCATTGGTAAATATCGCGGTTGCTTGCGTCGCTAGGAAGTTGGTCTCATCAAACCAAACGGCGGACGCCAGGTTGCTCGTGCTCTGGAGCGTATAGTTCCGTCCGACTACCAGGCTGGCGGCATTCATTATAAAACCGGCCTCTTCCGCCTGTAGTGACGCGCTTAATTTCGCTGGCACTGCCGGGGGAATACTAGCAGTCCCGAATACTTCGATTCCTGCGTACCCACAATAGCCATTCTCCGAGGGCGGACTGGTGAAGTCGAACTTCACGGCCGCTACGTTGGTGGCCAGCACACCAATCGAAGAAGTCAGCGTCACCCGTGTGGCGGACTGGATGCTGCCGGCAATCGTGGGGTTATAGTTGACGACCGCCAGCGAGATGAAATCCGTGGGCGCCGTCACCGTGGAGTAATAGACGGTATAAGCCTGCTGATCCCGGCCGTTATCGGCCCAGCCGCCATAAACCGTGATGTTGGTCAGGTCGTATCCGGTGCTTGAATTGGTGAGTGAGTAGATCAACAACGAACCGGACCCGTTGTCGTTGCCGCAGGTCACATAGTTCGTGCTGGTGGTATATCCCACGGTTCCCGCTACCTGGGTGAGCACCAGGCTGTTACTGGCCGTCAGCGAATAGACGCTGCGACCGGGCAGTTCCATGCTGAAATTGCCACTCATGCTGATGGGGCGCTGGCCGGCAATCAGGCTGCCGTTGGTCACGACGGTCCACGGAGGAAGATAGATTCCGCTGCCACTGCCGGTCTGGTTGGTCGTGGTGATGATGACGCTCGGTGCCACGGGAATCCGATAGGGTGAAGACCAGACATAGTGGCCGGAACCGACGGCGTAAATGGCGCAGCCATTGGAAATGCCGACATAAGTGACCCCAGGTGAACTGGCCGCAGGCATCCCGCTTTCGGTGACGGCACTGGCATTCGTGGTGGGCACATATATTCGCGCGGTCGTATTCGGCGGGATCATCGTGTCCAGATTGAATGTGTTGCCCGTATTGGTCCAGGCGGTCGTAATCAGGCCGCGGGCCGAATTGTAGCTGGTGTTCGCCCAAGTCAGGCCGGTGCCGGGAACCGGCTGGATGAGGATGGTCTTGTACCCTGGACTCGTGGGTTTGATGCCGCCAACGACACTGTATAAGTATTCACCCACTGAACCAAAGGCATAATGGTTAAACGAATTCATGCCGATAGTCTGGAAACCAGCTCCGGGGGTCCAGCCGTCCCAGCGTTCCCACATTGTCGTCGCGCCGAGTGTCACTTGATAGAGCCAGGACGGATAGGTTTGCTGGAGCAACACTATGTAAGCGAGGTCGTCGCGGCCAGCGACATGCAGGGCGGGAAGCAGCCGCGGCGTGCCAATGAAACCCGTGGCCAGATGATCGCCGAATTGCGCGATGGAATTCGCAAATTGCTGGGCCGCCTGGGTGCGCAGTCCAGCGGGCACGAGGTTCAGCGTAAAGGCTAGCGCGTAGGCCGTCTGGCTGCTGCCATCGGCGAATGACCCGTCGGCGTTGAAGAAATTCGCGAACGCCGCAACGATGTTGCTGTGCAGCGCGGCATAAGTGGCGGCATCGGCGCTGTTGCCAATGGCAGCGGCCATCTCCGACATTGCCTGCGCGTAGTAGGCGTAAAAGGCCGTGTCCATCACGATGGAGGTCGCTCCGCCACCCAGGTTTAACCAGTCGCCAAAATCACCGGGGAGACTCGCAATCACATAGTTTGAGGCATGCGCGGCATCGAATTGTCCGCAACGCTGCATGGCGGCGTAGTGATCGGTAATCACATTCGTATCCCCATAGGCACGATACATGTTGTAGGGGCAGATCCAGCCAGCATCGCCCCAGGCGGTCCCACCACTGCCCGCCCCCAGATCCGGGGCAACCACCGCAAAGGAACCGTCGGAGTGTTGCGAGTCTTCGCACAGCGTGACGAGATGCCGGCGGAAGAAGGACTGGACGTCAAAGTCATAGGTGGCCGTCGGCACGAAGAATTCCGTGTCACCGGTCCAGCCCATGCGCTCATCGCGCTGCGGACAGTCGGTGGGGACTTCGAGATAGTTGCCTTTCTGTCCCCAGATGATGTTGCCGAAAAGCTGGTTCACCAGCGGACTGGAACAGGCGAAGATCCCGGTCTGGGGCATATCGGAATACACCACGATGCCCGTCACCGAACTGAGCGTGGGCGGCACCGTCAATCCCCGCACTTCGACATAACGGAAACCGTGGAAGGTGAAGCGCGGTTCGAACACCACTGCGCCGTTGGTGGCAAAAGTGTAGAAGTCGGTCGCGTTCGCGCCGCGCAGGTTGGCGGTGTAAATCGAACCGTCGGGATTGAGCATTTCGCCATGCCGCACCGTGATGCGATCCCCGACACTACCGCTTATATTCAGCCGCACCCAGCCGACCATGTTCTGGCCGAGATCAAAAGTATAGCAGCCGGAGTTTGGCACAGTGAGATGGGTGGCCGCCAGAGTCTCCAGACACCGCGCGGGCTCCGTGACGGCGGCCTGGACTTGAATCCCGCCGATGCCGGGAAAAGAGGTCGCATTGCCGTAGAGTGCCTGGATGATGGTTAAAGTCTGTCCCCCTCCGCCAATTTGGACCATGGCATCTTCCCCATACGTCAGCGTCTGGTTCGTACCGCCAAGCGTGAAATTGATTTGGAGAGTCTTTACGATGCCATAGGCCGGATCGCCGCCCATCGTGCCGTTGTTCGCCACAAAATTGAGCTGGTTGTTCGTCACCAACCCCCTGAGGAGGACCGTCACATTCGAGTAACCCCCGGTGGTGGCGCTCAAGCCGGTCAACACCGGCGACCAGGCGCTGTCATTAAAGTCGGTCGTGTCCCACCCCGGCATCTCCAGGCGCGCATCGTATCCCGATCCGATCAATAGATCCCCCCATTGAATTGGGCCATAACTCGCCTTCCATGAACCATCGCTGACCACCGTTTGGGTGCTGCCATCGGCAAGTTGCAGGACGAGCTGGACCAGAAACCGCGGTGTCCCGCCATAGTTGAGTCGGGTGCCCTTGAACGCCAGGTCGCTCGCAAACCAGCCATCGCCCAGGATGGCGCCGATGGTGTTCGTGCCACCCTGCATCATGCCCGTGACGTCGTAGGTCTGGTAATAAACCCGCTTCGTAAATTGCATCCAGCCCGGCGTGAGCACATCGTTGCCGACCTTCTGGCCGTTGAGGCGCAATTCATAAGCGCCCAGCGCCGTGACATACACCGTCGCCCGCGTCACCGTCTGGTTGACCGTAAACTTCTTGCGCAAATAGGGCGCGGGAACCCGCGCAATGTCGTTGAGCGCCGGCGTGCCCCAGGGCGTGCCGCCGCTGGCGGGCGTTGACCACGCCGAATCGTTATAATTCGTCTGGGTCCAACTGCCCGACGGCCATTGCGCGGCCTTCCAGGAGGTATCCACCGGAAAGTTGGAGACGCTCCCGGATGCAAACTGCACCACCAACCGGCCAATCACCGTGGCCGGCTGCTGGGCGTCGCTGTTCGTCGCCGAAAGCGCCAGCACGTTGGTTCCCGCATGCAGCCACGGCATCACATTGATCCGGGCCGTGGCTTCCCAGCGCGCCGCCGCGTTCGTCATTTGCTGGCCGTTGACGAATACGCTGCAGGCATTGTCGGCGTAAAGCGCTACCACCGCATTGGTGATGGTCTGGCCTGACGGCAGGGTAATCTGTTTTCGCAAGGACGATTGATAAACGCCCCCCTGAGACGTTTGTCCTGAATAACTAATCCAATTTAATCCCGAGGTGTTGAACAACGCATTGTCCGCCGCCTGTTGCGGCGTCGGTGCATAAGCCGCATCATATCCAATCCATTGAGCCGCCCAATCCGATTGGGACAACAGCCCCATTGACCACTGCGCCGGCGCGCTCCAAGCCGACACATTGTTGCTGCCGTCATACACCCGCACCTGCCAGAAAAATTGCCCCCCGCTCGTCAACGGCTGGCCGGCATACAAGATGTCCACGGTCGCCGCACTGGTGACTTTTCCGCTATCCCACAAATCCGCCCTGTCCGCAGCGGACCCGACCTGAATCTGGTAAGCACTTTGGGTCTCTCCTCTCACCAGTCCTGTGCTCTGAAGCTGCCAGGAAAGCCTGGGTGCGACGTCGCCCACACCCAGCGGATTTACCCGCAACGCGCAGCGCAAATTCACCGGCTGCAACGCCCCCACTGCCTTCACGCTATTCGTCCCCATCACAAGCCCAAAGACGGCGATCACCAACCCGACAAATCCATTTGTTATGTTCATCGAGATTCTCACGGATCTTGGATACTTGGAAGACAAGGCACCCGGGGACCCTAAAGTCCCCGGGTGCTTAACAAGAGCGCTTGGGATTAGAGCTGGCGTCTTACATCCACTCAAAACTACGGGGTCTTGATCCGGAAGAAGCGAGCGTGCTCGGATGCCGAGACTGGAATGGCATTCGAGAATACGCCGGCGCTATTAAACACCCCGGTGACGTTGGTCGTCCAGGCCGCTTTGGGCGCCGCCACGTTCGTCGAGGTCAACAAATCGTAACTGCCGCCTGGTGTGCCAGTGCCAGTCAGGATCAGATTCCCTCCGGAAACGTAGGGCGCATTAAACCCGGGCAAGCTAGAGCCCTGCAAAACGATTTCGGCGTAGCCGGAATAGCCATTGTCCAGGCTGCCACTCTGCGTGGTGAAGTCGAACTTGACAGCGACTACGTTGATGGCCAGCGGTGCGCCATCCAACCGGGTAATCGCCACGCGGTTGGCCGAAGGTCCGCCAAGGTCCGACGGGTTGTAATAGACCGACGCCAACGGGATGAAAGTAGTCGGGGCCGCCTGTGTGGAGTAGGAGACGATATAGAACTGGCCATCCCGGTTATAGTTGGCCCAGCCGCTGTAAACCACAATGTTGGTCAAGGTCCAGCCCGTTGCGGAAGTGTAGGTGACGGACGATCCCGCTCCAAAGGCCCCGCCGCAAGTGGCAAAGTTTGTCGTGCCCAAGCCAGAGACGGAGGCAAAAGGACCAAACGTGCCGTCGGTTAGCGCGGGCAGACCTTCCGTTACCTGCTCGTTGTTGAACCCTCCCGCGAATGAGCCTGGTCCGACGCTGCTGGGCAGTCTGCCTTCGATCAGGCTGTTGGTTTCAACAATCCAAGTCGGAGCATCCGTGTTCTGGTTCTCCACCGTCGTCACAATTCCGTCCGCCGGCACCGTTCCGGAGGGAACTCCATACACACCGATTTCATCGTAGCCCGAATAACCGTTCTCTCCCGGCGGCGTGGTGAAATCAATCATGACGGCGGTGACGTTGGAAACGAGGAATCCCGCCGGACTGGTCAGGGTTGACCTTGAGAAGGAATGGATATTGTCCGGATTGGCCGGGTTATAGTTGACGCTCGTCAAGACGGAGAACACGGGATTCTCCACCGTCGCGTAGTAAACGGTGTAAGCCTGCTGGTCGCGGCCACCGCCATTCCATCCGGCCCCCACCATAATGTTGGTGAGAGTATAGCCGTTGGTAAAGACACTGGTGTCGAGCGTATAGACCACAAACTGGCCCGCACTACCGCCGCAGGTGGCGAAGCTCATATGAGGGCCGGTGTTATCAACCGCACCGAAGGTGCCGTCCGTGAGGACGGGAGTGCCACCCGCGAGACTGTGGGAAATCGGATTTGGATCCGGGTCATTGAAATTGCCCGTTCCCATATCGCTCGGAGATAGGCCGGCGATGAGGCTGCCCGACGCGACCGTCCACGTGGGGCCGAAGCTCTGGGCGTCGGAAGTCTGGGCGGCGATGTCAACCACGACATTGTTGGCATCCGCTGCCGCTGCGGGAATGACCGTGAGCGCACAAGCCCGGGTGGAGCTTGATCCCGCGCCATTGGAGGCCACGAGACGGTAACCGCTGTTCGTTGCCGTGTCCGTGAGCTGCAGATTGCTCAACGTCAGGGTCGGCGTCGTGGCTCCGAGGATATTTGTACCGTTTTTCTGCCACTGGTAACCGGTTGCACCGCTAAAGGCTGCGGTGAGCGTAACCTGGCTGCCCACCACATCCGAGGCGTTGAGCGGCGTGACATCCTGCACCAGAATCGGCGCTCCAGCCGAAGGTTTGCCCGCCAGAAAAACCTGCGAATAACCTTCCCAACTGTTCTTCGGCGGGGCCCCCTGAATATTGAAGTCGAACATTACAGCGGCGACGTTTTGCGCCAGCGCTGTCCCCGAAGGCACCAGCGTCACCCGGGTGGCCGACTGCGCATTGGCCGGATCGGATGGGTTGTAATCCACGCTTCCCAACGTGATCCAGGAAGTCGGCGCCGCCACGGTGGAGTAGTAAACATTGTATTTCTGTTCATTGCGACCGGCGTCCGCCCAGCCGCCGTAAACCGTGACATTCGTGAGGTCATAGCCGGCGGCCAAGACCGGCAGTGTGTAGGTAATGGACAGGCCGGCGGGATTCACGCCACACGACACATAGTTTGTGCTGGTGGTATTGTTCCCTGCGACGGTGGCAGGCACTATCGAGAGCGCACCGTCACCGCCGTCGGTTAAAGAGTTAACGGTGCGGCCGTCCACCTCCAAGCTGAAATCTCCGAGGCCGACACTGCTGGGAGACTGTCCGGCGATCAAGCTGTTGTTGGTCGTGACGGTCCAAGTGGGAATGAACACCCCGAAACCGAGGCCGGTTTGGGCGGCAAGTTTAGTGATAATGCCGTTGACCGGGGCCGGCACGCTGCTGACCGTCAGGGGCCTGCCAGTGGAATACGAAGGCGCCGCACTATTGTTGGTCGCATTGACCGCCTTCAACTGGTAGGAACCCGAGTCCGAAACCTGCAGGTTGCTGAGCGTCAGCATCGGGCCCGTGGCTCCAGAAATATCGTTCGTGACCACGCCGACGATCTTCTGCCATTGCAGGCTGGCCGGCGGGGAATTGCTGAAGTCCGCCGTGAAGACGACCTGGTCGCCCACGACATTGGCGGCGCTGCCAGGCAAGGTATCCTGGGTCAGATAAGGCGACGGCGGCGGGGGCGGTGTAGCGGTGTCATTGCCTTGCACGATAATCTCCGAGTAGCCTTGGTAGCCATTGTCGAACTGCCACGCACTGGGAGGACTGGAAAAGTCGAACTTTATATTCGCCACACCGCTGCCCAGTGGCGAGCCGTCGCTCATGGCGATCGACACCCGGTTTGCCGATGCGCCGCTAACTCCAGCCGGGTCGTAAAATACGGTGGTGATGGGGACGTAGGTGGTGGGCGCCGATATGGTGGAATAGGAAAGATTATAATATTGCCCGTCGCGGTTATTATTACCCCAACCGCTGTAAACCACGATGTTGGTCACATCGGAGCCGTTAACGACATTGGTTAGGGTATAGATGAGCGTGCTGCCGCTACCGCTGCCGCCGCCACAGGTGGCAAAGCCGGAAATATCGCCGGAAGCCCCAAGCACACCATCCGTTAAAAACGAAATGCCACCCGACCCCTCCAACGTGAAATTGCCATTGGCGGTAGAGGGGGCTAATCCAGCGATCAAGCTGGGCGATTCCACCGGCCAGCTAGGGGTAAAGGTACTGGGATCATTCTGGTTTGAGGTCGTTATCGAAACCACGGGCGAAACNNGAAGGGTTATAATTAACGGTGGTCAAATAAATGAAATTCGCCGGGTTGGCCACGGTGGAATACAAAACAGTAAAGGCCAACTGGTCACGGCCAGTATTGGCCCAACCCCCGAAAACGGTAATATTGGTGAGGCTAACCCCATGAGCGGAAGACGGGAGTGTGTAAACAATCAACGAACCCCCGCTTGGGCCACAAGTCACATAATTCGTGTCGGTGCTGGTGCTTGGTTGTATAATCCGAATTTGTAGATCCGTGTTAACCGTCAGGGAGTTGACGCTTCGACCGGCAAGTTCCTGGCTGAAATTTCCCACCGCCGTGGTGGGAGCCAGCCCGGCAATCAAGCTGGTGTTCGTGTTTACGACAAAGCTAGGCGTGAATGGCCAAACATTAGTGCTGCCTTGCTGGTTGGCCGTCGTGACGGTCAGCGTCGCCAAGGCGGAACCGGCAAAAGCCAGCAACGCACTCAGCATTAAGACTACTCGGGAGATCTTCATAAGGTTGGGAGGTTTGTGGATGAGCTAGCAGCCCTGGGCAGGCCTGTTGCTGCGAGCAAGTTGACTTTGGATTGACATTTATCGTTCGGGACTCTCACAGGAATCCTTGCCGCCACTTGATTGAGCAGGGGCCTGTGTGGACGTCGTATTTAATCTAAAGCGAGGCCTGAAACGGTCCATACCCCAAAACAGGGTACGCTGCACTATACACTAGTTTGGTCAGGAGGGGTAGCGGCATTCGTGAATGCGCCGTAATGCGTCAGTCGTTGCGGGAAGAGGCAGGGCGGGCAGTCCTCTGCGCGCCGAAACGACGTGCTGGGTGAGCCGCGGCGTGCAGAGGACTGCCCACCCTACCCTCCGTGACTGACCCATTACAATGCGCCGGCCGGCCCCCTCGGCTTCTGGCGCGGCATAATCGCCCGGAACCGGTGAATTGCCGGGGAGCCGTGGCCGTTGTGTCACTGCGGACCCCCTTAAGATACCGGAGTGGTTGCCTACCACCTCCCAAGCAACCCGCTTGCGGGTGGCTTGTGGGGCGCTTTGGCCACGGGAGCCGATAGATAGTGGGGATTGCGGGGAAAAGGCAGAAGGCCGAAGGCAGAATGAAGAAAAAAGTCGGGGGAAGGGAGAAATCAGAGGGAAGAGGGCAAAGCTCAACCGGCCCTCGCGGGAGCGAAGGCGCTCAGAATATGTAGCGGGCGGCGGTCAGGGAGGCTGGCCGGCCATCAACTCCTGGCGGCGTTCCTGCCAATCGTCAATGAGCTGGTTAGCGCGAAGGAACAGCACGGGGCCGATGGGCGGCTGATCGAACCTGGTGGTGTCGAAGACGTTGGGAACGGCCGGTCGAGAGCCCGAGCCATATCCCGGGGGAAGGTCAACCTGAGCGATGCCACGATTGGCAAAAGCAACGTTGACCTTCACAAAGAGGAGGAAGCCGGTGAGTGGGCCGCATTGGCAAAGACGGAGCTTGGACTTCCTGGTCCGGGCGACGGCGCACCAAATGAGGCGCTGATCCTCAGAAAGCTCCCGCCAGCGTTTGGAGACCGCGCCGAAAGTCCCACGGACAGCGACCTGGGCCGGGGTGCGGGGATTATACGGGATAAAGGCCGGGTAACTGTATTGGCAATAGCGGTTGCGTTGCCAGACAGTGTTCCCGCGTTTCCCTGATCTCGGAATATCAAGGACTCTCATAACTGCGATGCCGGCGCGTCTTCATCCGGGCCAAGAGGCTTGCCTGGCAACTACGCAACTCTGCAAACGACTGCATGGGTCAACTCATACCGCAACAGGGAACAGATGTCAAGATTGGATTGCAGGATAATGGAAGGCGGCGGCTCAGGGTGGTTTCCGGAGCAGATCGTAGTCGGGAAGCGGCAGGCCGGGCTGCTCAGCGCGAGAGGAGGCAGGCGCAGAGATCGTCAATAACTGTATGAATGTATTACGAGTGCCGGGACTGACCCATTCACTTTGCCAGACGGTGTTCGAACAGCATAGTGGAAAGAAAGCCAATGCTTATGTGTGTCAGTACATAGGCTTCTAACTACAGTATCGTTCAATTCCCGCTGGCCCGGCCGAAGTTTGGGGTCTATGCTTAATCCAGTCAAAAGCAGCAAAGGAACTGTTTATGATTATGAAGCTGATCAGTGTTCGGGAGGTATCAGTCACTGGGAGAAGCCATACCCTGTGCTCATCGTTCTTGTCGGCGACAATGTGGAGAGTTCAACATCCAGCAGCGTTGTTGGCTGGTTTGGCACTACTCCTGAGTGCAGCCGGTGCCACAGGCCAGGGCACCTTTCAGAACCTGAACTTTGAAGCTGGGATCATTCCAAGTGGAACTCAGTCAGGCTCGATGGTTCCAATCAGTAGCGCGCTTCCAGGCTGGAGCGCCTCATTCATCACCTACGATGGAACCATCCAGCAGCAGACCCAAATCATGTTGGACGGGTTGACTTTAGCATCAGCCTTTATAAGCATTAATGACACGCACGGTAGAGTCTGGGGGGGGCCACTCCAAGGCAGTTACAGCTTACTGCTTGCTGGCGGCAACAGCCTTTTCGAAGGCGGGCTAAAATCTTCGACGATTAGCCAAACAGGACTGGTGCCAAGTGGAATGATGTCTATTCTCATGGTCGTGGAGACAGAGCACAACTTTACGGTTTCCATGGGTGGCCAGGCAATCAACATGGTGCCACTGCAGACGATCTCCTCATATACTGCGCTGTTTGGCGGGGATATATCTGCATTTGCAGGGCAAACCGCTCAGTTAACCATTACCTCCCCGTATTTGCCACCTCCCATCGCGGGCCAGAATCCCAACCCAGTGCTGTTAGATGGTATTCAATTCTCCACCCAACAAGTTCCTGAGCCTAGCGTCTTTACCTTGTCCGCTCTAGGCGCTGCGCTGCTTGGCCGACGTGTATTTCGACGTGGCCGATATCCAAGCTCTCTACAAATCAGGCGGTGAACAACAGCTTCCCCGATCGCTATATGAGAGTGAAAGGGTCCCGGAAAGCAGTAGTGTGGGTTGACAGATGGGTGAGTTGGGTCCGTGAAAACCGTAGATTGGAATTCAAGCTGTCCATCGGCTTTGTTCATCCTGGCCGATTTATGCTGGGGTGATTCATGGGCCAAATGCTGGATCAAGGATTTCGCCCCTTTGGTTGTGCCAATTAAGAGAATATCCTCCCGCCGGTCCCCACGATCCATCCCGTGGTAGATCGCCCCCGGATGCTCTACTCGTGCTGGCGTGTGGTGACAGCTCCGTTAGGAGCGCCATGTTTATAGCTGAAGCCGTCTTTGATTGATACAAGCTCCGTCAGGAGCGGCATGGAGATGAACGTTAGCAACCCCTGTGTAGCCACGCACTCAACTCGAGTCATGCCGCTCCTGACGGAGCTTGGATGGCGTTTTGGGGGTCGTGTTCTATAAACATGCCGCTTATGTTAAGCTTAA
>PLZQ01000240.1 GCA_003152225.1 Limisphaerales bacterium | reverse complement strand
GTCATCATCATGATCGAGAACGCCCATAAGCATATCGAGCGCGACGGCGGGAAGAAACCTCACTGGCAGATCATCCGCGACGCCTCTGTCGAGGTCGGGCCGACGCTGTTCTACTCGCTGCTGGTGATCACGGTTTCCTTCATTCCGGTGTTCACGCTCCAGGCGCAGGAAGGCCGGTTATTCAAGCCGCTGGCGTTTACAAAAACCTACTCCATGGCCGCGGCGGCCCTGCTTTCGATCACCCTCGCCCCGATCCTGATGGGGTATTTTATTCGCGGAAAGATGCTGCCGGAAGAGAAGAACCCGCTCAACCGCTTCCTGATCTGGGTGTACCATCCAGTCGTCGGCTTTGTCATTCGTTGGCGCTGGACCGTTATTCTCAGCGCGGCGGCAATTGTAGTGTGGGTCTTCTTCCCGTGGAACCGGCTGGTCACGAGTCGCCTGCCGGAGGGCAGGGGCAGAACGTTTGCAGCGAAGCTCGGCAAGCTTTTCCCCTACCAAAACCTCGGCTCGGAATTCATGCCGCCATTGTATGAAGGCGATTTGCTCTACATGCCCTCGACCTTCCCGGGCCTTGGTCCCACCCAGGCGCGGCAGATTCTCCAGCAA
This sequence comes from Limisphaerales bacterium, assembly GCA_003152225.1. Taxonomy (GTDB): domain Bacteria; phylum Verrucomicrobiota; class Verrucomicrobiia; order Limisphaerales; family UBA8199; genus PALSA-1440. The sequence continues at coordinate 31,711 of PLZQ01000240.1, read as the reverse complement.
ACCGACAAGATCATCCGGACCTTCCCCGAGGTGCGCAGCGTGTTCGGCAAAGTTGGCCGCGCGGAGACGGCCACCGATCCCGCCCCAATGGACATGATCGAAACGACCATCCAGTTGAAGGATGAAAAGGATTGGCCTGCAGTGGACATCCAAGTGGCCGGCAGCACCAATATCGTCCACCGCCGGCGCACCCCCGACGAATTGGCGGACGCGATGAACTCCGCGGTGCAATTCCCCGGGCTCATCAATGCTTGGACGATGCCGATCCTGACCCGCATCGACATGCTCGCCACCGGAATTAAGACTCCCGTTGGTATCAAGGTGGCTGGGCCAAACCTCGCGGAGCTGGAACGTATTGCATCCGAGATCGAGCCGGTCATTCGTCAGGTCCCCGACACGGCCAGCGCCTACGCCGAGCGCGTCATGGGCGGCAATTACATCGAGTTCAATATCAATCGCGACGAGATTGCCCGCTACGGCCTTTCGATCGGCGCTGTCCAGGATGTCCTCGAAGTTGCCCTGGGCGGCATGCCGCTCACCACGACGGTCGAAGGCCTTGAACGCTACACCGTCAACCTCCGTTATGACCGCGACTTCCGGGAGAACCTGGAAGCTTTGCGCGAAATCATCGTGCCGACGCCTTCGGGCGCGCAGGTTCCCCTCGGCCAACTCGCCCGCCTCGACGTGGTGCGCGCCCCGATGGGCATCAAGAGCGAGGGCGCGGTGCCCAATGCCTGGATTTATGTCGATGTGAAGAACATCGACGTCGGCACCTATGTCCAGATGGCGCAGCGGGCGGTCAGCGAAGCCGTTGCCCACGGCACCATCCGCCTGCCCAGCGGCTATAGCATTTTCTGGAGCGGCCAGTACGAATATATGCTGCGCGCCAGGCAGCGATTGCTGGTCGTTGTCCCGCTCACGCTGCTGATCATTCTGCTGATCATCTATTTGAACACTCGCTCGCTGATCAAGACGACCATCGTGTTGCTCGCCGTCCCGTTCTCCCTCGTGGGCGCCATTTGGATTCTTTACCTGCTGCATTACAATCTCAGCGTCGCGGTCTGGGTCGGCCTCATCGCCCTCGCCGGCTTGGATGCCGAGACTGGCGTCGTCATGCTGCTCTATCTCGACCTGGCCTACACCCAATGGCAACAGGAAGGGCGGATGCGCGGCGTCGCGGACCTGCGCGACGCCATCTATCACGGCGCGGTCAAACGCGTCCGTCCCAAGGCCATGACTGCCGCCGTGATCATTGCCGGCCTGCTGCCGATTCTTTGGAGCCACGGCGCCGGCGCGGATGTGATGAAGCGCATCGCCACCCCCATGATCGGCGGCGTGGTTACCTCGACCATTATGGAATTGGCCGTCTATCCCGCCATCTTCTTCATCTGGCGTTCCCGCCGCCTCCGGGAGTCCTGAGCAGGCCAACCCGCAGCCTTCAGGCTGCAGAAGCGCGGGAGTGCACTGCGGCGCCAGCAAATCCCCACACTCTCCTCAAATTTCACGCCCCTGCAGCCTGAAGGCTGCGCTCCTGGGCCGTGGCGGCTGTATTGAGATACGCCCGAGCCGCGGCGCTGGTCGCATTTTGGGTTGCGCATTCGGGCGAAGCTGCGGACGATGGGCAGGGCTTGAAAACATTGCACGCATATTTAGTGCGCCAGATCCTGGCGTCGCTGCTGATTACCGTGATGGTTTTCACGTTCGTGCTGCTGTTGGGCAACGCGCTCAAAGAGATTCTTCCCCTGCTGGTGAATCGCCAGTTGACTTTCGGGGTGGTGGCCCAGGCGTCGGCTTTGTTGATCCCTTTCGCGTGGGTGTTCGCGCTGCCGATGGGGATGCTGACGGCGACGCTGCTGGTCTTTGGCCGCTTCAGCGCCGACCAGGAACTGACTGCGGTGCGGGCGAGCGGCATCAGCCTGCTTTCCTTGGTCAGCCCAATCCTGTTGCTGAGCCTGGCACTGTGCGCCCTGAGCGCGCTGGTGAACATGGAAATCGGGCCGCGTTGCCGGGTTGCCTACACCCGCATTCTCCACAACCTGCGCCTGGGGTTTTCGGGCGCCCAATTGCCCGAAGGACAATACATCAAGGATTTTAAGGGATACATCTTTCACGTGGGCAAGAACCGGGGCGGGGATTTACAGGACGTGATGGTTTGGGACTTAAAGGACGAGACGAACAGTGTAACCTACCTGCGCGCGGCGCGTGGCAAGGTGGAGGTGGACGCGCCGAACGATCGCGTCATCTTGAGCCTGTACGACGTTAAGAGCGTGGTCATGCGCGAAGGCAGGCCCGTCCCTAACGCTTTCAAGGAGATGACGGTCGTGCGGACGAATGTGCTGCAGCAGCCGTCGTTTCAGGCAAAGATTAGCGACATGACCAGCGGGCAGCTCTGGGACGAGTTGCACGCTTGGGAGCAGCGCCTGGCGCGGCAGACCTCAGGGCGGAACCTGACGAAGGCGCAACTGCAGGCCAGGAAGCGCGAGTTGGAGAAGGTGCTGGGCGATCCCACGACACCGATCCGGTTCCAGATTCATCAGCAGGTGGCGTTTTCCTTCGCATGCTTTGGCTTCACCCTGGTCGGCATTCCGCTGGGCATCCGGATGCACCGGCGTGAGACCAACGTTGGTATCGCCATCGCCCTGTTACTGGTGGCTGGGTATTACAGTTTCATCCTGCTTGCCCAGTCGCTCGATTCCCGTCCGGAGTGGGCGCCGCATCTCATTGTCTGGTTGCCGAACTTTGTCTTCCAGGCGGTCGGCGCGGTGCTGCTGTGGCGGGCGAATCGGGGAGTTTGAGCCTATTCGCCACCGACGCTTGCCCAGCACCATGATCTCAAATCTCTCCCGGTTTGTCTATTGCGTTACTTTAGCCATTTTTGCCCCCAAATTCCGGTTTGCGTTGGGGTTTAGCCAAGCCGCTTGTTCGGGCTTACGGATGCCCCTTTCCTGCAGCGTGATCTCACTGCTCACAAGGAGAGGAGATACTCGGCCAGGTCGTCGAGTTGTCGCGCGGTGAGCTGGGAGGTCTTGCCATGCTCGTCCTTCGGGTTGCGGGTCGTCAGCACGTCACGGATCGTCGCGGCCGAGCCGTCATGCAGGTAGGGGGAGGTGCGCCAAAGCTCGCGCAGCGTCGGGGTGTCAAACTCCTTGTCTTCCTTGTCGAAGGGGTTCTGCGTGCCGACGTTGTAGGAATGCAGGTCGGTGAACAGTTCCGAGTCGTGGCAGTTGGCGCAGCCGGTGTCGGGACTTTTGAACAGCTTCTCGCCGCGCCGGGCCGCCTCAGAGGGACGCCCATTGACCAGGTGCGGGCTGGGGGCCGGCTTGAGCGATGTGAGCCACGTGTCCATCGCCGCCGGCACTTCTTCAGGCAACGAAGTGGCGAGAGAGTTGGCAATGCCGTTCCGGACCGCAATCTCAGCCGTTGCCCGGACGCCCAAGCTCATGACGGGCGGCGTCTGGTGGGCTAGCACCAGGCTCTTGGTGTCCTTGGGGGTGCCGATGCCGTCGTTGAGCAGGTCCCAGTTAAGGCCATCGACGCGCGCGTCATCGTCGTGGCAACTGGCGCAGCTCTGCCAGCCCTGGAAGCAGATTGTGGCGTCGTTGAAATACATCTCGCCGCGCCGCGCCGTGGTCATCGGCTGCCGGGGACCGAGCGCTACCGACTCAGCCACGGGCGTTGCGGCGGAGAGGTCCACCACGTCCAGGCTGTCCGAGAAGTAGCCGGCCACGAAGGCCCGGCTGCCGACGATGCTCAACGCGCGCGGACCGTGGCCGTTGAGCTGCACCCGGTGGCGCAGGCCGTAGAGGAAGGATAGATCGTTGGAGACATCCGCGGCGGAGCGCGAGCTGACATAACTGTCCTTCACCGACGGGGGCGGAGGCGTGGCGGGAAGAGCGGCCAGCTTTTTCAGCAGCGCGGGGAAGTCGATGACGCTCAATTCGTGCGTGCCGGCGTGGGTGACGCAGAGCCATCGGCCGTCGCCAGACCACGCTGCTGCCCAGGGATTGGCCGCGCCGCGATCCGGGTCGTCCAGCAGCACCGTGTTCAGCATTTCCAGGGAAGCCAGGTCAATGAGCGTGATGGCGCTGGTATTGACCCAGCCGCGCGCAAGTTGAGTAACGGGGACCTGGAAGCGGCCCACGGTTTGCGCCAGGCACGCATATTTGCCATTCGGAGAGACGCAAATCTGCCGCAGGTTGATGCTGCCATTCGGCAAGCGCAGTTCCTTGATCACCTTGCGCCGGGTCACATCAATGATGCTGACCGTCGCCGCGACGTAAGGCACGTCCGAACGGCCTCGCGGCAGATGGTTGGCCACGAGCAGGAAGCGCCCGTCACGTGTCAGGGCAGCGGACACGGGCTCGCGCGCCACTTGAATGCGGCCTTCTTCCTGGCCCCCGCGCAGATTGAACAGCGAGACGCAGTCGTTGAAGCGGTCGCAGACGAAGAGTGTCTTTGCGTCGGAGCTTAAGACGGGGCTGAGGGGTGTGTGGCCGGCTGCCAGCGTCTTCAGCACCTTGCCCGAGGCGGTGTCCACGACACAGACCTGGCCGGCGGGTCCGGCGCAAGTCACAAACAGCCGCGCGCCGTCGGGCGACAACACCAACCCCGAGGGCTCCCCCGGCAGCGCCAGACGTTTGGTGATCTGGCGCTGGCCGGTACTGAAGACCAGCACTTGTTTGGCCGCGGCACAGGCGATGTAGAGGTTTTGGGTGTCGGGGGAAGCCGCCAGGGCGGCTGGCGCCAGGTCACCTGACGTGGCAGGAGAGTTGTTGGTTACGGGTTCAGGGGCTGGAGACCGCGAGCAGGCTGGAAGAAAGTTGAGCAAGACGAGGAGGGGTAGGAAGATTGCACATTGCCAATTGCAGATTGCAGATTGAGAATTGCTGAGGCGGGAAGGAGACACCTGGATCACGCCCCGCGCCCGCATTGGATTGGGGGTCCAATCTTCGCCGGAGGGATTGGCTGGTCTCGAGTCGTTGAGCATTTCCTGCATTACGAGTCGTTTGGATGCCGCGCGGATTATGAGTCCGCCATGCCGCAGAGTGTGAATCTGCGCCGCGCGGGGTCAAGCTTCGGGTTAGGACTGGCCGGGTTGGCCCGGAGCGTGTTTTCGCTTGTCCCCGCACCCATGCGGAATACCCTGCGCGACAGTGTTGCCGAACATCCTGTTTGTCCGAGCCATGCCGGCAATCGCTGCGGCACTGCTCCTTCGGCAGAAGCGAATGAGGGTCTGTTGAGAGAAGTAACCTATGAACACCGGGCCTGAGTCTCATTGGGAGCTTGCCGCCAAACTGCTGCCCAGCCGTCGCAGCTTCCTTAAGACTTCTTCGCTGACGGCGGCCGGGCTGGCCTGTCTACGGTGGCCGGTCATGGCCGGGCCGTTCACGCGCGAAGATTTCGACCGGCTCGTGCCCACGGACAAGAAGCTCCGCCCCGAGTGGGTTAGATCGCTCTTTGAGCGCGGCGAACGCACAGTCTATCGAGGCGCAGACCTTGAGAAGATCGGAATGCCCATCGGCGGCATCTGCGCGGGTCAGCTCTACCTGGGCGGCGACGGCAAGCTCTGGCACTGGGATATCTTCAACCAACGCGACGCCACCGGCGCCGAGCATTACGCCAAGCCGATGAAGCCCTCGGCGCCCCTCGAGCAGGGCTTCGCCCTGCGTGTCACCGAAGCTGGGACGACCCGCGACTGGGCGCTGGATCGCGCCCACTGGCGCGAGGTGTCGTTTACCGGCGAATATCCAATCGGCTACGTCGAGTATCGCGATCCGGACGCACCGGCCAGTGTCCGCCTGGAGGCCTTTTCGCCTTTTATTCCGCTAAACACGGACGACTCTTCGCTGCCGGCGACGGTGCTGGAATTCACTATCAAGAACGAGCGCAGCGTGGAAATAGAAGTCGAGCTGGCGGCCTGGCTCGAGAACGCCATTTGCCTGCACAGCGCCCGGGCGCGGGAGGGCCTCCGGCGCAACCGCCTGGTGCGCCGCGAGGGTTTGCTTTTCCTGGAGTGCAGTGCCGAGGAAGCCTCTGCCAACCCAGTCTCGGCCCGGCCTGACATCGTCTTCGAGGACTTCGAAGGTGCGACTTACGCCAAGTGGGCGGTGACCGGCACAGCCTTCGGCGCGGGGCCGGTCGAGATAGCGAACATACCCGCCTATCAGGGGGAGGTCGGCGGCAAAGGCAAACGGGTGGTCAACAGCCACGCCTCGGCGTCCGGGAAATCGGTCGAAGAAAAGGATTCGGCCACCGGCACCCTGACCAGCCGACCTTTCACGATTGACCGCCATTACATCACCTTCCTGATCGGCGGCGGGGCGCATAAGGACAGGACCTGCATGAATCTGTTGGTCGAGGGCAAGCTCGCGCTCTCGGCCACCGGCCAGAACAATAACGCGATGCGGCCGGCAAGCTGGGACGTGCGGCATTGGGCAGGCCAGACCGCCACGTTGCAGATTGTTGACCAGGAGCAAGGTGGCTGGGGCAATATTGGCGTGGACGATATTGTTTTCAGCGACTGTCCGCGCGAGTCGCTGGGACCGCTGGCCGACGAGGGGGACTTTGGCACCATGGGGCTGGCGCTATTGGAGTCTAAAGTCCAAAGTCTAAAGCCTAAAGTCGAGGACTCGGACAGCGGTCAGGCGGGGGTGCGGGATGGCTCGGAGTTGGGGCGGTTCTTCGCGGGGCCGACTGCGCCGGCGAAGGATGGGGCGCCGGCTTCCAAGCCTTTCGGTGAGAGGCTCATCGGCTCGCTCACCCGCAAAATGAGGCTCGCCTCCGGCGCGTCCGCCAAGGCCACGTTTATTCTGACCTGGCACATGCCGAATCTGAAGCTGCCGCGCCTGCCAGGAGGACGCTACTACTCGATGCGCTTCGCTTCGGCCCACGCGGTCGCCCAATACATCCGCGAGCATTTCTCCCGCCTGAGCAGTCAAACGCGCCTCTGGCACGACACTTGGTATGACTCGACGCTCCCGTATTGGTTCCTGGACCGCACGTTCCTCAACACTTCGATCCTGGCGACCTCGACCTGTCACCGTTTCGGCAACGGCCGCTTCTACGGCTGGGAGGGTGTCGGCTGCTGCGAAGGGACCTGCGGCCACGTCTGGCATTACGCCCATGCCGTGGCGCGCCTGTTCCCTGAGTTGGAGCGAATCACGCGCGAGAAGGTAGATCTGGGCCTGGCACTCCAGCCTGATGGCGCCATCCACTTCCGGGGCGAGTGCAATGACATTCCGGCCATAGATGCCCAGGCCGGGGTCATCCTGCGCCTTCTGCGCGAGCATCAGATGTCCCCCAGCGATGCGTTCCTCAAACGCAACTGGCCGCGCCTCAAGCAGGCACTCGAGTGGCTCCTCGCCAAGGACGGCAACGGCGATGGGCTCATCGAAGGCAACCAGCATAACACGCTCGACACCGATTGGTATGGCCCGGTGGCGTGGTTGAGCGGCCTGTACCTGGCCGCGCTCCTGGCCGCACGCAACATGGCGCTCGAACTCGGTGATTCGGAGTTCGCCGAGCGGTGCGGCGTCATCTTTAAGGCCGGGCAGAAGAACATCGTCGCCCGGCTCTTCGAAGACGGCTACTTCATCAGCAAGCCCGACCCGAAGCATCCAGAGGCGATTAACTCCGGCGCGGGCTGCGAGATAGATCAGGTCTTCGGCCAGAGCTGGGCCTTTCAGGTTGGCTTGCCCCGTGTGTTGCCGGAGGTGGAAACCGTGACGGCGCTCAAATCGCTCTGGCGCTACAACTTCACCCCTGACGTGGGGCCCTATCGCCAGGTTTACAAGCCCGGCCGCTGGTATGCCATGCCGGGCGAAGCCGGCTTGCTCATGTGCACCTTCCCGCGCTCGGACTGGGACTATGCGCAAGCCAAAGGCAAAGGCCCGGATTGGGCGGCCGGCTACTTCAACGAGTGCATGAATGGCTTCGAGTACCAGGCCGCCGGCCACATGCTCTGGGAGGGAATGGTGACCGAGGGCCTGGCCATCACGCGCGCCGTCCATGACCGCTACCACCCCTCACGCCGCAATCCGTGGAACGAAGTCGAGTGCGGGGACCATTACGCCCGGAGCATGGCCAGTTACGGAGTTTTTATCGCCGCGTGCGGGTTCGAATATCACGGCCCGAAGCAGCATATCGGCTTTGCGCCCCGGCTGACGCCGGAGAACTTCAAAGCCCCGTTCACCTGCGCGGAAGGCTGGGGCACCTTTGCGCAGCAGCAGAGGGGCGGCAGCCTGAAGGCCGAAGTGACGCTGCGCTGGGGCAATCTGAAACTGCGCACGCTCTCCCTGGAGCTGCCCCTGGGCGCGACCAGTTCCGCGAGCGTCTTGTTGGGCACAAGACCGGTGCCCGTGAAAGTGTCGCGCGAAGACCGGCGGGTCTCGCTCACCTTCGGAGAGGCCATTGAAATCGCGGCGGGTGATTCGCTCACCATTCGTGTATCCTGAACGGGGAGGCTTGGGACGTGGCACTCCAAATCGCTGCAGCAGGGCGCTACCAACGTACTGTGGTTCGTTGCTGGCTTTCCTGAAACGCAAAACGTGAAGGGCCCAATGAAGGTTCTACGTTTCATGAACGCTGCACTCCGCTGCCACTGATCCAGGCCGGATTTGCTCTGAGCGCGGCGTCCATGTTACGGTTTCGTGGTTGAAGCGAAGGCCCAACAACCGGAAAGAATCCGTGCCAGCGCCTGAGGCAGGCGGCGGGCGCGCCGCGCCGGTTGCGCCGAGGCCAACCCCCAACCGGGGTTCGCGTGGGCGTCAGTGGCTCTTTCGTTTGGCCGCGATGTTGATCCTTCCCGCGCTGGTTCTGAACGCGGTGGAGATTGGCCTGCGCCTGTGCGGCTACGGTTATCCCACCGGCTTGTTTAAGCGTATGCGGATCGGCCAAGAGGAGTTACTGGTCGAGAACGACCAGTTCAGTCGCAGGTTTTTCGCACCGGAGCTAATGCGCACGCCGGGGCCGATACGCATGAACCCCACTAAGCATGCGGGCACTTATCGCATCTTCGTCCTGGGTGAATCGGCGGCGATGGGTGATCCGGAGTCCAGCTACGGAGCGGCGCGCTATTTAGAGGTCCTGCTGCGGGAACGGTTCCCGGCGGCAAAGTTCGAGCTCATCAATGTGGCGTTCACGGCGATCAACTCGCATGTGATTGTGCCCATTGCCCGCGCATGCGCTGCCCAAAACGGCGACCTGTGGATCATCTACATGGGTAACAACGAGATGGTCGGGCCATTTGGGGCAGCGACGGTCTTCGGGGCCAAGGCGCCGCCGCTAGCGCTCGTTTGGCTGGGCCTGGCCCTCCAGGAAACTCGCATAGGCCAGGCCGCGGCCGCTTTGGGCCGCCGCCTCACGGCCAAATCATCAGCCACTCCTTCCTGGGGCGGTATGCAGATGTTCCTGGGCAATCAGGTCCCGCCGAACGCGCCGGCACGGGAAACGGTCTATCGGAACTTCCAGGCGAACCTGAACGACATCCTGCGGGCCGGCCGCAATTCCGGCGCGAGGATTATCCTCAGCACTGTCGCGGTGAACCTCAAGGACTGCCCGCCTTTTGCCTCGGTGTCCAATACCAACCTGCCGGTTGAGGACCGTGCTCGCTTCGAGCAACTGTTCCGCAAGGGCGTGACTCTCGAAGGTCAGGGCCAGTTCGCGGAAGCTGCCCGGGATTATGATCAGGCGGCCATGCTCGACTCGCGGTCGGCCGAGGTGCAGTTCCGCTGGGGCCACTGCCTGCTGCAAATTACGAATGACAACGCCGTCCGCCAGCATTTCCAAGCCGCCTGCGATTTGGACGCCTTGCCTTTTCGCGCTGATTCACGGCTTAACGGAGTCATCACTGAGGCAGCGTGGCACTGGGAGCGCAGAGGGGAAACCGGCGCTACCGGTGTGGTTCTTTTCGATGCCGCCGCCTGGTTCACTAACGCATACCCGGCGAGCGTCCTCGGCCAGGAAACGTTCTACGAGCATGTGCATTTCAATTTCGACGGGAACTACCGCCTGGCGCTCGGCTGGGCCGAGCAGGTGGTGCGGCTGTTGCCGGCGGCAATGACCCGGTCAGCGGCTGCCGGTTGGGCTTCGCAAGAGCTGTGCGAGCAACGGCTGGGCCTGACGGACTGGAACCGTGCCATCGTGGTCGAGGGGATGATCCGGCGCATGAGGCAGGTGCCTTTGAGCGCGCAATTCAATAATGACCATCGCGTGGCGGCGCTGCAGTCCTGGGTGGCCGATTTGCGCCGGCGGATGGACGCTGCGGGCGCGGCGCAAGCCCGAGAGGTTTACCTGGAAGCCCTCCGCCGCGCGCCCGACGACTATTGCCTGCACGAGAACTTCGCCAGCTTCCTGGTAGTTACGGGCGATGTGCCCGGGGCGGTCGCACAATGGCAGCGGGTTCATGAGTTGATTCCGCAGGATTACCTGGCGGATTTCCGCCTGGGCGAACTGCTGAGGCAGCAGGGCAAGCTGGCCGAGGCGCAAGCCCCGCTGCTGCAGGCCGCCGCCCTGCGCCCGTTCATCAGCGATCCCCGATTCGAGCTGGGCCGAATCTATCTCGCCCAAGGCCGGCTGGAGCTGGCGTTGCAGGAATTAACTCGAGCCCGGCAACTTCGGCCGAGCGACCCCGAGTACGCTTACCAAAAGGGCCTCACGCTGGCGCTGTTGAACCGTCGGGCGGAAGCCATCGAGCAATTCCAGCAGGCGATCCAACTCAACCCCAATTACTCGCAGGCGCACGATGCGTTGGGCGGGCAACTGGGTCTGGCGGGCAGGATCGACGAAGCCAAAACCGAATTTGCTGAAGTTACCCGGCTTCAGCCGGGGTATGCGCGGGCGCATCTGAACCTGGGCGTGGCCTTGCTGAAACAGGGCCAAGCCGCCGCCGCCGCGGTGGAATTTCAGGAGGCCGTGCGCCTTGAACCCACCAATAGCGTCGCCCGCGATTATCTGCGCAAAACCCAGGGCACCCGCTGAGAGGGCGGTTGAAGAACCTTCTGGCGCCACAGCGGCTTTAATGGCGGCCTGCGACCATCGATGCCTCAGTTAGCCTGCAGGCGATAGAACCGGGCGGCTCCGGCGCCCCCAGGCAAGATCGTGCTGAAGACAGTGTCCGTGGTCTGCACGGGGTTGGTCAGTGGCAACCAAGGCGAATGCGCCAGATTGGTTGTCGCCATCAACGACAAGCCGGCCCCGCTTAATGGCCAGCTCAGCCTCAGTCCACCGTCCGTCAGGCTGGCGCTCAAGAGGAGAGGAGTCCCCAGTTGGCCGAAGGCCTCCGCCACCGGCAGAAGGTCGCCTCCGCCGCCAAAGAAGGACCGATTCTCGCAACCGCCAAGGTTGACCCCTTGCAGATACTGGTATTCAGCGCCCCACCAGAAGGCGCCAATGACTTTTCTGCCTGGCACGCCCCTGAGCACTTGGGCCAGGGCGACCACGTATTGCACCTGGCCGTTGGTGGTGGCCGGAATGCCATAGACATTTGTCGAATACGCATATGGGAAGGCGGTCTCGGCGACGATCAGCGGCTTGCTGTAGCGCGCCGCCGCCCTGGTGAGGCAGTTGCTGAGGCTGTCGAGGCTGCCATGCCAAAATGGATAGTAGCTCTCCCCAATGATGTCGAACTGGACCTGCTGCGGCAGCAAGTGGTCGAAGAACCACTGGGTTCCGTCCCAGTCGCCGCCGCGGTCAATATGGACGACAATTCTCGGCATCTGCGAGCCGGCAGCATCCTTAATCCCCACGATGGCGTTGGTCAGCAACTGGGCGAGCTTGGACCATTGCGCCGGGGTGTCGTACGCGCCGCCGACCTGGCCGTCGGGCCAGAGGAGGCCGCCGATGATTTCGTTGCCCACCTGGACGTAATCGGGCATGGCGCCCGCCGCTTTGAAGGCGGCGATGCAGTTGCTGTTGTATTGGCGCATTTGCTGGGTGAGTTGCGCGAAGGTTAGGCCGGCCCAGGCCGCCGGTTTGGTCTGCTGCCCGGGGTCGGCCCAGCTATCGGAATAATGAAAGTCCAACATCAATTGCAGGCCGGCGTTCTTGACCCGCTGCGCCAGCGGGAGAGTGTAGTCGAGGTTGTTGATGTAGTTGTAGGGATCCGCCTGGGCTTGCGCGGCGCTGCTAGTGAACAGTCGCAGCCGCACGCAGGTCAGGCCGTGGTCCTTCAAAATCGCCAGGCCGTCCCGCACTTGGCCGCCGTCCCGATAAACAATCCCGCGCGACTCGAAGAATGTCAGGTGCGAGAAATCAGCCCCAGCGACGAAGCCAGTGGCTGAGCGAGCCAGGCCGCTGGAGGCCAAAATGAGGCAGAGGCCAACCCAGAGGGAGAGTATTCTCGCGAGACTCGTCATACCCGGGAGTGCGCTTGGCACTCGCAACATCTTCGATGGCATCACCCTAAAACACTTTCGCCCAGCCCGGGGCGTGCCAACAGGCGCCGCCCCGGTGCCGGGCGAGTGATCAATCTGTAACCGGCCGTTTAAGGTTTGACCAATCGGAAGAACAAACTGCTGCCGCCGCTCGGCCAATTAGTCGAGCTCAGCCCGTCAGTCTCGGGATGGTCCACCCACAAACCGCCCGGGAGGCTGGTTTTTGTCTGGAGAAACACACCCGGGCGGCCCAGCCAGGAGATGAGAACGTGATCGGGTGTCGTCGAGACACTGGCCTGCAGGTTGCCGAACGAGGGCTCCACCACCATGGCGCCGAAGGTATCGAGCGGCATGACATACGTGCCGGTGGTGCGGACATAGCGAACGTGGTTGTTGCCTTGAGGAGCCTCATTGTCGTTGCCGTTAATCCCATACTTGTAAGTCTGCTGGACAGGGCTTCCTTTCGCGAGCAACACGTCGATGGAATAAGCCTGGCTGCCGACCGGGTTATTGGTCAGTTGAGGCAGCAGGGACCCATCCCAGGTCCCAAAGCTGGGGACGCCGTTAAGGTAAACAAAATCAGCGCCAGGATCGAATACGTGCGAATCGGTTCCCACGGCGTTAGTCATGCTGACGCGGAACGTCACGGTGGTATCCACCGGCAGGAGGTCCGACGGGTCAACGTTGCTGAAGTAAACCGGCGCCAGAATATGAGGAGTTGGGTTTGGGGGGCCGCCGATGATGGTCACGGCCCGATTATCTGCCATGGTCTCCCAGCCACCATTGGCCGACACGGAGGACCAGAACTTATACGAATGCGAAGCGCCGACGCCATCCTTAAGCTCCACCACGGTCTTGTAGATGTTGGTATTAGAGGCCGCAGGATCATTAGTGCAGAAGATTTGCGGAGTGCCCCAACCGTTGAAGTCGCCCCGGAGTTCGACGGTGCCGCTCGAAGGATCGAAGTTTCCGGTCAGGACCTGAGCACTCATGTCCACCTGGAAGGTGATGTCATTGGTCGCGACCGGCGCATAGGGTGAGTCATTGAAGAAAACAATGGGCACCGCTTGAGCCGGCCCAGACCCTAAATTGAAGAAGCGGTTATTGTTGTCCACGGGATCACCGCTGCTCGGGGCGGGGCTTTCCCAGTTGGCGTCCGTGTCAATGTAATACTTGTAATCCATGGTCTGGCCCGGAGACCCGACGATTTCATAGGTGCCAACGTACACGTTCGAAGTGACCAGGCCATTTTGATTGGTTCGGAGGATGCTGGGATCATTGGTCTGCGCGATGGCGGAACTGCCCCAGCCATTGAAGAACCCTCGGGCCTGAGCCGTTGAGGAGAGCGGATCGAAAGCCCCTGTATTGATCTGCTGGGCCAAGTCCACCTGGAAGGTGACGAGGGTGGTGATCGGCGTTAGCGGGGCATCGCTAAACACGACCTGCGGCGCAGTAATGCTGGCGCCGCTGGTTGACGGAAGTGCAAGCAGCCGGTTATGGGTGCCTCCCAGGTAAACGCTCTCATACGTTCCGCCCGGCTCGATCGTGTACTTGTAGCTCATTACGGTTCCATTGGCGGATACCGTGGTCCCGTTGTACACGTTGCTGGTGACATTGTAGGTGCCGGTCCAGAGGTTAGTGTTGGGGCCGGTGGGGTTGTTGGTCAACGCGAAGGGGCTCCAGGCGTCGAACGTACCACGGGCGGCCACGGTTTGAGTGGCGGGGTCGAAGGCAGCGGTGGCGATGGCATCGGTCATGTCCACCTGGAACGTGACGAGCGAGTTGGCTTTGGCCAGGCTGATGGCGGAGAGCGCCAATACTGCCCAGACTGCATACTGTTTGGTCTTGGTTCTCATTTCTTGGTATTTCTTTAGGTTTAGGTTGCTGGCGTTACACGAGTTCTTGGGGCGTTGAAACTCGTGCCGTCTTCACATGGCGGTGTTCGATCTTTAGCTACCTCACGGAACTTACCTATATGACGCCCAACCCTCAACCGCATGTTTGTGCGGGTTCAGCCGCGCAAGTACTTCACCACGGCTTCGGTCCGGGAGTGGACGTGCAGTTTCTCGTAAACCGTCCGTACATAGCTGCGTACTGTGTCGATGCTGATGTTCCTCCGGTCCGCGATCTCTTTGTAGGCGTACCCCTTCGCCAGTTGATCCAGAAAATCCTTCTCCCCCGGCGTCAGCCGGGCAACCGGCGATTTCCCCTCCGCCGGTTTCGAGAAGTACTGGACCACGCGCCGGGCCAATTGCGGGGTCATGGGTGAACCGCCGCCATAAACGTCACGGATCGCCTCCAGCAACCGCGCCGAGGCGGTGCGTTTAAGCAGGTAGCCGCTCGCCCCGGCCTTCAAGGAATTGAACAAGGAGTCGCTGTCCTCATATACCGTCAGCATCAGGAACTGGACCGCGGGGAGGCTGCTTTTTAACTGGCGGACGCATTCCACGCCATTGATCCCCGGCAGGTTGATGTCCATGAGGACCACGTCGGGTTTCCGATGGGGGATGTCTCTCAACGCCGCTTCCGCGTCGGCGTAGTCACCGACCAATCGGAGGGCCGGCGCGCGGTGGATCAACGTCGCGAGGCTGGTGCGGATGCCCTCGTCATCATCGACAATCGCAACTTTGATCGGCATATCATCTGCAAGACTGCCGCTCACACGCCTACTTTGGCCCAGCGTGCAGGCGGTTCACAACCGCATGAATGTGCGGCCAAGTTTGCTCCTGCTCAAGATGGAAAACTCACGCTCAGCCTGACCGTGGTCCCCTGGCCCGGGACGCTCTCCACCGCCAGTGTCCCCCCCATGTCCTCAGCGCGCCGGCGCATGTTGCCCAAGCCATGCCCCTTGCCCGGGCTCGACGGCGACTTCCGCGCTTCGAATCCCTGGCCGTCATCCTGGACCACGATGTCGAGTATCTGCGCCGACGTCTTGGCCTGCACCCGAACTTCCCGGGCATGGCTGTGCTTGAGGGCATTGGTCAGCGCCTCCTTGACTATCAGGAAGATGTTGTGCCGCATCTCCGGCGGCAACGAGTGTGCGGGCAGATCGTGCGGCAGATCCAATCGGCAGCGCGCGCCGTCCCCTTCAAATAGCTCGTTCGCGAAATGCGCGATGTATTCCACCAGGCTCTGCAGCGAATCGCTGCCGGGCCGAAGCGCCCAGACGATTTCTTCCAGCGCCCGCACGGTCTGGCCGGAGGATTGGGAGATCTTCTGCAGGTGGGTCTCGACCAGACTCGGGTTGTCGCGATCAGTCCGCGCCAGGTCGCTCAAGAGCGAGATGCGGGTCAGGGAGGATCCCAAGTCATCGTGCAGGTCCTGTGCGATGCGAGCGCGCTCGTGCTCGAGGGCGCGTTCCTGCTCCAACAGCTTCAGGCGGCGGTGGAGTTTATTCTTTTCCGCGATGCGGACGGCGCCCGCCACCGAGCCCATCAAACCCAGCGTCGCTAGCCCGATAAACCACCAGGACTCCCACCAATGCCGCATCACGATCAAGGACAAGGCCGCCCCAACTTCATTCCAGGTCCCGCCGCTGTTGCAGGCGATAACGTGGAAGCGGTATTGGCCCGGCGGTACGTAACTGTAAAAGGCTACGCGTCTGGTCCCAGCTTCCACCCATTCCGTATCCAGCGGTTCAAGCCGGTATCGGAAGCGTAACCGCTCCGGTGCGCCGAAGTTCATGCCGGTGTAACGGAATTCCAAGCGGTGCTTGCCAGGGCTGACCCGAATCTCGCTCTCCGCAACGGGGATGCTGGCCGGGGCCTCAGTTTTGCCCGCTGCAGCCTGCGGCGGCCTCATATCAGCGGCCACCCCATCGATCATGGTTTCCTCCAACACCACAGCGGGAGGGGGGGCGTCCGCGCTTTGGGGCCGCGGGTCGGCCACCACAATTCCTTTGAGCGTCGCAAAGCATAGCCGCCCTGACCGTGTCTTCAGGCCCGCCGGATAGAATTCGCCCGTGCATTCCTCAGACGGCATTCCCTCGGCCCGGTCATAGACCCGCGGATACACCACGGTAGTTTTACCGGCGGCTAATTCCTCCAGTTCGCGTTTGCTTATGCAGGCAATGCCGCGGTTGCTTCCCAGCCACAGGCGGCCGCTGGCGTCCTCCAGTATCTGCGAGATAGTGTTATCCGGAAGTCCCTCGCGCGTAGTGAAGCTGACGAGTTGGTTGTCGCGCCACCGGCTCAAGCCGCCGCCGCCGGTGCCGATCCAAAGCGTGCCGGTGTCATCCAAATGCAGCGTGCGAATCCAATCACTCAGCAACCCGCCGCCCTTCTTGAACCAGGCGCGCGACGCCTCCCGGTAGCGGTACAAACCACCCCCTCCGGTGCCAATCCACATGGTTCCATCGCCGTCCTGCCAAAGCGCCGTGATGGGATGCGACTGGGAATAATTGGTCTGTGCCAGCCATTCGCCCCCCTGCAGCCGCCAAACCTGTCCTTCCCTTGTGCCCGCCCAGACCCCGCTGTCCCGTGCTTCGGCCAGCGCGATGGCGTTTAGCCCTGTCGGCCCCGCTATTTCCACTTGGCCAGGCGCATTCTTTGGGTCCTTGAAGCGCCACAGCCCACCCGCCCCGCTCATCCAGCAGGCGCCGTCGTGCGTCATGAGCAGCGCGACGACCTCCGAGTAGCGCCCGGACAAGCCGGCCTCGGTAAGGCGGCTGAAGCTTCTGCCTTCCCAGCGATAGAGGCCCTCGTTTGGTTTTCCGGCCCAGATGACCCCGAGCGCAATCTCCGCCAGCCCCTGAACCGGTCCGTAACCCAGCCCTTCGTCCTGCCCGAACACCAACAGGCTGCTGCGGCGCAGCCGATTCAACCCGGCGCCGGTCCCCACCCACAGATTGCCTTCCCGATCCACGTGCAGGCATTCAACGGAATTGTCCAGCAGCCCGCTGCTGGCATTGATGGCCGCCAGTCTGCCTTCCTTGAACTGGAACAAGCCCTCGCTCACGGAGCCGGCCCATACGGTTCCGTCAGGCTCCTCGGCCAGCGCGCTCACAAAGGGTTTGGCCAGGTGCCTGGGAATCCGATAGCGCCGCCATTGGTCGCCATCCCGGCACAGCACAAAGTCATCTCCGGCCCCCACCCAGATTCGCCCGGCCTGGTCTTCCAGCAGGCAGTGCGGGTCTTGCAGCAACCCCTCCACCGAGCTATCCGTCAGCGCAGTGAACTTGCCCTCCACCAGCCGGAAGATGCCGGCCCCGGCGACACCCAGCCACAAGACGCCCTGCCGGCTTTTGTGTAACGCTGTGATTGCCCGGCCTTTGAATGGCTCCGCTGCGCCCGGCGTCGCCAACCGCCCGCTCTGCCATACCGCCAGCCCCGCTTCCGTGCCAACCCAAAGCTGTCCTTTGGTGTCTTCTGCCAGTGCCGTGACCGAATCCGCCGGCAGCCCATCCCGCATCATGAACGTCGTAAACTGGCCGTTCTGCCAGCGGGTCAGACCGCTCCCCAGCGTCCCAATCCAAAGCGCGCCGCGGCTGTCCTCGAATAAAGTACGCACCGGGCCGCTGTGCAATCCCTCCCGCAAGCCGAAGGAGACGAACCGCACGCCATCAAACCGGGTGACCCCATCGTCGCTGCCGATCCATAGGTAGCCATCGCGCGTTTGCGCCAGGGCGCGCACAGAGTTTTGCGGCAGGCCCTGCTCCCGCTGCCAGGAGCGGAACGTCAAGGTATGTCCCCCGCCTCCACCCGGCGTGGCCCGGCCTGGTTCCGTGCTGCCGGGCGAGACGAAATCGCCAAACTCCGTCGCAATCTCCATGCTGCTGAAGGTCCAACCGCCTCCGCCGCCGTCATGGCGCAGGTGGATTGCGTCGAATGAAGCGTTGGCGCTGAAGGTGGTGGTCAGGCTTTCCGGTTGGCCGGCCTCAGTCGCCCCTGGCGCCAGGTCGGGATTCAGCCACACCGTCACCCGATCCTCCCCGCCAGCGATATATTGCACCTTGAACACGAAGGTCCGCTCAATGCCGCGGCGGGGCAACTCGTAGGGCAGAAAGACTCCCGGGCTGGAAGATTCCGGCTGGGAGGACCGCAGGTCGAGGTCGCCAAAGACCTTGTTGAACTCGCCGTTGGTGGCGGTATTGAAGGCGCTATAGGCCCAGGCCTTCAGCGAGTTGCCCACTGCCAGGCGTTCGACATCCCCTTCGTAAAGCTGGAATGCCGCGAAGTACTCCTCCGTGCCCACATCCGACAGCGGGTCCACGTGGAACTTGAAATAGACTGTGTTAGTGGCCGAGTCATTCCGTTTCAGGGCTCCGCCCAGGATGTCGCTGCCGGTTCCCGTCTCGTGGGCGAGCGTGGCGCCCAAATCACTCCACAGGACTACCGCCGGGGCCGAGGCCGCGCAACCGAGGACGATTGCCGTCATCAGCCAGAAAATCCCCTGACGTCGTGTCTTCCGCATTGCGTCAGCCGTTCACTTCCTGGGCTTGAACTCCTTCATGCGCTTTCGGTCTCCGCAACGAGGGCCGGCCGGCAACCCCTCGGCGTGATTCCAGCAATGCCTGCATGGCCCTCAATATAGGTTGCGCCGGACCGCCGGCAAACCCTAATTCATTTGCTGCAAATGCTGAGTAAGATTGACACATGGAGGTGATGTGATTAAATCTGCGCCTGTTCAGACACCGAACTTATGCAAAACGTCCAACTCAACCTCATCGATTACGCCATCCTGAGCATCTACGTTGTGTTCGTCATCGGCATTGGTTTTGCCCTGAAACGTTACATGAAGAGCTCGTCGGACTTCCTGACGTCCGGGCGCTCGATTCCGGCGTGGGTTACAGGGCTGGCGTTTATCTCCGCCAACCTGGGCGCGCTGGAACTGGTGGGCATGACCGCCAGCGGCGCCAAGTACGGTATCGCCACCAGCCACTTCTATTGGGTGGGCGCGATTCCGGCCATGGTCTTCCTCGCCGTGTTCATGATGCCCTTCTATTACGGCTCCAAGGCCCGCTCTGTGCCCGAATACCTCAAGCTCCGTTTTGACGAGCGGACCCGTTGCCTCAACTCCATTTCGTTCGCGGCCATGACCCTGTTCGCGTCGGGCATTTCCATGAATGCCCTGGCCAAGCTGCTCAACCAACTGCTTGGCTGGAACTATGACATCAGCCTTTGGATCTGCTCCGCGGTCGTGCTGGTCTATGTGCTCAAGGGCGGCCTCACCTCGGCCATCTACACCGAGGTGCTGCAGTTCTTCATGATCGTGCTCGGTTTCGCGCCGGTCGTTTACCTGGGCCTGAAGGATGTCGGCGGCTGGCACGCGCTGACGGGCAAGCTCTCTCAGGTGGCCCAGCACCCGGCTGCCATTGGGCTGACCGCGGACACCAACAAGGTTTTCGCTCCGGACGCCTGGAGCAGTGCCTGGAAACCTTTGCTGGCGGGCCCGGCGTCCAACCCGATGGGCGTGGATTGGTTTGCGATGTTGTTCGGGCTNNAACATGAGCGCCGCGCGCCGCACGCCGCTCATCGCCGCCGTGCCCAAGATGATCTTTCCCATCCTGGTGATTCTGCCCGGTATGATCGCCGCCGGGCTCGCTATTACGGCCAAGGACGGCTACCACCTGCCGCCCAAGACGCTTGATTCCGCGATCTATGCCACAGCCATCCCGGCCGTGCAGGAAGCGGCGGCTAAGCATCTCGATACCGCCGCCGCCACCCAATTGGTCTCCGACGCTGCCGGCGTGAAGATGCTCCCGGATAAAATTGACGCCCTGGTCAAAGCCGCGCCGTCGCTGAATGACAAGGAACTGAAGCGCGACCTGCAGAACGCAGTGGCNNTACCAGGCCTACATCGCTAAGAATAAGAGCGACTCGCACTACATGTGGATGGGCCGCTGCATCACGGTCGTGGGCATCCTGTTGAGCATCGTCTGTGCTTACCTCGTCAGCCACTGGTCGAATGCGATGGACATCATCCAGTTGGTGTTTGGCTTCGTGAACGCCCCACTCTTCGCCACGTTCCTGTTCGGCATGTTCTGGAAACGCACGACCAGCACCGGCGCGTTCCTCGGTTTGCTGGGCGGCACCGGCACTTCGGCGCTCTTCCACGCGTTGACCTCCGCCGTCGGTAATGCCCCGGGCATCAAGGGTGGCTATCTCGGCGTCCTGCAAGTCTTTCCTAGCGACATGGCCCAGAACTTCTGGCTGGCCAGCTTCGCTTTCATTGTCTGCTTTGTCCTGACGCTGGTCATTTCGCTGGCCACCCGCCGGACCAAGACGGACGAGGAACTCAAAGGATTGGTCTATTCGCTAACGCCCAAGATCAAGGACGAGGAGGCGGCATGGTATTTGCGTCCGGCGGTGCTGGGCGTGGTCCTGATCGCCGGCTGCGTGATCCTCAACATCATTTTCTGGTAACACGAAAGGAATAACATTATGGGTCTAGATATTCGCTGGCCGATCGGCCTCATGTTCTCACTCGTCGGCGCCCTGCTCGTCATCTACGGCGGTGCCACCACCTCCGATACGGAGATTTATCGGCGCTCGCTGGACATCAACATCAACCTGCGCTGGGGCCTGGTGGTGCTCGCCTTCGGCGCCGCCATGCTCACGATGGCCTGGCGCGCGAGCCGCCAACCCGCTGAGCCGCACGCCCCCGAGAAGAAGTGACGCGGATGCAAGCGCGGATCCAGAAGTCCAGCTTTGGCACAATGCCCGACGGCACAGCGGTGGACCTGTACACCCTGGCGAATGCCAGCGGCCTAAGCGCCAAGGTTGCCACCTACGGCGCAATTATCACCGAGGTTCACGTCCCGGATCGCCAGGGGAAGTTCCGCGACGTCGTGCTGGGGTTCGACAATCTTGAGCAATACCTGAAGGGGCATCCTTTCTTCGGCGCCACCGTCGGGCGGTGCGCCAACCGCATTGCCAAAGGCCGCTTCACCCTCGACGGCAAGACCTACACCCTCGCGATTAACAACGGGCCGAACCATCTCCATGGGGGCCTCAAGGGCTTCGACAAGAAGGTCTGGCAGGCCGAACCGCAGGCCGGCGCGTCAGTGAAGTTCAGCTACACCAGCCCGGACGGCGAGGAAGGTTACCCCGGCACACTGGCGGTCGCTGTCACCGTGACGCTGACCGATGCGAACGAGTTGCGCCTCGACTACGTCGCCACGACCGATAAGCCGACGCCGGTTAACCTCACCAATCATTCTTTTTTCAACCTGGCCGGCGAAGGTAGCGCGCTCGACCACGAGATGATGATCGCCGCCGATTGTTACACGCCGTCTGACGGCACCTTGATCCCCACTGGCGAGATCAAGCCCGTCCAAGGCACGCCGGTGGACTTCACGACCTCGCAGCCCATTGGCTCGCGCTTTTCACAGCTTCGCACCGATCCCGTCGGCTACGATCATAACTATGTATTGAATGGCGGTGGGAAGGGCCTGGCGCTAGCCGCGCGCGTCCGTGAACTCAAGAGCGGCCGCGTTATGGAGGTCCACACCACCCAGCCCGGGGTTCAGCTCTACACCGGCAACTTTCTGGATGGCACGCTGACGGGCAAGTCCGGGGTCGTTTATCACCAGCACACTGGATTTTGCCTGGAGACCCAGCACTTCCCGGATTCAGTCAATCAACCGAAGTTCCCTTCGGTGATCCTGCGTCCCGGCCAGATGTACCGCCAAACAACCCTCTACAAGTTCCTAACCCAGCCCTGACCCATTTATGACTCTAAACGAGCTTGGCCGCCACACCGCGGAGCAATTTGCAAAAACCTACAAGCGCCCGCCACAATGGATCGCCGCCGCCCCCGGTCGCGTTAACGTCATCGGCGAGCACACCGATTACAATGATGGCTTCGTCCTGCCGATGGCCATTGAGCGCTACACGGTCATCGCCGCCGCGCCGGCCAAACGTGGCGCCACCAAAATACAACTGCGCTCGCCGCTGGGCGACGGGACGGTCACCGTGGATCTGACCCAGCCGGTGAAACCTGCGCCGAAAGGCGCGTGGTCCAATTACCCGGTCGGCGTGATTGC
This sequence comes from Limisphaerales bacterium, assembly GCA_003152225.1. GTDB lineage: Bacteria > Verrucomicrobiota > Verrucomicrobiia > Limisphaerales > UBA8199 > PALSA-1440. The sequence continues at coordinate 9,355 of PLZQ01000240.1, read as the reverse complement.
GGGTTTCCTGGCGCGCGGTGTGAAATTGGGCGGTTTTGACGCCTTGATTCATTCCACGGTCCCGCTGGGCGGCGGCCTGTCCAGCAGCGCAGCGCTGGAAGTGGCCACCGCGACCCTGCTGGAGGCCATCACGGGCCTGAAGCTCGATCCGGTGGACAAGGCGTTGCTCTGCCAGAAGGCCGAGCATGATTACGCCGGCATGCCTTGCGGCATCATGGACCAGTTCATCTCCGTGATGGGCAAGAAGGACCACCTGCTGCTGCTCGATTGCCGGTCGCGGAAGACCGAGCTGGTGCCGATGACCGATCCCACGAAGGCGCTCCTTATCATCAATACCAACGTCAAGCACGAGCTGACCGGTGGCGAGTACGCCAAACGCCGCGCCCAATGCGAGCAGGCCGCCAAGATCCTAAGCCTCTCCTCTCTGCGCGATGCGACCGCCGACATGCTGTTGCGCGCTCGCGGCAAGATGGAGGATGTAGTCTTCCGCCGGGCCCGCCACGTCATTGGTGAAATTGAGCGGACCCCCCATGCCGCGGAAGCTGTGCGTGCCTCGAATTGGCCGACCCTCGGTCAGCTCATGTATGCCAGCCACGACTCGCTCCGCGACGATTACGAGGTGAGCTGCCCGGAATTGGATGCCGTCGTGGAGATTGCGCAAGCGATTGGGCCCAAAGGGGGAGTCATCGGCTGCCGCATGACCGGTGGTGGCTTCGGCGGCTGCGCCGTGGCTATGGTGAACGCTGATGCGGTCACGGCCATCTCTGACCGGATTGCCTCCGAATACGAGCGCCGCACGAAGATCAAGCCCACCCTCTTCGTCTCCCGCCCCGCCGCGGGCGCGACCTTGCTCAAACCCGCAGCCAAATAGTTCATACCTCGTTCGATTCGCCGACAGGATGTAGCCGCCGATGTCAATCGGCGCTATTCTCGAAGCTAAAAAAGTGCGCCGACTGACGTCGGCGGCTACTCAATTATGAACGACCCAGGCGAAACGGCTTCGCCCGGTCGCCACACCCAGCTTACCCCATCGACATCCCGCGCCGTCTGCCCACGCACTGCGGAATTCGGATTTCGGGCTTCGGCATTCGTTCGGGTCTCGGGCTTCGGATTTCGGAAGTCCCGCCGCAGGCGGGCTAATCCACCACGCGCTTCCCCGCCTTCTTGGCCATGTACTGCGTCTTGATCCACTTGTAAGTGGCGCGCAGGCCGGTATCGAGGGGGGTGTTGGGCTCCCAGTTAAGCATCTTCCTGATGAAAGTGTTGTCGCTGTTGCGGCCCGCCACGCCGCGGGGCGCGGACGGGTCGTATTCACGCTTGAGCTTGACCCCGGCGATCTTCTCCACCTTCGACACCAGCTCGTTGACGCTGACCAGTTCGCTGGTGCCGAGGTTGATGGGGGTGGCGATCAGCTTGTCGCAGTGCATGATCATGTCGATGCCCTTCACGCAGTCATCGATATACATGAAGCTGCGGGTGGGCGTGCCGTCGCCCCAGATGGTGATTGTCGGCTTGCCGGTGTCGATGGCGCTGATGACTTTGCGGCAGATGGCCGCCGGCGCCTTTTCGCGCCCGCCGTCCCAGGTGCCCCAGGGACCATACACGTTATGGAAGCGCGCGATGGCCGTCTTGAGCCCGCGTTCTACCCAATACTCCTCACAGAACATCTCTGAGATCAGCTTCTCCCAGCCATACCCGCGCTCGGCCATTGCCGGGTAAGCGTCGGACTCCTTCAACGCGCGCACCTCGGGGTCCTGCTGGAGGTTCGTGTTGTAAGCGCAGGCGGACGAGGAATAGAAATAGCGCCGCGCGCCCGCACGGTAAGCCGCCTCGATCATGTGGGTATTGATCAGCACGCTTCGCAGGCATTCCACGCGAAACCGCTCGATGAAGCCCATGCCGCCCATATCGGCCGCGAGGTTATAAACCTCCACCGCCCCCTCGCACGCCCGCTTGCAGTTGTCTTCGACGCTCAGGTCGAGGTGCAGGCATTCGACGCCGGGCACACGTTGATACCATTCGGGCAGCGGCTTCTTGTCGGCGACCCGAATGCGCCGAAAGCCCTTGTTGGTGAAATACCGGGCGAGCGCGCCGCCGATGAACCCGCCGCCGCCGCCGATGACAATCAGATCGTCCTTGTTCAGTTTCGGGTCTTTTTCAACCAGTCGCTTGCATTCTGTAATCATATTCTTTTGTTTTCTCGCGGCGGCCACAGCGGCGAACGCCAGACGCCGGCCCGCAGTCTCTCGCTCGTGGTTGCCAGCGTCAGGCCCGACAAAATGCCAGCCCGCCACCCTGCTGGCCAGTGCAAAAAGGCGCGCCCAGGGACCAACGGGATCTATGCCAAGACGCCGCCGCAAACGTGTTGTTCAAACTCTCGGCAGGAACCAGGGGAGACCGCCCGGCGAAAGCCACTTACCGGCCAGATACTAGCCCGATGCTCCGGCGACACCCTGTAGTGTTCCTCTAGTGTTCCTCTAGTGCTCCTCTAGTATTCCTCTAGTATTCCTCTAGTTTTCACATAGTTCTGAGGATGTCAGGGACAACCTGGCGGCGGGACCAGGTTGTAACCCATCATCCTCGACCGCGCGCATTTTGCTCGACCGACCGTGGGGGGACGGGCTAGGTTGGCGGCGCACATCACCCAAGGTCAATTATGGACGAACTGTTGAAAATCCTGCAGTCCAACGCGTTGGAATCGCGTGAAGACATCGCCCGTATGCTGGGGCTGTCAGCGGCCGAGGTCAGCCAGCGAATCGCGGAATACGAGAAGCGCGGCGTCATCCGCGGCTATCAGGCCATCCTCAACGAAGATCAGCTTGAACTGGACAAGGTAACCGCGGTCATCGAGGTAAAGGTCACGCCGCAGCGGGAAGGGGGCTTCGACACCATCGCGGAGCGCATCGGCCGCTTTCCCGAGGTGCGTTCGGCCTACCTGATGAGCGGCACGTATGATCTGCTGCTGTTCGTGGAGGGGCGCACGCTGCGCGAGGTGGCGGCGTTCGTCAGCGAACGGTTGTCGCCCCTCGAAGGCGTCCTCTCGACCTCCACTCATTTCATGCTGAAGACCTACAAGCGCTTCGGCGTGTTGATGCACCAGCCTGGCTCCGATGAACGACTCACTGTCACTCCGTAACCGGCTGAACGCGACGGTGCGGGACATCCCGCGCTCGGGCATCCGCGACTTCTTCGACCTGGTCACGACCATGAAGGGCGTGATCAGCCTGGGCATTGGCGAGCCGGACTTCGACACGCCGTGGCACGTGCGGGAATCCACGGTCTTCGCGCTCGAACGCGGCGCGACGCATTATACGAGCAACTTCGGCTACCTGGACTTGCGCCGCGCATTGGCACGCTATGTCGGCAAGCACTTTGGCGCCGAATACAACCCGGACAACGAGGTGCTGATCACGGTCGGTGTGAGCGAGGCGTTGGACCTGGCGCTGCGGGCGCTGCTGAACCCGGGCGACGAAGTCATTTACCATGAGCCGTGCTATGTCTCATACCGGGCGACGATCCTCTTCGCCCACGGGGTGCCGGTCGAGGTCGAGACCCGCGCTGACAACGGCTTTCGCCTAACCCGCGCCATGCTGGAAGCGAAGGTGACTCCGCGCAGCAAGGTGTTGATGCTTAACTTCCCTAACAACCCGACCGGGGCCATCATGAGCCGGGCGGACCTGGAGGACATTGCCGCCTTCGCGGTGGAGCACGACCTGATCGTCATCACCGACGAGATCTACGCCGAGCTGACCTACGACGCGCCGCACACGAGTATCGTCAGCCTGCCCGGCCTGCGCGACCGCACGATCTTCCTGCACGGATTCTCGAAGGCGTGGGCCATGACCGGTTTCCGGCTCGGCTACGCCTGCGGCCCGGCGGAGCTCATCGAGGCCATGATGAAGATTCACCAGTACACCATGCTGTGCGCTTCGTCCCTGAGCCAAAAGGCCGCCCTCGAAGCGATGGCCCGCCCGGAGACGGACGTGGCCGAGATGGTCGATGAATACCGGCGCCGCCGGAACTACATCGTCGCCGCGTTCACTGACATGGGGATCGAGTGCCACCGGCCGCTGGGTGCGTTCTACGCTTTCCCGAGCGTGGCGAAGTTCGGGCTGCCGGCGAAGGAGTTCTCGCTCCAGTTGCTAAGCGAGGAGAAAGTGGCGGTGGTGCCGGGCACGGCTTTCGGCGCCTGCGGTGAGGGTTTTGTGCGCTGCGCTTACGCCACCAGCATGGATAACATCAAAGAAGCCATGACCCGCATCGGGCGTTTTATCAGCCGGCGGTGATCCACTGTCCGATCCCTTTACCTGGCAGGGAACCTGGTGAATCTTCTAATTATGCGAATCCTTACCGGTCTCTTGCTGATGGGGGCCGCGGTGTTCAGCGTAGGAACAGTCTGGGCCGGCGGCAGCGGGCTCAATGTAATCGTAGTCGTCAACCAGAACAGCGCCAACTCGGTTCAGCTCGGCAACGACTATTGCGAACAGCGAGGTGTGCCGCCCCAGAACGTCTTGCGCATGACTGGCTGGTCGGGCGGCGCGATCGACTGGAGCCGGAGCAGCTTTGAGACCTGCCTGCGCGATCCGCTGCTGGCCCTGCTGGTCGGCCGGGGATTGACCAATCAGGTAGGGTATGTGCTTCTGTCCATGGACATTCCGTACCGCGTAGCGGATAATGACAACTTCACCAGCACCACCTCAGCGCTTTTTTACGGCTTCAAGACCAATGGCCCACCGCCACTGCCGCCGGAATGCATACCGGGCACCTGTTCGCTCCCGGATGCTTCCTTCAACAGCTACGCCTTTAGCGAACTCCCGTTCCGTGAAGCCCCGCCCGACACCGCTCCCACCAATGCGTTTTTGGCGATGATGCTTACCGACACCAGCTTCGCCGGAGCGGAACTCATCCTGGCTCGCGGTGTTGCCAGCGACAGCACTTTTCCCACGCAGGCGGTCTATCTGGCCAAGACCAGTGATGCGAGCCGGAATGTGCGGTATGTTGAGTTTGATAACACCATCCTCTCCAGCCGTGTGCGGGGCGATAATGCTCTAAGCCGCACCAACACCGATTCCACGTCCGCGACCAATCTCCTTGGCCTGCAGACGGGACTGGCGACTCTCACTTTGCCCACCAACGCATTCGCCCCCGGCGCGATGGGTGACAGCCTTACTTCTTACGCCGGCCTCCTGTTCGAAAACAGCGGGCAGACCACCCTGCTGTCCTTTCTTCACGCGGGCGCTGCGGGCAGTTACGGAACCGTCACCGAGCCTTGCAACTACCTCCAGAAGTTCCCCGACCCCAGGAACTACTTCTACCAATGCCGCGGCTTCAGCCTCGCCGAAGCCTATTACCAGAGCGTTCAGAACCCTTACCTAGGCCTTTTAGTTGGCGAGCCGCTCTCGGCGCCGTTTGCCAGCCCAGGCACAGCCGACTGGAGTTCGCTGACCAACGGCACCGTGCTCAGTGGCCCGGCTGGGCTTAACCTTACCTTCTCTGCCGCAGACACGAACCTCCCGCTCAGCCAGGTCGATCTCTTCCTCGACGGCACCTTTGTCCAGGCCGTGACCAACCTGCTGCCGTCTCCGGGCAACGTCCTGTCGGCCACGATCAATGGCTTCACCGTCAACTACACCGTGCCCAGCGACGCCACGGTCGCGTCCGTTACCGCCGATCTCGCTTCCGCGCTGAACATGCAGACCAACTCCACCAGGGTGCGGGCCTACGCGGTGGGCGACCGCCTGGAGTTGCAGTCGCTGGACGTGCTGGTTCCCGGCGGCGGTGTGACCGTCAGCGCCAGCGCCGCGATCGGCTCAGCCGCACAATTGACCACGCTTTTGATGCAGGCGCGGCCAACATTCCTCGACACCCCTGCCACCGGCTACGTCGGCATCCTGGCGAGCAACACTCCTGTCGTAGGCGATTGGCTAAGACTCGATATCACCCAGACGAACGGCACGCAGGTAAGCGTCAGCGTGACCAGAACCACCGCCGGCACCACCGTTGCCACGCTCGTCCAAAACCTGGTGAATCGGGTCAATGCGACCCCGGCGTTGCAGTCATCCGACGGTGTTATGGCCGCGGACTTCGCCGATGGCACCTATTGCGGCATCACCAATGCCCAGTTCACCCTTTACGCCCGCTCGCCCGGCTGGCCGGCGTCGCAAATACAGGCCGCCTTCACCGCCTCGACCAATCTCCTCGCCCTGCCGTCCGGGACGAACCTCCTCCAGGACAACCTCACCGATCTGCGCCCGCGCAACCACCTTTACGTCAGCTCGGGCGCTGCTTCGCTGCCGGTCATCTTCGTGCTCGATACCACCCGGTTCCCCGACGGCTTCCACCGGTTGACAGCGGTCGCCGCCGAGGGCACTAGTGTCCGCACGCAAACGCGCGTTTCGAGGAGCGTCCGGTTTCAGAATACTCCCCTCGCCGCCACCTTCACGCCCTCGTTGGCCGGCACGAATACCACGCTCGACGCGCCCCTGCAATTCGCCGTGACCGCCAATGCCACTAACATTTCGCGCCTCGAGTTGTTCAGCACGGGCGGTTCCGTGGGGGTCGTGTCCAACCAACTGTCGGCTGTCTTCACGGCTCCTTCGGCCACTTTGGGCCTGGGTTTGCACCCGTTCTACGCCCTGGTGACCGACACCGCGGGGAACCGCTACCAGACCGAGACGGCTTGGATTCGCCTTGTTCCCTCTATCTGGCTCAACCTATCCGGGGCGCCGCTCAAGCTCTCCTGGCCGGCGACTCCGGGCGTGGGTTACAATGTGCTGGCCACGACGAACCTCGCCAGCCCGTTTCAGACGGTGACCTCGATCATTGCTTCCAGCACCCTGGTCCAGTGGCCAATTCCCGCCCCAGCCAACGACACCAGCTTCTACCGCGTCAGTGTAAGCCCGTAATTCGGAGCGGCTCGACAGGAGCCTCGCCTCATGTAAACTAGCGGTCCCGGCGTTTGAACGAATCCCGACGCCGGCTGTCGAAACAGTACGGATTGAGGGAGTTTTGGTTGTGGGTTTCTGCAGGGCGGCCCAGCGGTGGGCCGCCCTTCCTTTGTGCCCGCACGGCCCTCTGTAACCAAGGAGCGACCGACGAGGACAGCCTAATCTCGCGCGGGAACAACCGCCAGTGCCGGCCATGGCGGACAGTGAGTCGGGAAAGAGTGCAAGTGCCTACAGGACAATCAGATGGACGTCGGTCCATAAACTCCGCCGGTCAGGGTCTTCCGGCCTTCCGGCATGCGTGATTTTCACGCATTCGCCGCGTGTTCACTAGGTGTTGTATAGGGAACCTATAGGGAACCACTAGGTACCCTATAGGGAATGGCTAGGTGATCGCTAGTTGTACGCTGGGGATACGCTAGGGATACACTAGCCGTACGCCGCTCAGCCCCCAAGTTCGGTGTTGGATGAGGGATGTCGGGTGTTGGACGTTCGCAACCTGCGCTGGTCCAACACATTGCGCATCTCTGACCGGCAAGCACAAGTCAGAGCGAGAGGAGGTAGGCGCAGAGATCGTCAAGCTGCCGGCGGGAGAGGTTTGAGGCCCGGCCATGCCGGTCGTGGGCATTCCGCATGGTCAGCACCTCCAGGACAGTCGCGGCTGAACCGTCGTGAAGATAAGGGGCCGTCCGCCAGAGCTCGACCAGCGTTGGCGTGTCGAACTTGTCGGTGAGCTTGTCGTAGGACGCGCGCGTACCCACATCGTACGACCGCAGGTCGGTGAGAAGACCAGGCGGGTGACAGGTTGAGCATCCGGTCCGGGTACTCTCGAAGAGAGCCTTCCCCCTGAGCGCCGACTTGTTGAGCGCACCCTTCAAGAGCTGCGGGCTGGGCAGAGGCCGGAGGGACCGGAGGTAGGCATCAATCGCGGCTGCCTCAGATTCGTGGCGCTTGGCGAAGAGAGTGTGGCGTAATCCGGACCGCACGGCTTCTTCTGCACTACCCCTGACGCCCAAACTCATAGCCGGCGGCGTTTGGCAGGAAAGGACAAGGCTCTTGGTATTCTTGGGGTTACCTGGCCCGTCGTTGAGCAGGTCCCAGTTCAAGCCGTCAACCCGGCCATCCGGATGGCACGATGCGCAACTCTGCCAGCCTTGGTGACAGATGGTCGCGCCGAGCAAGCAAGAGCAAGAGCAAGCGCAAGAGCAAGTCCTCACTATTGACACTTCCGGAGCGTGCTGATAAGGAATCCCCATGACGAGCAAGCTGCGCATTGAGTCTCCTGAGGCAATGTGCCACGTCATGAACCGCGGGGACCAGAACGAGTCTCCCCAAACGCCTTCGCAAGCTCAGGAGGTCTTGTCCTTGTGTTAATAGTGACACTTGCAGACACTTGCACTTGCACTTGCATGAGCTTCGATGTTGGGCGCCATTAAAGTATGGATCCTAAACTAGACGATGTTGCAGAGTACAAAGGGGTGCGAGACGAAATCGCGTTCTATCAGCAGGAGATGCATCGCACGTGGCTATGGGCAATCATCCCAGCAGGGGCGATTTATACATGGATTGCCTTGCACATAAAAGATCTCACGAACGTGCCTCGGGCGGTTTGGTTCATCCCAGCAGGTTTCGTCCTCCTGTGCTTCGTGCGGTACTTAGGCTTCTGGTACCGCATCGAGGGCCTCGCCCGGTATCAGTGCCTACTTGAGAAGGGTGTGTTCGCAGAGAGGGAGGCGTGTGGCATTGCAACCTGGAACCTCAAGCGCCATGCTCTACCTAATTCGGCGAGTTTTTTGTCCAAACTGTGGAGTTATTGCCGGCACCCGACGGCGTTCATCTTTTACGCATCCTCCGTTTGGCTAGTGCTGCTGGCTTGCTGCATTTTGCTTTCCCGCACCTTGTCTGCACAGTCCTGGGCGTATGACCCGAAGACACCTCCACCCCTCTCGCTGTCGGACGCCTACGCTAAGGCCCTCTTAAAGCTTGACAAGGCGACGAATCGCTTTCACTGCATTTCCGCGAGCTGTGTCGAGATGAGCAATACAAACGGTTGGACCGGGTGGACATTCTGGTTTTCGAACACCAATGGCGAGCGCGCGCGTATTTGAGTGTCCTTTGATGGGGGCGTGACATACGATACTCGCACTTGGGAGACTCTACGCAGATGAGGGCGCCCAACCACTGCGTGCAGGCGACGCCGGATTACGGCTTGCTTTTTATCGTTGCTCAGGTGCCCGGCGCGCCTGACGCAGAGCGTTGGGCCAAGATCGCACGTTGTTAGAGAATCACACCATGAAAAAATACGTTGCACTCATACTCGCGGCCAGCGCCCTGTTGCTGCCCGGTTGTTGCACCACGTCACATGCCATTAGGTGGGAGTATAAGGTGGCTAGTATTACTCTGTTATGTGG
>PLZQ01000373.1:258-18089 GCA_003152225.1 Limisphaerales bacterium | reverse complement strand
GCCATCATCACGCCCGCGCTGATCATTGGCGCCATTGCCGAGCGCATGCGTTTCTCCGCCGTGCTGTTGTTCGTGACGCTGTGGATGTTCGTGGTCTATTTCCCGCTCGCGCACATGGTCTGGGGGGTGGACGGCATGATGAACGGCGTGTGGAACCCGGCGGCAAAGATCCGGGCCATCGACTTCGCGGGTGGCACGGTAGTGCACATGTCATCCGGGTGGTCGGCGCTGATCCTCTGCCTCATCCTGGGCAAGAGGCTTGGGTTTGGCAAAGAACCGATGCCGCCGCACAGCATGGTTTTCTGCATGGTCGGCACCGGCATGCTGTGGTTCGGCTGGTATGGTTTTAACGCGGGCAGCGCCCTCGCGGCGGACGGGATCGCCGCCAACGCGTTCACCACCACCACCATCGCTACTGCGGTGGCTTCATTTACCTGGGCCATGGCCGAATACGTCTTCCGCGGCAAGCCGAGCATTCTCGGCTTCTGCTCCGGCGCCGTGGCCGGTCTGGTCGTCATCACGCCGGCGTGCGGCTTCGTGACGACGACCGGGGCGGTCATAATCGGCCTGTTTGCGGGCTTGATCCCGTACTTGGCCTGCTGGAAGCTGAAGTCCGCGGCGGGCTACGACGACGCGCTGGACACCTTTGGCGTGCATGCCGTGGGGGGTACCCTGGGGGCGCTCCTGACTGGGTTTCTCGCCAGCGCAAAAGCCAACCCTAATTTACTTAATAATCTGGCGGACGTCGGCAACAAGATGGATGCTGCCAACCCTGCCACTCAGAACGGCTTGGCCAAACTCGTGGCGGATGGCGGCCTGTGGATTGAACAGCTTAAGGCCATCGGCATTACCCTGTGCATGGCTATTGTGGGGACGACCATTATCGCCTACGCTGTCAAAGCCATCCTCGGATTGCGGGTCGCCCCGGAGATCGAAGTCTCAGGCCTGGATTTATCCGAGCATGGCGAGGAAGGATATACGACCGGACAATAATAATCTCGTAGATGCCATGCCGGTCCGCCGCAGGGGGCGGCGGCCGGTGTGGCGCCTCGATCACAAACAGAACTAAAACCAAATGGATTAAGGAAAGAAATGAGCACACCCAAGAGCGTAATTGAATTAGCGAAAAAAAGTGGGGCCAAGATGGTCGATATCAAATTCGTCGATACCTTCGGCACCTGGCAGCATTTCAGTTGTCCCATCCGGGAATTGACTGAAGAAATCTTCACCGAGGGGCTGGGTTTCGACGGCTCCAGTATCCGAGGCTGGAAGAGCATCGAGGCCTCGGACATGCTGGCGATGCCGGACCCGGCGACGGCCTTCATTGACCCGTTCTGCGCCGTGCCGACCCTGAGCCTGACCTGCACCATCGCTGAGACGGGCACCAAAGAGCCCTACATTCGCGACCCACGCGGGATCGCCCAGCGGGCGGAGAAATACCTCGTCAGCACCGGCCTGGCCGACTCTGCCTTCATAGGTCCCGAAGCTGAATTCTTTATCTTCGACAACGTGCAGTTCGACAGCAAGAGCAACGGCACCTTCTACAGCGTTGATTCGGAGGAAGCGATCTGGAACAGCGGCAGGGATGAGATGCCCAACACCGGCTATAAGATTCGGCACAAGGAAGGTTATTTCCCTGTGGCTCCGTCCGATCAGCAGCAGGACATCCGCACCGAGATGTGCCTGGTGATGGAGGAACTGGGCGTCAGCATCGAGCGGCAGCATCACGAAGTGGCGACCGCCGGGCAGGCGGAGATCGACTACCGGTTCGACACGCTGGTCCGGGCGGCGGATGCCATGATGGTTTACAAGTATGTGGTAAAGAATGTGGCGCGGAAGCACGGCAAGACGGCGTGTTTTATGCCCAAACCGCTGTTTGGCGATAACGGCAGCGGGATGCACACCCACCAGTCGCTCTGGAAGAAGGGCAAGCCCTTGTTTGCCGGCAACGAGTACGCGGGGTTGTCGAAGATGGCTCTCTATTATGCCGGCGGGCTCCTGAAGCACGCGCGCGCCCTGTGCGCCCTCTGCAATCCGACCACCAACAGCTACAAGCGCCTGGTGCCCGGTTACGAGGCGCCGGTGAATCTGGCGTATAGCTCGCGCAATCGTTCGGCGGCCATCCGCATCCCGACTTACAGCGAGAACCCCAAGGCCAAGCGCCTGGAGTACCGTCCACCCGACCCGGCGGCCAATCCGTACCTGGCGTTTTCCGCGCTCCTCATGGCCGGCCTGGACGGGGTACTGAACAAGATCGATCCCGGCGAACCGCTCGACAAGAACATCTATGAGTTGCCGCCGGAAGAGCTGAAGAAAGTCCCGAATGTGGCGGGCAGCCTGGCGGAAGCCCTGGATTGCCTGGAAAAGGACCACGAATTCCTGCTCAAGGGCGACGTGTTCACCTTGGACTTCCTGGACATGTGGGTGGCGACCAAGCGCAAGGAGCACGATGCGTTGCGCCTGCGTCCGCATCCATATGAGTTTTTCCTCTACTACGACGTGTAAGAGAAGCTGCGGAGGGCTGAAATGTGCAATATAGCCAATGAAATAAGCCTTTCTGTGATGCTCTGCTGATGCTAAAAAAGGTCAAAATGTCAGCACACTGTTAGCAAGAGGGAGCAAGTGTGCATTATGCCTCAGTCTGAGGCGTGATGCCCGCTCGGGGTAAATGGGACGGCGGCGCGGATGGGGGTCTGCGCCGTCGTCTTTATGTAGTCCGCTGGTGATCGTCAACCGCCTTCCCCTGTGCGCTCCGCTGGCGGCCTGCCCCGATTCGGCCCTGGGGAGGGTCAACATAGCGGGAGCAGGGACCGGCTCGCTGTGGGGCAGCCTGGGGGCGTGCCAGTTCAACCGAGCGGCGCTTGGCGGGAAGGTGTCACCCATGCAGGCGGGTCATCAGGATCGTTCCTGTGGCAACTGGTGCGTTTTTCTCTTGCACGATCTGCGGCCAGAGCGTAGAGTCTGATCATGCGGATTGATACCCGCCAAAAAATGCAGTTCCAAACCGAGATTGCCCGCCGTCGCTGGTTGGTGGCGTCTGCATGCCACGTATCAACTTCCGGGGGCGGCGGGCTCTCAATGGAAAGCTAAACAAGTGAAGAAAACAACCAACGGCGCGGCCACTCTGGCCAAATTCATCAACCTTAAACAAACAGCGGACTATTACCGCGCGCACGCCAAAGAGAATCCAATCTGGCGAGAGCGGCTCTCGGCAAAGCTCTGCCGCAGGATGGCGCCGCTCGTCAAGTTGCTTGAAAAGAAATTCCACCTCTCGCCCATACAGGCGCGAACCGTCTTGGTGGATATTGGCTACCAAAAGCTCTTTGGCGTCAACGCCCCGGGCGCGAGGGCCGCATGATCAATCTGCCGTCCCGGCCCTGTGGATCCCGGTGCCGCCCTGGTATCGGCGTCTTACTGCATGGGTCGGGCGGCTTTGAATCGAACATCATGGAAATACAACTAACTCCCTCGCTGGTCCTCACAGATGAACGGGCCGAATGCCGCTATGGCATCCCCGTCCTGGTCAATCGGCAAGATGACGCTACGGCCTACGGGCCGGCGGACATCTTCCAGGCGTATCCAAGCTGGGGATTGCAACCCGCCGCGCATACGGTAATTCGGGCATTCAGGACTAAACAGCCTTGCCCGTTTAGCGACGAAGAAGTTGCCGCCGTGCGCCTCTTCCTGGGTCAGTGGCCCGATGGTCCGCAACTCCAGTGATTCACTACACCCTCAACACGGGTCATGCGGTTGCCTCGCCTCGCTCCGGTGTCAGCCGGGGAGCAATCGAGGCGTTGCAACCGCTCGCTGAACATGGTGGGCTAATCCCCGGTTTCTCTCCGTTTCGTGTGACGGTCACCCATGGCACGGGATCCGCCGTATTCACCATCTGGCGCGGTGAGGAGCCGATAGTAACCTGTGGCCTCGCGTGGACGGCGGAAGGCGGGGCGGAAGCATGGCCCGCGATTGAAAAGCTTTACCTCGACCTATCAGACACCCGGCCTGAATTGGTAGCGCCGGGTAAAGCGGCGGAGAAACCTGAGTCGCTGCCCTGGTTGGCGGTGGTGTTGCTCCCGTCGCTCTTGAATCAAAGCCGGGATGACGTTGGCTGGCTCGGGGACTTCGAGCGGTGCATGGCGTGGACGATTCTGGCGGACGTATGAATCGCCCTTCCTTCGTTTCAATCCCGCTGGCCGATGGTCTGCGCTGGCGCGGCGGCAATTTCCTCTACCAAGAGAAGAGCGACGGCCGGCATGAATTTGTGGAGGTGGCCGGGATGGTGGTCAACGCGGAGCGGATCCGCGACGGCTCGCTGGTGGTCAACGACTTGGTGAGCATTGCCGGCCATGACGTGCGCGGTGAGCCTACGCGGGCGCGCTGGACTGAATTGGTGAGCCGTGCGTGGGCTCTACCCCATGGCGTGCGATTAAGCCGTATCGGCTCGGGCGGTGAATTCCTCGAGTACCTCTTGAGTGAAGGCGGAGAAGGGCTTGTGGCGAAGCCTCTCGATTCTGCCTTTGGGGTTGGCTGGCTCAAGTGTAAGAGGTCGCAAGTGTTCCGTGTGCGAGTTACCGACCTCGACCACCAGCGCGGAAGCGTGGTCCTAGTGGACAGCATCACGGGTGAGAAGCGCGGGAAGCTGCCGTTGCGCGGAGGGAAATTCGAGCTGGTCCGGGTCGGCTCGATTCTCAAGGTCGAGGCTTTCGGATTGACGAACAAAGGATTGTTACGGGAAGCAAGGCCAGACCATGACGAGCCCGGCTCTTGGTTGGTGAATTGCTGAAACAAGAACGGCGGAGCGGCAGCTTTCTTGGCGCCGCTCCGCCGTCTTGTACGCCCCCGCCGCGCAACTGACTGAGGCGTAAAGGAAACGGAGCACGTAGAATGAACAGACCGTGCTCCGTTATATGGCACTGGTGGGGCAGATGATCCCCCCCGGTGGAATCATTGTGGCGCTTTGCCGCCCTCGCCGGTTTCGTCCGAGAACAGAACTTTGAGCCCGCCCAGGTCCAATCTCGACACTGGTTCAAGAATCGGGTTGCCAGTAACCTTCCCCGTGCCGACGGCGAATGAGTGTTTTCGGATGCTGGCCAGCAATGATGTCGCCGCCTCGGTGATAGGAGTATTGAAATGCGGCAGCCCGTAGCCAGCAGCGAAGGTGCGCTCAGCCTCGACAAGCTCTGCGAGTTGCTTTTCCAATGATTTGGCGGCGGCGGCTTCCAACTCAAGCAAGGGTGCCTCCAATTTGGTGAACGCGGCATCCACGCATCGCTTGGCATTGAACTGGATCGTAGGGGAGTCCGCGATGGCCTGGACCCGGGCTATGCCCTCGGCGCGCGCTTCCAAAGCAGATGGGGACGTGTCGTTTAGAGGTTGCTCGCGAAGGTGGACCAAGAGCCGCTCTGCATCGCCTGGGAGAAGCGCACGCTTGGTGTATTGGTCCAGTAATTCCTGGTACTGGCCGACGGCCAGCAAACAGGACTGAATTTTTTCCGAGCAGTCCGCCTTGCAGCGGTTTATGATGGTCTGTTTGAGTGACATATTTCGATGGTGGGGGGGATTCGGCAACCTTAGCCCCGTTTGCTTTTTGATTTGCTGGAAGCCGTCGTGAAGTACTCCAGGGCCTCCGCGTTTGGCGTACGCAAGCTTTTGAGGAAGGATCCGTAGTCGATCTTGGGTTGTGTCTGTCCTTGGCTGATCGCGTGCAAGTGCGCTCGCAGCCTCACCAGCCCGGCCTCCTTGACCTTGGCTTCCACTTTGCTCCCGGGCCGGACTGCCATCCCCTCGCGGATCCTGGTAATCGTGTCCGCGATGGAATTGGGAAGCTTGGCGTCCGAAATCGCTTCGACAGCTTCCGCCACTTCGGCAGCTTCGGCAGCCTCGTATGCCCCGGGCAAAAGCACATTCTTCAGATGCGAGATCAACCTCCCGTGCTCGCGAGCTTCCGTATCACTGACGGGTGTTTCGAGTTGGTTTAACATAGATTTTTCAGTTGAAACGTGCGAGAGCGGACTGAGCTGCGGACAATTTGCTCTCGGCGCAAATTCGGGAGAGGGTACCTGGCACCGTCGAGGCAACCGCGGCAAAGGCTTGATCCGTTTTGAGCTTGGCGCGGTATTGGTCCAGGCCGTGGCAACCGCTGGCTAAAATCAGTTGGTCGATCGTGGCACTGCCGGTTTTTTCAACCGGGCCCATGGCGGCAGGAGTGGTGACGGCAACGGGCGCGGATTGAATGGCGGCGGCAAGAGCGGCGGCGGCAGGGATCGGCGTGAGTCCCTTGGCGGCGACCAGCTTTTCCAATTCGACCAATCGGGCGACGGCGCGGGTCCCGAAAATGGGCATCAACCGGGCCTTTATTCCGAGCTGCGATTCCAGCATGGTTATTTGGGCATTCACATCGGCGAGCGCCTGTTTCCGTTCCTGCGTGGTTGGCGCAGCCGATAAGGTCTTAAGAGCGTCTTTGAGCATTTGTAAAACGGTTGTAGTCAACCGCCCGTTGACGGCCTGTAGATTGCACGTGCTCGTTTGGCGATTCGGGAAACAGCCTGTTTGCTGACGTGATATTCCCGCCCAATGTCGCTCAGGCTACGCGAGCCGGTCTGCATTTGCGCCAGGACTTCCGCACGCAATGCCCAGCCCCGCCCAAAGTAGCGGATGGCCTTTGCATCGCAGAGGCGGTTAATCAGGTTGGCTTCGTGCTCGCCCTGGATGACGATTTCAGGCGGCGTGGTGGGAACGTGTAAAGGCTTCATTTCGTGCTCTCTCTTTTCCGTGGTTGCGGCAGGGACCACCGAGGCGGGCCGCTCTCATGTGCTCTCTACTTTCGAAGGAGCGGGAGCGCTGGAATCGGACCTTGAAGGCGTCGCTGAATTTGCGGCTATGGTTCGACATCGACTGTTTCGTTAAATGGAGCTCCGCCCCGATCTCTGCCAGCGAGCGGTCCCCGAGCACCTCCGGGCGGAGCCCGGCGATGATGACCGCAAACTTCGCAGTCGCTATTCGAAGCGGCTTGTCGCCACGGAAGCAAAAGGCTGCGACTTGTCGAAACAACTCGCCGGCCAGCTCTCGGACTGTCGGCGGCGTTTCTGAAATTAATTCCGCCGCCTCATCAAGGTCTTTAAAGACTTGCTCAAAATCGAACTCGGTTACCCCCATGGCCCGGTGGTGTGTGGGATCGTCAGCATCAAACGCCACTTTTGAGATTTCAATTGCCTCGCGCATCTGGTGTTGCATCAAATCCGATGGCAAGTCAAGACGCCGGCGAGGTGGCTGATTCAACTTGTGCGGGTTTCTCTCCCCGTCCATACGCCGCGCAGTCGTCCTCGATCTTCCCTATCGTTTTCCGCGCAATATCCACATGGAAATCGTGAAGCGCGGCCTTGTGTTCCTCAGACAAGCCAAGCGACGTGTGAAAGTCGGTTATGGCCTTGATGTCCAGATGCTCAAGCTGCGTCTTTACAAGCCGATGGTACGCCTGCACCGCAGCGCTGATGGTATTTTGCGCAATTACCACACTCATTAGCGTGCCGTCTGTGAGGGCCAGTTCATGCTCCCTTAATTTCCTCTCAGCGGCGGTCTTCAAAAGCTTCTCACGTTGCAGGTCCTGGCCGTCCCTCTGGTAGTACGAGAAAAGAAACGTGATGGTTTCCAGCATCGGGAAGCGGCCGTTAACCGGCTGTGGGATTTTGTGCTCATCAGCAAGCTGGTAAAGCCGGCGCTTGGTGAGATTGCACAAGCCGGCAAGCTGCTCGGCGGTGATGGTGGCGGGGGCCTTTGGCAATACGGGTTTGGATTTGGACGCTTTCATTTGATTGTGTTCTGCTGGAAGAACTTTGTCAGCCAGCGGTGATGCCAGTTGTAGAGCCTGATATCGTTGGTTAGGGTGGCAACTTCTACACAGTTGCAAGATCGCAAGTTGCTGCTGGTTTCGAGGACGTAACGGCCTCGGGCGGTCGCCGGTCGCCAGAGCTGAAGCTTGGCGTGGAGCCTCTCGACGGCGACCAGTGCGCCGGCCTGGGTCAACACCTTCACCGCCCTGGCCGCCGTCTCCGGGTCGCTGGCTTTGAAGTAACTGGACATTGCCAGCCGCAATTCGGCCAGCGTCCCGGCCTTCAGCATCCCGGCAAGCTGGTCGGTGGTGGCATCGTTCAGTCCCAAAGTGCAGATCGTCAGGCGGCAGGGTTCCCCGATGTGGGTTTGAATGATGGGAATGACGTTGGCCAGCGTGAACGTACCGTCCATGACGAGGTGCAGAGTCTCGCCGGCCCTGGGCAGGCGCTTGACGAGGGCGGCGGCATTGGCCTCGCCTTGGCCGTCAAAGAACTGCCGGCGTCGGGTCCGGTGGACGTGCAAGCCTGTCTCGGCTGCGCTGATACCAAGCTGGCTCCCGATGGTCCCGGCACGATTCTGGCGCGTCGGCAGGGCATCCAGGGCGGCGGAAAGGGCGGTTTCAAGGCTTTGCATGGGAAGCAGCATCAAGTTTGGGAGTCGCGCACGGCCTGATTAATGGGTTCGGCAACCCGCTGGGCAAAATGCACGATTCAAAGAAAATATCTATGGGCGGGGGGGGGGCTACGCTGCCCCTCCAATGCATGCCACTCCTCAAGCAACGCGCCATCGGGCAGGATGACGTGTAGGGCAATCCTTCCACCGCCGATTGGACTGAATGAGAGCAGCACCCCACCGAGCGCGCGTATTCGAGCGACTACGGCGTCCGCCTCAGTGGCCTTGACGGTCAACGTGGTGGTGGTGCGGTCCATTGGTAGCAGGTCCGGCTGTGTTGTCTCATTCACTTAGTGCCCTTTTGTTACCATGTTCAAGTGGGCAACAGTGTTTTCATGCCCGTCTTTATTGGCCCGTGTAACCATGCGACCATATTTGAGAGTTCATGGGGTATTGGTGGTTGTGTCATAAAGTGGTGAATATGGTCGTATGGTTGCAGCAGGCCTGTAAACATTGGGTTTTATTGCACTCAGTCACTTTTCGATGGTTGCAGCAGGTCTGTGTCCATTGGGGCATAAACACCACTCACTGCGAGATGGGGACTGGACGCGTTTGGGTTGTTTCTTGGCGAGGCGACCAAGGTAGGTTCCGCAGGCATTGTTCCAGGAGAACAGGCGGCGTGCCTCGTAACTCATTTGGGAGTTGAGCAGCCGGCTTTCGATGCCCTCGGCAGTCAGGACCATTGGCCCAGCGGCTGCGCTGGCGCCAGCAAATATCACCCCGTCAATGAGGGAGAGCAACCTAAGCTCGGGCGATAGGTCATCAATGGCATCAAGCAAATGAGGGTGCTGAAAAGTTGCGATGCCAAATCTCTGGCTACGCAGCTCATTGGGGATTTGCCAGCGCAACAGGGAGCCGATGAATGCCGGCAGTTCAGCAATAAGCGCCGCCCAGAAAGCGGATCGGCCCTCATTGCTATCAGTTGGCATGGGCATGTCGCCGCGATGCGTTCGCAGGAGCATGAGCTTGTCTGAGAGGCTCTCGTCAATCGGGGGCAGGATCATCAAGTTTTCTGGTTCGTCATTTAACGAGATGGACACCCGCCAGAACGGACGCAGGCTTAGTGCCTCACGCCCCTTGGCATGGCAGGATTGAACTTCGTTAACCGTGAAGTCCTTAATGCGAGTGCCAAATTCTCGCCGGGGGCGGAGGTCGGTCGAGCCGCATTCATCCTCGACCATGAGATGCTCTGCGCCGAATAGGTCCGCGTTGAACGTGGTTTTCCCGCTCATATATCTATATGGCTTGGCGGCGCGGCCTCCGAGCATTTCAGTGATTAGATTTTGCAAGAGCGATTTCCCAGAATCGCGCGGGCCTGCCATTGCTATCGCCTGCCCTGGGCGACGTATCCCCGCCCGCAGGCTCTCAAGAGCGACCTTTAGCCAACCCAGAACGTAGGGGCGCTGGTCGGCGTCAGGGTCGCAAAAGAGATTTTCCATTAGTTTCGTCAGCAGGGGAAAACTTCCGTTGGCTGGTTCAATGAGCCGGGGCGACGTGGTGACGAGAATGCGTTTACCACTCGCTTCAATGATGCCCTTGGAATAGCCCGCCAGCGGGCCAGCAAACGCAACGGAGCTTTCGAGCTGATAGTCATTGAGCGCGGCCTCGACCTCGCTGACCAATTCACCCCGCTTGGTATCGGTCGCCAGCCCGCTCGCTTTAAGATGCCGGCGCAGGCTGCTCTCGTTAACATCCAGCCAATTCCCGGAGCGGTCGGGAATCCAATACCCTTTACGGTTTGAATCGTAGTATGCCGCAAGGCGCGGCAGGGCTTCAACTGGTGTCATCGTGTTCCCTCCAAATCCAGAAAGAGAAGCGATTGCATCCTCCCGGTGTCGGGCCGGTAGCCTCCCGGTAGTCGGCAGGGTTGCGACGGGATGAACATGGCATCATCACAACCGAGTTGTGGCAGTATGGTTTCCAGTTGGCCTAAAACATCGGGTGCGGGCATTTCAAACCACGCGTGCAGGCTCTTCCCGGCGGTGTCCACAATCGCCCGCAGTTTGGTGAACTGCTCAGTCCACTTGAACACGGCGCATACTTGGTTCTTGTCGAGAATATCGCTCTCCATCACCAGGAAGCGCCGGTCGAGAATATCGGCGTCCCGACGCGAGTGGGTGCCAGGCTTAAACGTATTCGGGCATGTGAGGATGCCGGGGCACGCGGATTCTTTAATCCATTCAGCGGCGGGCCGGAAGCGAGTCTTGCAATAGTCAATCCACTCGGGAGGATGGGTGTCGTTGGCCGAGTCGTTTTTCTTCGCGCCAATCCAGACAACATCGTCCGGGGCGAACAGCTTTAGAATTAGCTTCCAATCATTGCTTGGCTCGCCGTTGAAAAGGTTGACCGGGGAGCGGTTTCCGTAGTAGGCAAACCCGCAGGCGTACTGTTGAAGGATTTGAGCAAGCCCAGAATGAGCGCGAGCCGCCATGCGGCGCTCTGTGTTCTGCGCCTCGATGCGCTGGCGCTGTTCGGGCGTGAGCTTTGGGCGCTCAATTATTGGATTCGCGCAGTTGGATTTAATCGGCTCCCTCGGGGATTTACTGAACGCAGACCGCACCGTGCATGTGGCCTCTCCCTGGGTGAGTCCATCGGATAAGGCGCGAGGGACAAGCATGTTCTCCGTTTCCAATTCACTCACGCCGGCATCGCGGCACTGGCACGCAGCCGCTAACAATTCGGCGTTTCGCTGGCCCTCGGGCGCTCCGTTGGCGAGGTACTGCAGCGTCCGGAGCGGAAGGACGCTTGCCGGCGGGGCGGCGGTGATACTCACTCTTCACCCCCGCGGTACTGCTGCAATTTTTTCCTGGAGCGGACGAAGTCCCTTACGCGACCGCGCCCGGGCGCCCAGCCCTTACGAATCGCTGCGTCAATCTTGACCTTGCCCGAGCCGGATACGGCGGACCAACATTTGTGCGAGCGCATGGTGGTCCCTTACCCCATGATGAACTGAGCCAGCTCTGAGCGGCTCACGAATACAGCCTTGCCCCGCTTGTAGCAGGGCAGCCCTTGCTTGAAATAGCTTCGGATGGTGTTGGGGCACACGTCCACGGCAGCCTTGCTCTTGGACAGGCGGAATAGCTCGAAGGGCTCTTGCGGCCTAGTTTGAACCATTCTCCCCCGACCGGGGTTTGCGCCGGCTTTCGTCGGCGTTTCGTTGCTTTGCGTATTAGTGCTCATTGCGATACTTTGTTGCGCAGTCAACCTAACAAGGCGGGTAGTCGGCAGGCTTGCGGGGGTGGATAGAGAAATAGGCGGGGGCGGATGCAAATCCGGTGTGTTTGGATGCAAAAAGAAACCGCCGCGATGCAAACTTGCACGGCGGCGGATGCAAAAGCCGGATTTTCCGGCGTCCGCTTATGTCAAGCCCCGCTCTTGCAGTATCTGCTTAAGCTTCTCGACATTCGGCCTGGCTTTCCTGTGGCGCTTATTCGCGGCATCCCTTCTCTTTGCGCTGGTTTGAGCTGCCTTCCTCCGCTGATACCAGGGCAGAAGTGTAGCCCGCAAGAAAGCAAAACGGGATTTGTCAATCTGCCAGCCGTTCATCGTTGCGTAAGAAATGCCTCCCGTCGCTCCGGGATTGTCTTTCAGCCATTGCCTGATTATCGCGGCGCGCTCACCAGTGTCTTTGTCTGGCCAATTGATTCTGCAATAGGCTTGTAGTGTCATTGGCCATTGCTGATCCTTTGGCGGCTTAGGCCGGGCCTCCTGAGCGGCTTCAAGCTGCCGATGAAGCTGCTGATAATCCTCGTTGCATTGCTGCTGTAGGTTTATGATATCACGCGAGGCGAACCACAACTTTAGAGCCGACACGCAAAGTGTCTTCGGGCTATTGTCTGGCCCGCTAGCAAGAAGGATATCGTCGCCTTCAGGAATTGGCCCTGCCTTGTTATTGGCCGGCCCGCTAGCGAGCGTGGCGGCAAGTGTCGCCAGTTCCATCTGCGATGGCATTGCCCCTGAAAACTTGCGCTCCTCAATTCCTTTACAGACATACTGGCTTGAGCAGATTCTTGCTTTCCAATCGGCCTTTGCTTCTGCGATTTCTTTTGTGTCTTTCATGATTTCACCTCCGGCGTGTTTGTTGTGGTGATGTCGGGAAGGAGCGCCACGGCCTTGTCCATCGTGTCCTGCCCAATATGGGTGTAGGCATCATTGATACGGTCGCTCTCGTGGCCAACGATGTTCTTTACGGTCTGTTGGTTCACTCCTGCATTGGCCAGGGCGGAAATAAAGGCGTGACGCAGGCTGTGGAAGGTGAGCGCGTTGACGTTGCGCCGTCCAGACCTGCCATTTCCAGCGCCAGCGCGATTCTCTCGAAGTCCGGCGTTAACCAATAATGTCGCAAACTGGCCGCTTAGATTACCCACGTCGCCGCGCTCTGCGTGCTTGGCTTGCTCGGGCCAGACGTAATCATCGCGTTTCGCCCCGGGCTGCATCTGTTCTCGAATCATGGCGACGGCCGCGGCGGGAAGCTGAACGCAAATCTCGGCGCCGATTTTGGTTGTTGTCACCATCAGCTTGCCAGAGGGCAGGGTGAAGTGGTGAGTTTTGAGCATGGCGATATCCGACAAGCGGAGCCCACTGTAGAAGGCGATGGCAGAGGCGCAACGCCAGAACGGATTGGCGATGGCCATGACCTGCCGTATCTGTTCGGGCGTGAAGGCCTCTCGCTTGACGCTGGTGACTTCTTTCTTGAACCGGGGTATGCCGTCAGTTGGATCTTTCCTCAATGACCCCTTGAATCGACCAAAGAACGCTTTGGCACAAGCCAGTCCAAAGTTCGCGGTTGACGCCTGTTTCTTCGCGCGTATCCCGGCCAGGAAAGACCGGACCTGCTCGGGCGTGATGTCCAACAAGGCGGGATTGTGTGGCAATGCCTCCTTGAGCTGCTTGGCAAAGCTGTCGTAATTCCTCCGAGTGTTCGGGTTGGTGGTTTCCGCCAGCCAAGTATCAAGGCAGTCGAACAAGCTCTTTACCTCGATGTGAGCCCCGGTCAGCACCTCGAAGAATTCCCGGTTTAGCCTGCCTGCCCGTTGCGCCGCCTCCATTGATTCGAGCGTCGCCAGTTGCTGCTCAGCTTTCGCCTTTTTTGTCTCGCCGGTCGATTTGCATATCAGCCGGCCGTTCGCCCTGGTGCCGATCCACCAGAACCCGCTGTTGTCCCGTTTGTATATCCATGCCATGCCCGAAAGCCTACACTGTCAGCACTATGTAAGCAAGAACTATCTTTCAAGGATGTTCACTATGCTGAAACCCTAGCAAAATGAGCGTTCTTGCACCCCTGACTACAACGACGTGTAGTACTGGACGCTCGGGGGAATGAGATGGCGGCGCGGACGGGGCTCCGCGCCGCTTTTCTTTTACAGAGCGCTTGCGCCCGCCACGGGCCAAAGCACAATACCATGAATGAATCGAGTAATGGCGTGGCTGCTCCCCGGGCCTTCCTGTTGCTTGCCGGTGATTCGGCGGATGACGACCGGAGTTGGGCGTTCATCCAGGCCGTAAGGCCCGTCTATGAACTGCTGGGGGCGCCCACGAATATCTGCTGGCTGAACCATCACCTGAGTCATCGTTACGCGCCCGAGGCGCGCGCGGTGGCGGAGGAGTTCCTCGACCAGCACCTGAAACGTTGAGACGCGAAGCAGTTGCCAACGGCGCTGCGGTTCGCCAAAGTAGGCGCTGATGAGCAAACGCTTTTATATCACAACCGCCATCGATTACGTCAACGGCCAGCCGCATCTCGGCCATGCTTACGAGAAGGTCGTCGCCGACGTGATCGCGCGGGNNGGGAAGACTCCGCAGGCTTATTGTGATGAGCTGGCGGCGATCTGGCAGGCATTTGCCGCGAAGCTGGAGTTGACCAACGATGATTTCGTCCGCACCACCGAACCGCGGCACAAGCAGGTGGTCCAGACCATTCTCTCCAAGCTCCACGCCGAAGGCCAGTTCTACAAAGAAGCTTACCAGGGATTTTACTCCATCCGGGAAGAGACCTTCTTGACCGAGAAGGACCGCCGCCCTGATGGAACCTTCGACCCCTCGTATGGCGAGGTCGTGGAACTGAAGGAGGAGAACTATTACTTCAAGCTCAAGGACCACCAGCAGTGGTTGATTGATTACATCGAGCAGAACCCGACTTTTGTAGCTCCGCCCGCTCGCCGCAACGAGGTGCTTGGGTTCCTCAAGAACAATGTGCTCGAAGACCTGTGCATCAGCCGGCCGGCTTCCCGCTTGAACTGGGGCATCCCGCTGCCGTTCGATTCTGATTTCGTCACCTACGTCTGGTTCGATGCGCTGAGCAATTACATCACCATCCCCGCCGCCCAGGGCGACCCCGGCGTGCCCAGTTCCCTTCGCCCTCAACCCGCAGTCCCCAACCCTCAACTGTCGTTGTGGCCTGCCGACATCCACGTCGTCGGCAAAGACATAGTGAAGTTCCACGCGGTCTATTGGCCCATCATGCTCAAGGCTATGGGGGCACCGCTGCCCAAACAGGTCCTGGTCCACGGCTGGTGGCAGAAAGACGGCCAGCGCATGAGCAAGAGCACCGGCAACGTCGTTGACCCGGTCGCCGTCATTGACGAGTGGGGTGTGGATGCGTTCCGCTTTTATGTGCTGCGCGAGCTGGATATCGGCCCGGATGGCAACTGGACCGAGGCCGGCTTCAAGGCGCGCTATGCGGCGGAATTGGCCAACGGGTTGGGCAACCTGGTCAACCGCTCACTCTCGATGCTCAAACGCTACCGGAATGGCGTGGTGCCCAAAGTCTCGAATGAGCTTGCGCCCGACGCCGAGAAGGTGGTCGCCGACACGCGCGCGTTGCTCGACCAGAACCAACTCCAGGCCGCGCTCCAGTCCATCTGGTCGCTCGTGACGCGGGCCAATCAGTACGTCGATCACACCGCGCCGTTCAAGCTGGCCAAAGACCCGTCCAAGGCCGAGCGCCTGGACGAAGTGCTGTATAATCTGGCGGAAGTGTGTCGCATACTCGCGGTGCTGCTGTGGCCGTTCCTGCCCGGCACAGCCTCGAAGATCAACGCGCAGCTTGGCCTGGCCGGCGCCCCCGACAAGTTCTCCGGTGCGCGGTGGGGAGGGATGGTGGCGGGTCACACCATAGGCACTCCGGCGCCGCTGTTCCCGCGAAAAGAACCATGAGGCATTTCACGAGCCGTATAAGGCTTCTTGCGGGCTTCGTGGGAGCTGTGCTGGTCTGCATTCCTCTCCACGCCCAGACTCTCGAATTGCCTCCCCGCCCCAGCAACGCGCTGACCGGCAGTGAGTTTGCAGCGCGCATCACTCCGCTCGACTTGACCGAACGAGAGAAGGAAATCGTTGCCCAGGTCGCGTCCGGCAACGTCCCCAACTTCCTCCGCAAGCTTTGTCCTGTCCCGGCCACCAGCGTGGTCGAGGGCGTGACCAACACCGCCACGTTTTACGCCACACCTGACTACCTTTCGATTGGCTCCGACGACGACTACTTCCTCGTGCCGGTGTCGCCTAATACGGGCCAGCGAATCGCCGACGCGCTGCACTGCTCCCTGCCCACACCAAAGATGGTGGATGAAATCTATGCCGCCGCCGAAGTGAAGCTGGCGCCTTCGCCGATACCACCCACCCCGGCGATGACGACGGTCCCGGTGTTCAGCAACCACTGCGCGATTGTCCGCGCCCAACGTGCGGAGCAACTGCCAGCGCACCCGCTCGGCGCGCTCGTTGCCGGACACCAAAAGGACGTGGTGGTCTCGGCGAAGCTGGCCTCGGCTCCGGGGAAGGTCGCGATCTATGGCTGGCACAAGACCAACGGTGTCCCGATTCAACCCCTCTACCTCAAGCACATCGCCGCCTGGGTTGACTACAGCCAGTGCACGCGCCTCGTGCAGCAGAAGATGACCGTCAATGGCACCACGAAGACTATCGCCGAGGTCCTGGCCGACCCAGCCCTGGCCGGCTTGTTGAGTAACGAAGGCCCTATCCCCGATCCGCGCTATCCCACGAACGCCTTGCCGCTGCTGCCCGCCAAAGCAAGCGCGCCAGGCTCAATTTCGCAAGCCGCTACCAACGGCCCCGGCTACACCACGTTCTCCGTTAATCCCGAGTTCCATGAGCGCATTATCTCCTTCAACTTCGATCCCGAGGTCAAAGTCAGCGTTAACGCCCCAGAGGGATCTTCCGTCACGGCGGGGGAGAAAGTCCTGCTCATCTTCTATGCCCTGCCCAACGGCAACACCACCGACCAGACCGTAGGCAAGGTCCTGCAGTCGGGTGATGATTGGCATTACGACATCCAGCAGATCGGCGCCCAAACCCGCTTCCTGCGGGACCTCATCAAAGACCGCGTGGTCGTGGTCGCCTACCTCGAAGCCAATTCAAAGAGCTGGCCGGCTTGGCGCAAGGCACACGGAGACAAGCTCATCCCGGAGATCGTTGCCACGGTGAAGAAGCTTTTCGCCAAGCACGAAGTCGAGACGGTGCTCAGCGGCCACAGCGGCGGTGGCAGCTTTATTTTCGGCTATCTCAATGCCGTGGACAGCATCCCCAACGACGTGGTGCGCATCGCGTTTCTGGATAGCAACTACGCCTATGACCGCGCTCTGGGCCATAAGGACAAACTCGTGAAGTGGCTGGCCGCGCCGGACCATCACTGCCTCTGCGTTCTCGCCTATAACGATGCGGTCGCCTTGCTCAACGGCAAGTCCTTCGTCAGCGCCGCCGGTGGCACCTGGGGCAAGAGCCATGCGATGCAGCGTGACCTGGCCGAGGACCTCAAGTTCACCACCCAGACCAACGCCGAGTTCCAGAGATTCTCGGCTCTCGATGGCCGCGTCCAATTCATCCTGAAGGAGAACCCGGAGCAGAAGATATTCCACACCGTGCAGGTCGAGCGGAACGGGTTCATTCACAGCATGGTTTCCGGAACACCCAATGAGGGCAGGGGCTACGAGTACTTTGGCCCCCGCGCCTACTCGAAATGGGTCCAGCCCGCCAGGTAGTGGGGCGGGCGTCTCACCTGCCAACGAGGCTGCTCGCTCTCCGATATTCCACCGCGGGCCAGACGCCGGGTGCGGCAGGCGAGACGCCTGCCCCACTACATTCGTCTCTCAGCTCGGCTGCGGCTCGGGTAACTCAGCCAGGGAGATTTCTACAATCAGGTCCGCCGCAATCTTCTCAAGCTGCTGCCGGATTTGGGCCGTGTCGCAAGACTCAGGAATGCTTAGCCGGGCGTGCGCCTTGAACAGAGTTTCGCCCGACATGGCGGCGCTGGCACATTCCGTCTGAAGCTCCTCGACGTTCACGCCGAAGCTGGCCAGCGCATGGGAAATCTCGCGCAC
>PLZQ01000373.1:0-176 GCA_003152225.1 Limisphaerales bacterium | reverse complement strand
CAGAGTCCACCAGGCCCGGCCGGTCTTGGCCGATAACGGTCATAACGAGCAAGCGTTGCATGCGCCTTCTCCTACGCTGACCGGGAGATTCTGGCAAGCTAATCTGCCGGGAACTGGCGCAGAAAAAGGTCTGTAACCGCCAGCGGCGTACGCCGTCTAATGTATGGTCGCTGCCT
>PLZQ01000119.1:24558-27150 GCA_003152225.1 Limisphaerales bacterium | reverse complement strand
TGCCGCTCCTGACGGAGCTTGGATCAATCAAAGACGGCTTCAGCTATAAACATGGCGCTCCTAACGGAGCTGTCACCACACGCCACCATCGTATTCCATTGGAAACAACAACGAGCCCGGGATTCCGGCGTAAACTCAGATCCTGGAGGGTGTTACGGTACTCCGACCCTGTTAAACGGAAGTGCCGTCCAAGATAGGGGTCCGCAGATCAGCGACCGCGGCCCGGGCAAAGTGAGGGCGAGCAGCAGATTTATCAATGTTTGACGCCGGACCGTGTTTTGGCTTGTTCACAGTCCTGCCGCGCGCGAGGCGAGTGGAGTATCCGGGAGCGATCTACCACGGGATGGATTGTGGGGACCGGCGGGAGGATATTCTCTTAATTGGCACAGCCCAAGCGGCGAAATCCTGGCTCCATCATTTGGCCCATGAACCACCCGAGCATAAATCCGCCAGGATGAACAAAGCCGATGGACAGCTTGAATTCCAATCTACGGGTTGACCCTTCTCCCCTTCTCCCGCGTTGGGCTAAAGGCGCAATGGCCTTAAAGACACCGTATGAGGCAAAAAGCTGAAACGCTGAAAGACTGAAATCGGAGGGCGGAAAGCGGGCCAGACGCGTTACCGAGCTTTCGGATGGGTCTGCGCCGCCGCAAGCATAGGCATGATGTCCGAGGGCGGTCGCCGCCGCAGGATCAGGCCGGCCATGGTTTTCATGGGCCGATCAATATGCGTGAACTCATCCGCACGGCGCCAAGTGCAAGCGGGCGCGCAAAAAAATAAAGGGGCAGGGAACCGTCTGCCTGCCCCAAAATAGATACCGAAATGTGCGCGATCCTTAGGCCAACAGCTTCCTGCGAAGCAGCCCAATCGTTGACATAGCAGCCCCCAATAGAAGCAGCGTGCTGCCTCCGTCCGGAACAACGTCGATGCGAAGGGTGTTGAATCCTGTGCCACCTTGCCCAGTAGGGGTAATGTGATAATTGTTGAGTCCACGCAGATTCTCATCGTCACCTGTAAAACTTCCTGACATGGTCACAAGCTCGCCCCCGTAGTTGCCTGTGGCAGTAAAACTGAACGTCAGGAAGTTATTATTACCAACTTGAGTGAATGTGCTAACGTTATCCAGCGTCATACCGATGATCGTGCCACCAGTCCCCCACGGACCAGCGCCCAACGTCACCACGCCACCAACGTAGGTCGTATTATACACGTTGGGCGGGCCGGCAGGTGTTGCGCCAAGCGAGGCGAAGCCGCCCATGAACCACTGTCCAAGATCGTTTGCACTAAGCGTGCTGCCGGCTGATCCTGGAGTGGGGTTAAAAGATTCCGACCAAGATCCGTTGTTGAGACCCGAATTCAGATCCCAAGATCCCGTGCTTATTCCGAAGGCACTGGTTGTAGAGATGACCAGCACCAAGGTGCCCAAACACTGCCCTAACCTTATCATTGTTTTCATATCCAGTTCTTTCTTATTAATGTGGCTATTAATCTTTACGCGTTGCATTGTATTTTTTTAGCTTAACCCGCACCAAACCAGTTGCCCGCCCTCCTTCCAGGTGCATAAGTGATTAATTGAAAGCCACTTCCGTTTGTTGTTTTATTTCGCAGCATAGATTTCAATCCGGAGTGCATTGTAAGGAAAGCCGACGACCGAATCCGCTTCAGGGCGCCATTCCATTCACGAGTTCCTGCAAGGCTCTAATAGTCAGCTGCTTGCATTACAACTAACTGTTGTGCATAGACTGTAAGGGAAACCGACGTGAAGGGGTTGCTGAGCGCCATTCCATTCACAAGTTCTTGCAAGACTTTGATAGTCAGCTACTTGTACTCCAGCTAATGGCTGTGCTCTGACTGTCACGGAAACCGAATGCAGCATCAAACCCGCCCTCGCCATCGCCGCCGGGGTCAGGGAAAGAGGAAAGGGTCAAACCGCGGGAAAGGGTCAAACCGTAGATTGATCCCGACGGGTCTCAGGAGAGAGGCCGAGCGGAGATGTTTTTGGGTGCTTGACCTGGGGCGGTTGTCCCGACACGCTGGCCCCATGCTGCGCGCCATGCGAGTGGAGTATCCGGGCGCGATCTATCATGTGATGAATCGTGGGGACCGCCGGGAGGACATTTTCACCAATGAAGTGGACCGCCAGGACTTGCTTAAGACTCTGGCGGAGGCATGCCTGAAGACGGCTCACCCGCGCAGCGCTCAGTACGAGCGGGGCGCGGAAGACGATTTCCTATCAGTCACACCAGAACCTTCGGTACAGTTGGAAGCAATGCCCCGGGAGCCTTGTAGGCCGCTTGAGCGTGGGCATAGCATGCTGTGAAAGGGTCCGTCCCGGAATACATTCATACATTCATTGACGATCTCTGCGCCGGCCTCCTCTCGCTCTGAGCAGCCCGGCCAGCCGCTTCCCGAGCACGATCTGCTCCGGAAACCACCTTGGGCCGCCGCCTGGCATTATCCTGCAATCCAATCTTGATATTTGTTGCCTGTTGCTGTATGGATTGACCCATGCAGTCGTTTGCAGATTCGCGTAATTGCCAGGCAAGCCTCTTGGCCCGGATGAAGACGCGCCGGCAGCTCAGTTATGAGAGT
>PLZQ01000119.1:0-24530 GCA_003152225.1 Limisphaerales bacterium | reverse complement strand
GCGGCCCACTCACCGGCTTCCTCCTGTTTGTGAAGGTCAACGTTCCCCTTGCCAATCGTGGAATCGCTCAGGTTGACCTTCCCCCGGGATATGCCGCGTGCTCTCGACCGGTCGTTCCCAACGTCTTCGACACCACCAGGTTCGATCAGCCGCCTGTCGGCCCCGTGCTGTTCCTTCGCGCTAACCGGTTCGTGGCTGATTGGCAGGACCGTCCCCAGGAGTTCATGGCCGGCCAGCCTCCCTGACCACCGCCCGCCACATATTCTGAGCGCCTTCGCTCCCGCGAGGGCCGGTTGAGCTTTGCCCTTTTGCCTCGGATTTCTCCATTCCTCCTTCTTCTTTCTTCATTCTGCGTTCTGCCTTCTGCCTTTCCCCCGCAATCCCCACTATTTATCGGCTCCCTCGGCCAAAGCGCCCCACAAGCCACCCGCAAGCGTGTTGCTTGGGAGGCGGTAGGCAACCACTCCGGTATCTTAAAGGGGGGCCGCAGTGCCATTTTTCTGTCGCCGGACGCCTTGGGGGCCTGATAGCCTCACGGTATTCGATGAAACGACCACTCGTGCCAGTGGCGTTGCTCTATGTCGGCGGAATCCTGTTGGCCTGCTTCATCCCGGTTCCGCCGCTGCTTCTTTTGGCTGGCTCGCTCAGCGGGGCGGCGCTGAGTCTGGCTTGGGCGCGGGTGCGGCTGGCTGGGCTGTGCGCGCTGATCGTTCTGACGGGCTGGACCAACCACACGCTCCACACTGCCATTCTTTCACCCCACGATCTGCGCCTCATCCTCGGCGAGCAGCCTGACATTGTCACGGTCCGGGGGGCTATGCGGGAGGCGCCGACGCAGCGCGTCTATGCGCGCGGCCAACAGGAATCCTGGCGCATCATGGCCCGAATCGAGGTCGCTGCCCTGCGCCGCAATCGCCAAGCCTGGCAGCCGGCGGCGGGCCGGATGGCGGTCACCACGCAGGGCATTCTCTCCACGAATTTCTTCACTGGGCAGGAGGTCGAAATCACGGGCGTCGCGGGCCGACCCAAGATTGCGGCCGCTGAGGGCACGTTCGACTACCGGGCTTACCTGGATCACCTGGGGATCTATTACGCGCTGCAAGCGGCTTCGGAGCAGGACTGGCGAGTCGTTGCATCGCCGTCGAGGCCGCCACTGGCGGATCGGTTCCGCGATTGGGCGCGACGGGCGCTGGCTCTCGGAATGCCGGTCGAAGATGAGTCGCTACGGCTGGAATGGGCGCTGGCGCTGGGGTGGAAGACGGCCCTGACCGAGGAAGTCTCCGAACCGTTTGTTCAGGCCGCCACCTATCATATCTTCGCCGTGGACGGGCTGCGCATGGCAATCGTCTTCGGCATATTCTTCTACCTGTTCCGCGCGCTGCGGGTGCCCCGGGCGGTGAGCGGCCTGGTGCTAATCCCGCTAATCTGGTTTTACGTCGCCCTCACAGGCTGGCCGGCTTCGGCTATTCGCGCCACGGTCATGTTGACAGTGGTCATTATCGGCTGGGCCTTGCGGCGCCCCAGCGACCTGATCAATTCGCTGTTCGCCGCCGCGCTGATCATTCTGGTGTGGGAACCACGCCAGTTGTTCCAGGCCGGCTTTCAGCTCTCCTTCTTTGTGGTCCTGTGCATCATTCTCATCCTGCCGCCGTTGCGCGGTTTGGGCCGACGCCTGACGGCGCCGGACCCTCTGCTGCCCGACGAATTGCGACCGCGCTGGCAGCGGGACTTGCGTGCGCCCGCGCGGTTTGTTGAGGACTTGTCGATCACCTCCCTGGCGGCATGGATCGGCTCCCTGCCGTTGGTCGCTTACTACTTCAACATTGTGACCCCCGTGAGCACGCCGGCCAACGTGCTCGCCGTTCCGGCTTGCGCGCTGGGCCTGATCAGCAACCTGGCCAGCCTGCTGCTGGCGGGTTGGTTTCCCGCCGCCGCGGAGCTGTTCAATCACGCGGGTTGGTTCGTGATGGAGGTCATCCGGGTCTCCAGCCATTGGTTTGCGAACTGGCCATGGGCCTATTTCTATGTCCCGGCGCCGTCACTCTTCACCACCGGTCTGTATTATGCGGTTCTGCTGGGTGTTTGCACCGGCTGGCTGCTTCAGCCCAAGCTACGCGCCTGGAAGCTGGCCGCGCTCGCCGCGGGGCTGTGCATTTGGAGCGCGCAATATTGGCAGGCGCGCTCCGTGACCCGCGTGACTATCCTGCCCGCCAACGGCGGCATGGCGATTAACTTCGACGCCCCGGGCAGGTCAAACGATCTGCTGGTGGATTGCGGCGCGACCAACTCTGTGCAGTCGCTCACCAAACCGTTCCTCCGCGCGCAAGGGGTCAACCGCCTGCCGGCCTTGCTCCTCACCCATGGCGATTTACGCCACGTCGGCGGCGCTGAACTGGTCGCCAATCTCTTCTCCGTGCAGAAGCTCTGCGTTAGCCCGGTCCGCTTTCGCTCGCCGGTTTATCGGCGCATTCTCAAGGACTACGAAGGCAAGCCGGAGAAGCTGCGGACCGTCAGCCGCAACGACCAACTGGGCTGTTGGACGGTCCTACACCCGGAGCCGGGCGACCGCTTCACCCAGGCCGATGACAACGCGCTGGTCCTGTCCGCGGTCATCGGCGGCCAGCGGGTTCTGCTGCTCTCAGATTTGGGGCGCCCCGGCCAGGACGCGTTGCTGGAGAGAACGTCCGACTTGCGCGCCGACATTGTGGTCACCGGCCTTCCCGTGCAGCACGAAGCCCTCTCCGACGCGTTGCTCGATGCCATCCAGCCCCGCGTCATCATCGTGGCCGATTCGGAGTTCCCGGCAACAGAACGCGCCAGCCCCGCACTCCGCGCACGTCTCGCTCGGCGAAAGGTGCCGGTTCTCTACACGCGCGCAACGGGAGCCGCGACCATCGAGTGGCGCAAGGGTAACTGGGAAGTGCGGACCATGAGCGGGCTCAGAGTCGGCAACCGAAATCCGATCCTGCCGCCAGATCCGCCACCGCCCGAGAACTCAACCGAAGCC
This sequence comes from Limisphaerales bacterium, assembly GCA_003152225.1. GTDB lineage: Bacteria > Verrucomicrobiota > Verrucomicrobiia > Limisphaerales > UBA8199 > PALSA-1440. The sequence goes on along the minus strand of PLZQ01000119.1, from coordinate 21,523 downwards.
GAGCCTGCGGACGATCCTGAATGATGCAGTTCTTCTTCTTGTCGGCTGGTCGGAGCGACCTGAACAGACTCTGTCAACGGTCCTGGGAACCCACCCCAGTGCCAAGCGCAGTATAAGGATTCGCAATAGTGAGAAACGCGGCTCGCACTGCCCTTGCACTGGCGCTACCCTGGTACCTCCCTGGAACTACCCTGGTACCATAGAACACCCCTTCCCCGTCTCAAAACAGGACACTATGCATCGCCGCCTTGCGGCTTCCCCGTTCGCAGCATCAATATCGCTAATATATTACCATGGGAGACATCTCCTGGCATCCGGATGCGGGGGCGGGGTTATGCAAGCGCCGCGGCAAAATAAGTTACGATGTCGGGCTTGACCCGTAGTTCGGTTCCAGTATATCGTGCTATCAACAACACAGTGTGAATCGCAATATGACATTGTCCGCCCAATCAAAATGCAAGAATCGGCTCTCCCCGAAGGTCTCTGATGACGCTTTCACGCTGATTGAACTGCTCGTCGTCATCGCCATTATCGCCATCCTGGCCGCCTTGCTGCTGCCGGCGCTCGCCAAGGCGAAAGCCAAAGCGCAAAGAATTTACTGCGTCAGCAACCTCAAGCAGGTCGCGCTGGCCGGCAAATTGTATGCCGATGATTTCTCCGGCAAGATAGTCTCTTCGTATCCCACTTACGGCGGATTCACCAACGGCTGGTGCGGAGGCAATGCCGAGGCCGACGGTAGCGCTGGTTCTTATCTCTATGGTGGGTCTGACCCGCTGGGTATTCAGTCAGGGCAGCTTTGGCCATACACCAAGGCGCTTGGTATCTATCATTGTCCCGCCGATCATCGTATCGCGACCGCTGCGCCCAAAGCGCAATACAACAATAAGCCAATTCTGCGAAGCATTTCGATGAGTTCGTTCATGGGTGGCAGGAGCTTTGGCACAGCTCAGGATTGGGTGGTAACCACCCCGAATGGCCCGATGGACCCACAGAAGCCCGCCTATCTTAAAGAGACCGAAATGAAGCTGCCGTCGGATACATGGCTGGTGCTGGATGAGGACCAGGGGATTAAAGGCCTGGAGAGTATTAACGACGCCATGTTCCTGGTAAATGTCGGGTCACAGTCGTTCCCCGATTTTCCCTCCCGCGCTCATGGGAATGCCTATGGTATCAACTTTAACGACGGCCACGCCGAAATCCGGAAACTCCTTGACACCTTCAACTGGACGGCGGTGAGCCCTACCGCAGGGATCAAAGATTGGACTTGGCTCAAAGATCGCACCACCCATCCGAAGTAATTGATTAAAAGGCTTAAACGTATGAAGACTGCAAATTGGATAATGATGTTAATGCTCGCTGGCGGGCTCGTCGGCGCGCTCACCTTGACCGGCTGCGGCAAGCCAAAAACTGCGGCACCGGCCGCAAGTGGCGGGGCGGTTGATATACCGAAGCTGCAGCAAGCCTTCGCCGGCGCCAGTCCCGAGCTTCAGACTGCCGTGTCCGAGGTGGCCATGGGCCTCCGTTATGGTGAATACGCCCGTTCCTTTGCTGCCTTGGACAAACTCGCCAACGCCCCCGGCATCACCGAGGCACAAAAGAAGATTGTCAACGAGGTGATTGAGCAGGTCAAGGCGAAGGCCACCCCGCCCGCCACTCCGCCCGCGCCCGCACAATAGCGGACTTTCAAGTCTGCTGGACGCCAGCTTCCGGCTTGCCGCCGCGCCTCCGCGCTCCTGGCAAGCAGGTGCCATAGCCAGACCCACCGCCACGACCACCGGGTCGGAGCGCGGACATTCCTGTCCGCAGCAACGTTCGATGGGTAGAATGGCTGGGGAAGTAGCCGGAGTGCATTGCCTTTCGGAGTTTGCTGCGGACAGAAATGTCTGCGCTCCGGCGGCAGTCCAAGGAAGCGCCCACCGAAATATCTCCGGCAGCGCCATGATTGACACCCCTGGCACGTTTGATAGCCTGCACGCGCTCCGAACTTCAGCCGGCGCAGCCGGCTTGTGGCTTATCTCGACCAATAATTGACACCTTAACACAGTGCAAAATTATGCCCGCTAGACGAACCGCCACTCAGCGCCAGCCGACCAGGCCAGCGGCGCCACGCCGGAGGATAACCGCGGCCCCCATCGCCCTGCCTCCCATCGTGCGCGAAATCTTCGCCCGGACGCGGACGCCCGAGTTCGAACAGTATGTGCGCGAGTTGCTGGTCGGGCTGTGCCGGCTGGACACCACGCCGAGCCCCGACGTAAAGCGGATGCAGGCTGCCGAGGACGGTTGCTTTCGCATGCTCGAACGCGAATTGGGCGGCCTGGGTTTCCCCAGCGCGCGCCTTGAGCGCCGGCCAATCAACCCCGCCATCCAGACGCACCCAAACTATTCTCTGCTGCATTTCACCAAGACGCCGCAGCGCCCGCAGGGCCTTTCCCCGGAGGAAGCCTACGCCAACCGTGCCAACCTGCTCTACGTTGTCCCCGGCGTGGGCAGCGGCAGCGGCGGCCAATCCGTCGCGGTCAACGCCCACCTGGACGTTGTGGCCCCCTATTTCCCGCCGCGCGTCAAAGCCGGCATCGTCTTTGGACGCGGCGCGTGCGACGACAAAGGCCCGGCCGTCAGCCTGGTCGCCGCGCTCAAGGTGCTGGCCGAGGCAATGCCCAACGCCGGGCTGAAGTGGAACCGCAACGTGGTGGCGATGCTGGTGGTCGAGGAGGAAACCGGCGGCAACGGTTCCCTCTCGCTCGCCATTGATCGCAACCTCAAGCAGCTTTACGACAGCATTCTCGTTTGCGAATGCACGGACCTGAAGTTCTACCCGGCCAACCGCGGCGCGGTTTGGTATCGCGCCGACCTGAAAGCGCCGGAAGGGGTCTCCGCCTTCGAGATGTTCGCTTTCATCAATGGAGAGATGGAGACTGAAGGCGCGGCTATTCGCGCGGAGAGCCGCCACCCGCTCTTTCCCCAACGCCCCGTCCAGACCTGCCACGGCATCATTGGCCCGTTCGGCGAGCATCCCAGCCGCATCTGCGGCGAAGTGAGCTTCACCATCCGGTTTGATAAGCCGCCCGTCGCACAAACCGAGCCGCTCCTGGGCGACTGTCTCGCCGCCGGGTTGGACGGCTACATTGGCCTCTACGGCGACAAAGCCAAAGTAACCGACCCCGCGACCGGCAAACCGATGGTCGCGCGGCACTATGATTTCCGGCGCGAGGGCGATGGCTTCCGAGTGGATGTCCACGGCGCGACGGGTCACATGGGCGCCATTCGTGACCGGGACGGCGCCATCACCAAGATGGCCCACCTGGTCCGCAGCCTGGTTGCCTCGAAGGCCAAGTTGGAAGCTGCCGCTGGCTCCCCAGTGCATTTCGAGCTGGGCGACCCGCGCCGGACCAATGGCAAATCGCAAATCGCAAATCGCAAATCGCAAATTCCATCTCTCATCCTGGAAGGCGGGCAAGGCTTCGTTCCCACCCACGGCATCAACGAAGTGATGGACCGCCTGCGCCGGGCGGCGCAGCGCGGAGCGGAGAATTACCTGCGCCGAATCGGGCGGCCCGAACGAGGCGAGGAAGTGGTGACGGTCGCCTACGAGAAGCTGCACAACGTGGCGTTTGACGGCGACCCGGATTCCCCTTCAGTCCGCAACGCGATTGCCGCGTCCAAAGCCTGTGGCCTATGGAAGAACGAACCGGTGCTGGGCTGGACGGTGTCTTGCGATGCGCGGCTCTTTGCCACCGAGTATCCAGGCATGCAGGTGCTGACCTTCGGCCCCGGGCAACTCGCGTTCGCTCACTCCGACCAGGAGCAAATCGAGTTGGAGGAGATCCGCGCCGCCGCCGAGTTCCTGGCGGTTTTCCTCCTGAAACAGACCGGCACGCTGACTTAACCGCACATGTGCCGGGTTTAACCACAGATGAACACAGATAGACACAGATTCTGCGGGCCAGAGTCCGCTGTGCAGTCGTCTTGCCAAGCATCAGATTCTGGCGAACAGGCTTTCTCCTTAAGAAACCCGCCTCCGGCGGCTACTTATCTGTGTTCATCTGTGTCCATCTGTGGTTGGTTTCGGGTTCACTAGAGACTTTGATATGAAGAGCAAACTCAAACTGGGCATCATTGGCGCGGGCGCCGTGGTGCGCGAAATCTACCAGCACCTATACTTCCACAGCCGCTACTCCGACCTCTTGGAAATCTGCGCGGTAGCCGACCCAAACGAGCAATACCGCAATTGGTTCGCCGATCTCGCGGGCGTGCCCGCCAGCCGCCGCTTCGCCAATCACCGGGACCTCCTGGCCAACGTCAAACTAGACGCCGTGCAGGTCAACACTCCCGATCACCTGCACTGCGGTCCGACCGTGGACGCGCTCAAGGCCGGCCTGGACGTGGTCGTGCCCAAGCCGACCGCCGCCACCGTCAAGGACGCCCACGCGATGATCCAGGCCGCGAAGAAGTCCGGGCGCTTCCTGGGCATCGACTTCCACAAGCGCGAAGACCCGCGCATCAAAGAGGCGGAAGCGCGCTTCCAGAATGGCCGTTACGGCACCTTCCAAACCGCCGTCTTCTACATGCTGGATAAACTGTCGGTAGTCGATCCCAATCATACCCCACGCTTCTTCGCTTCGCCGGGCTTCGCCGAGAAGAACACCCCCGTCTCATTCCTGACGGTGCACATGGCCGATGCGTTGTTGAAGATCGTCAACCTCATCCCCGTCAAGGTGCGCGCGACCGGCTACTCGCAGAAGCTGCCCTCCCTCAAGCCCATCCCGGTCAAAGGCTACGACCTCGTGGACACCGAGATACTCTTCGACACCGGCGCCCAGGCCCACATCATCACGGGCTGGGCATTACCCAATACCGCCGAGTCCATCACCGTCCAGTCCAGCCGCATCATCTGCTCCGATGGCATGATCGACCTGGGCCTCGACACCCCTGGCCTGCGCGAGGTCCACGCCGAAGGCATCTTTGAGGTCAACCCTCTCTTCCGGAACTTCGAGAAAGATAAGACGGTGACCGGCTACGGCATCAGCAGTCCGGGCCGGCTCTACCAGCAAATCCTCGCGTTGCGCAACGGCGAGCTTTCCGCCGCCGAGCGCGAGGCAGCCTACGACCCGATGACCCTGGGCTTCTACACGACGCTCGTGCTGGAAGGCGCGGAGAAGAGCCTCGCGGAAGGCCGGAAACTGCCGAGCGGCGCCACCCTCGGCTCACCGGTCGATCTGCGCAAACTGGCCGTCCGCCAACTCGGCGCCGGCCCCGCTAAAGTTTACGGTCTGGCCTGAAAAGAGATTCGGGACAAAGGCGTAATGCCTCTGTCCCGAACTGAAAAGGTCGATGGGTCAGCCCGAAGGCGGACGCAGGTTATGTCGGTTGACCGCCGCCGTCGGGCACAACCTCAAGCGTGTAACCGCGGAGGTGAATCGTTCCTTGCAGGATCAAGAGCTGGCCAGCGCTGTCGCCGGCGCCCGAAACGTCAACCTCCAGCTCGTCGCGCGGCCCCGGGTAGGCCGTGTTGGAGAATGTTTCGACGGCAATACCGCTTACATTGTAATGGAGTGACAGGGCGCCATCCGCCCAGAAGTCCTGGAGGGCAAAGCGTTGGATGCTGTAGCTGCTGCCAGTGTACTTCCCGGTCTTGGTGTTGGCCGTGGACCTGCTGACCGCCTCACTGACCTTTTCAAAGCCGAAGAAGGGGCTGACATCCGTCGATGTGCCGGCATCCCGGATTGCGACCATGGGAGCGCCATCGGGCAACGGGGTGATGACGACCAGTTGAGCCTGCGGGGAGAATTGGACTGAGGTGACGGCACTGATTGCATCGATGACGTCACGCGTATCCACTCTCGCCCGGTCCAGGGTCGTGGTAGTGGTGTTTCGAGTGGTTGAGCTGTCGCCCTGTTTCAGGCCGACGAGCTGTATGGTCAGGCTACGCACCAGGTTGGTCTGGTCCGCCCCGGCTTGCATGGCAGTCAGGCTTAGTGCCGTAGCCAGCAACGCGAGTCTTAATGTGCGTTTCATTGTATAGTCCTTTGTTTTGATAGTCCGTATTAAGTTCTACCATCTGCTCCGAGCCTCACAAGAGACCCGATTGTGGACAGGGTGTGCAGTTTCTGTACCACGCCATCGGCAAAGCACCCAGAAACGAGTCAGTCGTGGAGATCGGCTGTCCTGCCTCCATACAATCCTTCTCCTCGAATCGCATCCCCGGGTCGAGTGTCTCACGCACTGTCTCATTCTCCAAGGCGCGTCCACTGTTAGGACAAATGGCAGCCCGGGTGGGGCGAACGATGACCTTGCGGCCGCCGTCGCTGCCCACTCCGTTTGTCTTCGTCCCACGGCTCAGGCCCGTTTTGCCTTTGACCTCGGGAAGGCGCGCGGGCAGGCTGAGGCGGTCGGTTGAACAACTGAAACAGCAGGCGGCAAAGTTATGACTCCACGTGAACGAGTACTCGCGGCGCTGAACCACCAGGAACCTGACCGGGTCCCGATTGATTTGTCCGGACACCGCTCGTCGGGTATCGCGGCTATGGCTTACGCGCGGCTGCGCAACTATCTTGGCCTGCCCAAAAAACCCATCCGGGTCTATGACCCGGTCCAGCAGCTCGCCATCGTGGATGAGGACGTGTTGCAGCGGTTCCAGGTGGATGTGATCGAACTGGGCCGCGCCTTCGCGCACGAGGATAAGTATTGGACGGAGTGGACGCTGCCGGACGGGACGCCCTGCCTGATGCCGGTCTGGGCCAAGCCGGACCGGGAGAATGGCGAGTGGGTGCTGCGCTCGCAGGTTACCGGGCGTATCATCGCCCGCATGCCGGAGAACGTCTGGTATTTCGAGCAGACAAACTGGCCGTTTCTCGAACAGGACGATCCGGACCACATCGAGGCGGCGATTCCCGAGTGCATGTGGACGGCGGTTGCATCACCGCCGGGGCCCATCGGCGACGGGCCGGACGGCGCCCGGGTGCTGCGGGAGGGCGCTCGCCGGCTGCGGCAGCAGACCGACCGCGCGATCATCGGGCTGTTCGGCGGCAACCTGCTTGAGTTCGGCCAATTCCTCTACCGCAACGACAACTTCTTCATGCTGCTGGCCGGCGAACCGGAACGCGCGCGCCGCTTCCTGGACAAGCTGTTGGAGATGCACCTGCGCAACCTTGAGAGCTTCCTAAGCGCGGTGGGCGAGCATATTGATGTGATCCTGTTCGGTGATGATCTGGGCATGCAGTCCGGTCCGCAGATGTCACCCGCCATGTATCGCGAGTACTTCCAACCGCGGGAGCGCGCGATGTGGCAGCTCGTCAAGCAACGCGCGCCTCACCTCAAGATCATGTTGCACTGCTGTGGCGGCGTCCGCGAGCTGCTGCCGGGCCTGATCGACGCCGGGCTGGATGCCATCAACCCGGTGCAAATCACCTGCCGGGGCATGGAGCCCGCGCGCCTCAAGCGCGACTTCGGCAGCCGGCTCACGTTCTGGGGCGGCGGCTGCGACACGCGTGATGTGCTGATCAAAGGGACGCCGGCGCAAGTCCGCGAGCACGTGCGCCAGCAAGTGAAGATATTGCGGCCCGGCGGCGGCTTCGTCTTCCAGCAAGTGCACAATATCATGGCGGATGTGCCGCCCGCTAACGTGGTGGCCATGTACGAAGCGGCGAGGGAGGCGTGAAACGTGATGCCTGAAACGTGATGCGTGATGCGTGATGCGTGATGCGTGATGAAAGCCAATAGCCAGCAAGGGAAGGTTGGGCTGTTCGGGGTTGGCCTGGCGGCTTATTGGCCGCAGTTCAAGGGGCTGAAGGGCAGACTTGAGGGCTACCAACGCATTGTTCAGGGCCGCCTGAACAGGTTCTGCGACGTTGTTGACGCTGGGCTGGTGGACTCGGCGCCGGGCGCTGTTGCTGCCGGCGAACTCTTTGCGCGGGAAGGAGTGGAACTCGTCATCTGCTACGTCGCCACCTATGCGACGAGCAGCCAGGTCCTGCCCGCCGTGCAGAAGACCAGCGCACCGGTGCTGATCCTCAATCTGCAGCCGGTCAGCGCGCTGGATTACCCCAAGACCGACACCGGCGAATGGCTGGCCAACTGTTGCTCCTGCTGCGTGCCGGAGATTGCCTGCGCTTTCGCGCGCAGCCGCATTGAGTTCCACGTCGTGACCGGCGTGCTGGGGGTGGAGCGCGGGCGGTTCCGCGAAGCACCTCCCAGCCATCCAGATTGCCAACGCGCCTGGCAGGAGATCCATGACTGGGTCCGCGCCGCCTCGGTGGTGAGCCGGCTTAAGCGCAGCCGCATTGGGTTCCTCGGCCAGACATATCCCGGCATGCTCGACATGTACAGCGATTTCACCCAGCACACGGCCCAACTCGGCACGCACATCGAAGTGCTGGAGATGTGCGACCTGGCCAAGCGCCTGCCTAAAGCCGGCGAGCGCGCCGTGGCGGCGAAGCGCACGGAGACGTTGTCCATCTTCGATGTCAGCGAGGACAGCCCGTCCGATCCGCTGGCGCACGCGCCCAAACCCGAGCAAATGGCCTGGGCCTGCCGTGTCGCGGTGGCCTTGGATCGCCTGGTCGCGGACTTCGACCTGCACGGTTTGGCGTATTACTATGCCGGCCTGGATGGCAACGAATACCAACGGCTCGGCGCGGGGCTGATTCTCGGCTGCTCGCTCCTGACCGCGCGCGGCATCCCGGCCAGCGGTGAGGGCGACCTGAAGAATTGCCAGGCGATGAAGCTGCTCGATCTGCTGGGTTGCGGCGGCAGCTACACCGAGTTCTATGCCATGGACTTCGATGAGGATTTCCTGCTCATGGGGCACGACGGCCCGTTCCACCTTGGCATCGCTGAGGGCAAGCCGATCCTGCGCGGACTCGGCTTGTATCATGGCAAGCGCGGCTACGGCGTCAGCGTCGAGGCGCACGTGAAGCTGGGGCCGGTGACGCTGCTGGCCATGACGCAGACAGCCGATGGCAAGCTCAAGCTCCTGTCATCCGAGGGAGAGAGTGTTCCCGGGGCGATGTTGCAGATCGGCAACACCAACAGCCGCATCAAGTTCGAGTGCGGCATGACGGGCTTCGTCAACCGCTGGTGCATGGAAGGCCCGACGCATCATTGCGCGTTGGGCGTCGGCCATGTGCGGTCGGTGGTTCGCCACATTGCTTCGCTGCTTAAGCTGCCTCACGTCGAGATCGTCTAATGCCCTCGGCCTCACGGCTTGCCCATCGCCCGGGCCTTTTCCAGGATCATGGGCCGGGCCTCCTCCATCATCTCCCGCACGTCTTCGTAACGCAGGGTGCGCTGCTCGAAGGAGCGCTTCTGTAACATGCCGAGGAAGCGGCCCTCGAACTCTTTAAAGTAGGAGCCATAGATGTGGTAGCTGTCCACCATGTGGCAGTAGCGTCCGATCTGCACGGGCTGGCCGCTCAGTTCGGCGATGCGTTTGGCGATGCGCTGCTGCAATTGCACCAGCGCGAATATGTTCATGAAGGCCGCCTTGTAGGCGTCATTGGAGCGGAAGCGCACGTTCATGCTCAGGACCCGCTGGCCGTCCTGTTCCAGCAGGCGGCACCAGACGCTCTGCATGCAGGCGGGGTCGTAGCAGGTGTTGTCCTCCCAAACCTTCCAGGTGATCGCCTGCGCGCGTCGGGTATGCGGGGTCTTGGCGAGTTTCTGGCAGAGGATCTCGATCTGATCGAAGGGCTTGAGGGACGGCACCTCGTATTTGAACAGCCGCTGATGGTAGGTGTATTCCCAGCGCGTGTCCTTGGGGTCTTCGGGATTGCGGACAAGGTGGTCTTTGATGCCGTCGCAGACTTCCATAACGTATTCCTGCAGCTCGGCCGGGCCGCCGGGGAAGTCCTTGTGGATCATCGGCTCGCTCAGCGGGTCGGTGATCGTGATGGTCATCGTGGCGTCCTTGCTGGGCGGGTCTTCGGGCTTGTCGTATTCCGTCTTGAGGTCGCAGCCCCGCTTGTGCAGTTCGATCAGGGAAAGCTCCCAGGCGCGAGCGATGCAGTCAGCCTCTACGTGTAGAACCGGTATGCCTTTCATGGATGCGTTAGTGTTGTCGGTTGTCTTGCTAGCCCGGGCCTCGAAGCCGAGTGACACTGGCCGCTGCGTTAGAGTCGCGAGACTGAGGCGGTTTGGCAATACAAACGACTATCTGAGGCGGATCGGCTTGACTGTCGGCCAGGCGCCTAGCTATAAGGTGGGTAATGGCTGAGTTGTCTCTGCAACCGCAGCGCGGGCGAAAGTCGAGACGTATTGCGGCCTTCGAGTTTGGCTTTGAATTATTGCTCGCGATATGCGTTGTTCTGCAAATGGAGTAGTCCCCTTGTGAAGAGTCTTTGTACTGATGCCGCTGGCGGCTGGAAGCCAGTCCGCGCGTGGAAGTTAACGCTTGGCTTGGCTGCCGGCGTTCTGCTGGGCGCCGCGATGGCCTGGGCGCAGCCGGATTATGCGCCGGCCCACTGGTCGCCGCCGAGTTGCACGAAGTGGTACACGTCGGGCTATACGCGTCAGTTTTGCGTGATTCACGACACGGAAGGGTATTACCTCGGGTCCATTTCCTACCTCAATAGTTGCGCCACGGACACCAGCGGAAATTACTCCGTGGACGCCAGTGTCTATTACCTGGTCAACGGCGTGCAGAACGGCCCAGGCGAGAACAGTCCGAGCGACCCGGTGGCGGGAGACATTACGCAATCGGTGCGGGAATCGAACTACGCCTGGCACGTCTCCTGTTGGAACAAGTATATGTTCGGCACGGAGCACGAAGGGTTCGTCAGCAACCCAGCCTGGTTCACNNCATCCCCAAAGACCGCAACCACATCATCGGCCACGGGGAATGGCAGAATGCCGCCTGGAAAACCTGGATGGCCGCCAACTGGCCGCAGATCGACACCACCTGCAACACCCACACCGACCCCGGCATCTTCTGGGACTGGAGCCACTTCATGGCGCTGCTCACGGGCATTAACACCAACATCGGCGTGTATTGGGACCGGAACGGCGCAACGGCGGGCGCCGGCTCAAGCCCGAGCGGCACCTGGGACCAGAGTTCCTCCAACTGGAGCAGCGACCCGAACGGCGCGACCACGCCCGGTCTATGGGGAACGCAAACCGCCATCTTCTCGGCTGGGTCGGACGCCACCAACGCCTACACGGTAACGGTCGGCGGGACGGTGGCCGTGAACAACCTGATGGTCCGGCAAGGGACGGTCACGTTCAGCGGGGGGCAACTCGATTTCATCGGGTTTGGCTCTTACTACAGCAATTACGTNNCCGGGCACGGCGGTCTATAACGGCGCCAGCACCAGCAGCGGCTATTACACTCTGAACGAAGGGACGCTGGCGTTCGGAAGCAATTCGGCACTGGGCACCATCCGGCTGGTGGTCGGCGACTCGACCGGCACCAAAGTTGTGACCCTCCAATCGGCTGACAGCACCGCCCACACGCTGGCCAACTGGCTGGTTTTCAACGCGTTCAACTGCAACATTGGCGCCGGCGGCAATCTAACCTTCTCCGGCCCGGTGGACCTCGGCGCCAACTCCGGGGCTGCAACCGTCCTCGCTATCAGCAACAGCATTACCACCTTCTCGGGCGTCCTGACCAACAGCGGCGGCCTGGGCAAGACGGGGTCGGGAATACTGGTGTTGAGCGGAGCCAGCGCGAACACCTACGGGAGCACGAGCGCCAATGGCTATACGACCGTGAGCGGCGGCACGCTGCAATTGAGCAAGATGGCTGGGGTGGCCGCAGTGGCCAATGGCAGCCTGATTGTGAACACGGGCGGCACGTTGCTGCTGGGCGCGGCCAACCAGATCGGCGACGCCGTCCCCATGACCCTGGGCGGCGGCACGTTCAAGACCGCCGGCTTCAGTGAGCAACTCGGCACGCTTAAAGTGTCCGCGAATTCGCAGATTGACCTTGGCGCCGGCAGCAGCGTTTTGAAGTTCGCCGCGAGCAGTGGTGTGGCCTGGACGGTCGGCACGGTCCTGACGGTAACCAACTGGAACGGTTCTTTCACCGGCGGCGGGGCTGAGCAGTTGATCTTCGGCAGCAACAGCTCGGCGCTTACCGCCGCGCAAGTCAGCCAAATCCGGTTTGCCAACCCGCCGGGGTTTCCAGTTGGCACCTATGCGGCCACCATCCTGAGCAGCGGCGAAATCGTGCCGCTGACCGTCCGGCCTGGTATCACGGCCCAGCCGGCCAACACGGTGGCCGTTGCCGGGAGTAATTCCTCCTTCGCCGTGGCGGCGACCGGCACGCCAGCCCCGGTTTATCAGTGGCGTCTGAACGGCACCAACCTTCCCGCCGCCACTGCGAGCGTGCTGCTGCTGCCGAATGTCTCGCCGAGCCAGGCAGGCAGCTACTCCGTCGCCATCACGAACGTGGCCGGGTCAACCAACAGCGCCACCGTCCTCCTCTCGGTTTACGCCTCCGCCGTGCCTGCTTTGAGCGGCGCGGGCCAGCTCGCCAATGGCCAGTTCCAGTTCAGCGTGATTGGTGTGCCCGGGTATAATTACGTGGTCGCCGCCTCGACCAACCTGATCGACTGGACCCCGCTCCAGACCAATATCTCACCGTTCCCCTTTACCGACACCAACGCAGCCGCCACCCCCGACCGCTTCTACCGCGCTCAGTATCTGCCGTAGAGGCTCGCGGGGGCGTTTTGCCTTTTGCCTTTTCTGGCGGGCATATTACAGTGGTCGGCACAATCGAAAATTGCTCATGAAACGAATATCGGCCTCCCTCCTCGCGCTCCTTGCATTCCTTCAACTCGGCGTCCACCTCGCGCAGGCGTGGGATTATGAAGGTCATCGCGTCGTCAACCAGCTCGGCTTGGCCGCGTTGCCGACCAATTTCCCGGCCTTTGTGCGCGAGCCGGCGGCGGCGGAGCGCATTGCCTTCCTGGCAGGCGAAATGGACCGCTGGCGCAATACCCAGGACTTGTCGCTTAAGCAGTATAGCTTCCCCGACCATTATATGGATATGGAGGAGTTGGCTGATTACGGCCTTAAAGCGGAGATGCTGCCGATCTTTCGCTACGACTTCATTGCCCAACTCGCCCTCATCCGCAAGGCGCACCCGGACAAGTTCCCCGAGGCCGATCCGGCCAGCAACCTGGACCACACACGCTGGCTCGTCGGGCTGCTGCCCTGGGGCGTCGCGGAATCAGTCGCCAAGCTGAAGTCCAACTTTTCCTATCTCAAGGCGTTTGAAGAAGCCGGCACGCCGGAGGAAGTCGCCAACGCGCAGGTGAACATTATTTACGTCATGGGCGTGATGGGCCATCTGATCGGCGACGCCGGGCAACCGCTGCACACGACGATTCACCATCACGGCTGGGTGGGAGACAATCCGCATAATTACACGACCAGCCGCGGGTTCCACAGTTGGATTGACGGCGGCTTCTTCAACAAGACCGGCGGCGCTGATCTCGCGGGACTCAAGAACCGTCTGCGTCCGGCCCAACTGGTTTCCATCAATGGCCGTCCCGCCAAGCCCGAGGAAATATTCCAGGTGGCCATCCTTTACCTCGTCGAGCAGAACAAACAGGTCGAGCCGCTTTACCAGTTGGAAAAGGACGGCAAGCTCACCGGCGAAGGCGAAAAGGGATTGGAAGGCAAAGCGTTCCTGGAAGGCCAACTGCTCAAGTCCGGCCAGTTGCTCGGCGACATCTGGTATTCCGCCTGGGAACAAGCCCCGCCCGATACTTTCCTCAAAGGCCAGCTCGCCAAGCGCAAGCGAACGGCCAGCGCGGCGGAAAGCAAGTAGCCCGCAGTGATTAGCCAAAATGACCCGACCGGAATGAGGTCCTATCTGGCGCCTGACCATAATGAAAGTGCCGCCGGGCTGGCCGCGGCAACGAATATAGTGCTTAACTGAAGGGGCCTCGGGGCTTCCGAGATGGAAACCATGCGAGGCCACGCTTGGAGTCACTCGCGGACCACTGCCACCGGGCGCTGGCCGGCGTGTTTATGGATTGCTTCTCCCAACCAGGCGATCGTTTGGCCCAGGTCCTTCATGTTGCGCGAGGCCTCGTCGTCCTTTGACACGTCGCCTTTCTCCAGGCCGAATCCGAGGTTCCAATAGGTAGAGCCCGGCACAATGGCGCCGGACATGAGGAACATATGGTTCATCGTGTCAAAGGCGTGGGTGCCGCCGCCACGCCGGACTGCCACCACGGCGGCTCCGATTTTACCGCGGAACAATCCGCCATTGGCAACGGCCACCAACCCCGCGCGATCCAAGAGAGCCTTCATTTCAGCGCTCACGTCGGTGAAGTACGTGGGCGAGCCAAGGAGGATGGCATCAGCGGCGACCATCTTCTCCATGCAATGGTTGAAAAACTCATCCTTTTGGCTGCATCGGGAGTTCTTCTTCTTGAAGCACTGGTAGCAGGCTTGGCATCCGCGGATGGAGGCTCCCCCAAGCTGGATGAACTCGGTCTCCCAGCCGGCGGCGGCCAGCGGCGCTAACGCTTGTTTCAAGAGGATCTCGGTGTTCCCGCCCTTGCGGGGGCTTCCATTGATGGCAACGGCTTTCATAGTTCGAGGCGTTCGTTACAAACGTAACAGGGAGAGCTGGAGCGTTACCAGCAGCGGCAGCCAGTTTCAATCGGGCCAGCCTGATCTTTACTCCTGGTTTTGCGGGTTTGAACTGTCCTGGTGTTCTGGCATCCACACCTGCATTGGACAGGTTCCGCGATTGGCATTCGCGTAATAGGGCGTGGCGGTCACCTGAAACGGCAGGGAAACCACCTGCTTTGCACCGGTCTTGAATACCCCAGTTGCGGTTGCGCTGAGAATGGTCACACCGCCGAGGAGGTTGCGCTCGTGTTTCGGCGTAAACTCGGCTCCGAGTGGAATGATTAGGTTTTGAACGGCTCCCCCGTTGTCAGAGCCTTCGAAGCAGTAAACAATCGGGCCGCGCATCAGGGCTACGCGGCCTTTGGCGGCCTCAATGCGTGCATTGGCTTTGACGCGTTGCACCGGCATGTCCAAAGTCAATTGCACCACATCGCCCGATTTCCATCGACGATGTAAGAGGGCGTATCCGCGAACGACCTCAAGGTTCTCGACCACCTTCCCGTTTACTTTCAGGCGCATGGCACCATTCAGCGGACGGTTATCTGGCTGATAAAGATCTTCGGGCGAGGATGGCCCCTGACACCAGCCCGGAATGCGAATGTGCAAGTCGAATTCGCTTGGTTTGGCCGGCCCCACCGTGATTCTGACATCGCCTTGCCAGGGGTAATCTGTCGTCTGGGTCAACACGACCTTTAGGCCGACAAGTTGGATTTGGGCTTTGCTGCCGACGAATAGATTTACATAGATGCCCGATTTGTCCTGCGCGTAAATGTAGCCAGGCATCGCGCCCATCAGCTTCAGGAACATGGGCGGACAACACGGACACCCGTTCCACGACCAGCGCGAGTTGCCTTGGGGCGCCTCCAATGGATTGACATAGGTGTAGGAATCCCCCGCCAGGGAAACGCCGGTGAGCGCGCCGTTGTAAAGCTCGCGCTCGAGTGCGTCAACGTACCGCACGTCGCCAGTGAGCAAATTCAGGTTCCAGTCAAAGAAGCCTGCGGCCACCGCTCCGCAAGTTTCCAGGTAACCGTCGTTGGGGAGGAAATAATCCTTTCCAAACGCCTCGCCGGCGGCAGTCGAGCCGATACCGCCGGTGACGTATATCTTTTTCTCGCTCATGTTTTCCCACAAGCGGACGGCGGCTTCGCGATAATCGTCGCGGCCATTGATGCCCGCGAGCGCGGTGACGCCGGCGCAAAGCAGGGCGGCCCGGACGGCATGGCCTTCGATGGTTGTTTGCTCTAGAACCGGTTCGTGATCCTGGTTGTATGCACCGTACCCGGCCTGATCTTCGCGCGCATGGCCGCGCGCCTCGACCCAGTAGTGGGCCAACTCCAGGTAGCGACTTTCATCAACGGCGACCGGCATGCTGCGCTTCAGTTCCGGATGCTCGTGAAAGAACAGATATAGATCTCCGAACGCCTCCTCGGCAATGGCGTGATTGGGAACGAGTTCGTGTTTCGGCGATGGCCCGACCTGGTCGCAGGTGTAATTGGCCAACTTGACGGCCACCTTTAGCAAACTACTCTTGCCGGTGGCCTGATAGTAACGCACCGCCGCCTCGCACAGCGCACCCACGTTATACATTTCATGCTGATAGCCATCGTTGCCGCCGTTCAGTCCCCAGCGTTGATTGGGATGCTGCAATTGAGTCCAGGTGTTTAGATAACCATTTGTGTCCCTGTCTTGTGCGGCAGCGATTCGCGCGATGTAAGCATCAATGCGCTGCTCCAAAACCGGATCAGGTTTGGCCGCCAGAAAATCTGCCGACCCACGGATCATTTCATAAATCAAGCCATCATACCAAGGCGGGCCTGCGTGACCATCCGACTTTCCGTCGCGGACGCGGTCGAAATTATTAAACGCTCCGCCCCGGTCGTTCTCGAATTTCGTAAAGCAGTCGGGGATGGTAACCTTTTGCCAGACCGTCCGCTTAGGTGACCAGAAAGAGTCTTTGATCGTCACCGCGTGAATCGGCACCGGCGTGAGCTGATTCGACGGTTGGGCGGCCGTTTTGACAATGCCGCCTGGCAGACAACAGAGTGTTCCCAAAACAATGCTCAGCGGAGAGAATTTCATACGGTTGACCACATGATTACGAACTCCATGGACTCCGGCAAGGCTTCCGTAAAACAAAGAACAAACACCGAGACGTAATGCGTGAAACGTGTGCGTGAATTCGCCCCGTGCGAGTTGTCCCTTCACGTTTCACGTATCACGCATCGTGAATTATGAACATATTGACGAAAGCGACCGTGCTGGTGCTGAACCGCAACTGGCAGGCCATAAACGTGCGCACGCCTCAAGAGGCGTTTTGCATGATGGCCACCAACGTTGCCACCGGCCTGGAAATCGAAGGCGAGGACCACATCCGTCCAGTAACCTGGGAGGAGTGGATCAAGCTGCCGATCCGCGACCAAGACGTGGCGGTTCACACCGTTCGCGGCCAGATTCGTGTGCCCACGGTCATCGTGGCGGTGAACTATGCCAAGGTGCCGAAGAAGCGCCCGAAGCTGTGCGCCAAGGCCATCCGTGAGCGCGATGGCAACCTATGCCAGTACACCGGCCGCGTATTGCGCCCGGACGAGGGCAGCCTGGACCACGTCGTGCCACGCTCCCGCGGTGGCAAGGACGCTTGGGAAAACCTGGTCTGGTCGGCCAAGGAAGTAAATCAGCGCAAGGCGGACCGTCTGCCGCATGAGGCCGGCCTCAAGCTCCTGTCCACGCCCCGCGCGCCGAAGGAGATGCCAGCAATGGCATTCATTCGCAATCCGCACGGCGTCGCCGACTGGGGGTTGTTCGTGAATGGATGAATGCGATTGAGTATCCAGCCTACAGCGAACCCAGAGGGCTTGCAGAAGGTACCCTGTGGTCGTTCGGGCGCAATGGGGAACGACCACCGGAAAATCGGTCCCCTGAGGTTGGCCCTCTCCTCCTCGAACCAGGAGAGGGAAGGGGTGAGGAGCCGAGTATTGCACAACCGATCCCCAGAGCGCATGCTGCAGGCTGCAGTTGTAAAATGAATCCAGAGGCACGAGCTCCGAACGAAGACCCGCCGCGACACAACCGCATCCAGAAAGCTGACGGCGTAACGGTTGCTGAGAAATACCTGGCGCGACTCTGCGAGAAGAGCTTTCTGTCGCTTTGGAGCTATCCCGGTGTCTATCGCGATCAAGGGAAGCCGCAGAATGGAGGCCACGGCAAGGAGATTTGCGATCTCCTAGTATTCTTTGACCAGCACGTCATCATCTTCTCCGACAAACATTGCCAGCTTCAAGATTCGGGCGATGTCGGGCGTGATTGGCAGCGATGGTTTAAAAAGGCCATCCAAAAATCGGCTGAACAGGCATGGGGGGCTGAGCGCTGGATTCGCCAGAACCCAAATCGCGTCTTTCTGGACCGTGAGTGCAAGTGCCATTTGCCTATTGATTTACCAGAGATGGGGAAAGCGATTTTTCATCTGGTCGTAGTTGCGCACGGTGTTTCCTCGCGCATCAGAAACTGCTTTGTTGGCGGTAGTGGCAGCCTGATGCTCAATACGGGGCTCAAGGGTTTCGATACGCATACTTTCCCATTCTATGTGGGAGACCTAGCGCCACAGAAAACATTCGTTCACGTTCTCGATGACGATTCGTTGCACACGCTGATGTCAACGAGAGACACCATCTCTGATTTCGCCGCTTATCTTTCCAAACGGGAGAAGTTGCTCCGAGGGCAGCGGGCTATCTGCGCCACCGGCGAAGAAGAATTGCTGGCAATCTATCTCAAGAATTTCACTGAAGATAACGAGCACGATTTTGTTTTCCCAATTGGGCCCGGACAGGTCGTCGATAAAATCTATTTACCCGAAGGTCATTGGGAGGATTTTCACAATTCACCAGAGCGGATTGCCCAACTGAACGAGGACAGGGTTAGCTACGCCTGGGACAAGCTAATTGAAAAGTTCAATTATTACGCCATGAGGGGCGAACAGCACTTCGTCACAGGCGGAGGCATAAAGGATACCGAGAGAGTTCTCCGCTTCATGGCACGGGAACCAAGATGGAAAAGGCGATATTTGGCCAAGTGCCTATTGGAAATGATTCACACAACGCTGCCAACGCAGCGGAGTTTGCGCGTTCTTCTGCCAACGGATGTAGGCGATCCGCATTATGTGTTCTTGCTCCTCCCAACCGTCCACGCAAAAACAGATGAGGAGTATCGGCTTGTGCGACGACGCTTTCTCGAGGACTGCTGTGCGGTCGCGAAGCTGGAATACCCCGACGCCAAAGACATTGTTGGCATCGCAACTGAAGCGGGCACTAATCGTGCCAGCCGCTCGGAAGACGCTATCTATGTTGATGCGCGCGAATGGAGTGCCCAAATGGAGAGTAACGCAAGAATGCTCCAAAAGGAACTGGGAATTCTCACAGAACCAGTGCGAGTGGAGGAACGGATGCAGGAATATCCGGACATGCCAGTTGGAGAAGCAAGAATGAAAAACCCTAGGAATAAGCCGTGTCCTTGTGGAAGTGGCAAGAAATACAAACACTGTTGTTTGAACAAACAGCGGTAAGGAATAGCTGATGAACACTAAGGATTTTATCCGTCTCGGGATTCCTCGGGGCGAAGCGACCCGGCGGACGACTGAGTTCATCAGCAAATTCATCCTCGCTGGTGGGGACAAGACGCGGCTGGAAGAGGAAGTGAAGGCCATCGTTGCCACGCCGTCCGCGTTTACGGAGGACAGCCTGCGGGGCGAGTTGGCCAAGGCGCTGTTCAATGCTCCGCCGCCGCCACGCACCGAGCCCATCAAATACCGGCAGTGGGGCGAAGGACTGGAGCACGAAGCGGTAATGCAGATGGAGAAAGCCTGCTTGCTGCCGGTTGCAGTGGCTGGCGCCCTCATGCCGGATGCACACGTTGGTTACGGGCTGCCCATCGGCGGGGTGTTGGCGACAGAGAACACAGTGATTCCGTATGCGGTCGGCGTGGATATTGCCTGCCGCATGAAAATGACGGTGCTCGATATTCCTGCTCGTGAATTGGAACGGCACCAGGATCGACTCACCCGGGCAATCGAGGCGGAGACGCGCTTTGGCGTCGGCGCCAACTTCAAGAACCGCCGGCAGCACGAGGTGCTGGATGCGGATTGGGATGTCAGCCGGATTACCAAACAGAACAAAGACCGGGCCTGGTCGCAGCTTGGTACCAGCGGCAGCGGCAATCATTTCGTTGAGTTCGGCCTGTTCACCGCTCACGGGGAAATCCATGGACTCGCTCCGGGCACTTATGTCGCACTGCTCTCCCACAGTGGAAGCCGCGGCACAGGTGCTGCCGTATGCGACCACTACAGCAAGATTGCCTTCAGCCAATTCCCGGACCTCCCGAGCGAGTTGAAACGCCTGGCATGGCTTTCACTGGATTCTCAGGAAGGCCAGGAATACTGGGCAGCCATGGAGTTGATGGGGCAATATGCCGCGGCTAACCACGCACTCATCCACAAACATGTCGCCGCTAATCTCGGAGCCGAAGTGCTGCTGGATCTCGAAAACCACCACAATTTCGCCTGGAAGGAGCGACATGTGATCAACGGCGTGGAAGAAGAAGTAATCGTTCATCGTAAGGGCGCGACACCCGCCGGTCAGGGCGTGCTGGGAATCATCCCTGGGTCGATGGCCTCGCCGGGGTTTGTGGTCAGCGGCAAAGGCAATCCGGAGTCGTTGAATTCAGCTTCCCATGGTGCCGGTCGGGTCATGAGCCGGACGCAGGCGAACAAGACATTCGAGTGGAAGAAAGTGAACGCCTTCCTGCGCGAGAAGGGCGTGACCCTGATTTCGGCCGGGTTGGACGAAGTGCCGATGGTCTATAAGAACATCCACGAGGTGATGGCCGCCCAGCACGACCTGGTCACCATTCTCGGTCAATTCGATCCCAAGCTGGTGAAGATGGCGCCGCATGGCGAGCGGGCGGAAGACTGACGCGATGATCACAATCGATGGCTCAGAAGGTGAGGGCGGCGGCCAGATTCTGCGAACGTCTTTGGCGCTGTCCCTGGTGACCGGCCAACCGTTCCGGATGGAGCGAATCCGGACCAAACGCCAGAAGCCGGGCTTGCTGAGACAGCATCTGACGGCAGTCGAGGCGGCGAAGACGGTCGGTTGCGCCGAGGTTGCGGGAGCGGACATGAACTCGCAAACGCTGGAGTTTCGGCCAGAGCTGGTGACTCCGGGCAACTACCGGTTCGCGGTGGGCACGGCGGGCAGCGCCACGTTGGTTCTGCAAACCGTGCTGCCGTCATTGCTGACAGCCTCTGCCACAAGCACGTTGACCTTGGAAGGGGGAACACACAACCCGCTGGCGCCCCCTTTTGACTTCCTCGCGCGCAGTTTCATGCCGTTGATTCACCGAATGGGACGGTGAAAGGGTCCCGGAATGCGGGAAATGGGTCAAACCGCAGATTAGAATTCGAGCTGGGCGCAGGTTTCGAGGGCGCTTGCGGTTTTGCGATGGTCTTGGCTCTGAGCCAGATGAGGGAGCACGGACTTGGTCTCTTTGGCCGTGCCGATCTGCACCCGCGCCGCAATCCACTTGATCGGCAGGGTCGTTTCGCTCCGCAGCCGGGCAGCGGTGGCCAGCTTGCCGGAGGCACAGTCCGAAGTCTAAGGTCTAAAGTCCAAAGTCTAAAGTCCAAAGTCCAATAGCAGAATGGCGCTTAGATAAGGCCCGACAAAATGGAGCTTTTCTCAGGAAGTGGCCGCAAATGTTGGTCGGCGGGAGCCGGAAACCAGGGTCCATTCCCTGCAAACCACGGTTTCCGCGCGCAGGCTGGGTGTCAACGGAGGCGAAGCAGGACCCAGGCGGGTTATGGCCACCCCGAGGCCACCCTGAAGCCACCCTCAGGCTCACTGGTAGCCAACCGGTAGGCACCCAGAAGCCACCCTGAGGCTACCCCGAG
>PLZQ01000079.1:12930-15493 GCA_003152225.1 Limisphaerales bacterium | reverse complement strand
CCAATTGCCGCATCTGGCAGGCGTAACAGGAGAGGTTGAAAGGAATGGTCGGTTCCTTGGGAAACTTGTCAACGGCCGGCAGCAGCGCCTCCCAGGCTTTTTGAATGCCCCCGTCCGGGACGCGGCGCAAGGCATACGCCTGATGCAGCCAACCGGATGAGCGCTTGGGGGCCCGGCGCACCAGGGCGCGCGCGACTTGCAAAGCCTCCTCCCAGCGCTTCTGCTCGGCGGAGACTGACCACCGCACTTCTAACACGTCGGGATGTTCCTGCTGGGCCGCGCTGACCTGAGCTATCTCCGCCCTGGCTTCAGCCGGGTTGCCCAGTTCCAGCCAGCCGATGGCGGCGAACAGGTAATGCGTGTCGGGCGGCTCAAGCTTTTGCATCGCGTCATAATACGTCAGCATCGCGGGCGTGGTGTCAAGGCCCCGCTGGGCTACGCCGGTTGGCATTTTCGCCGTTTCAGGCTTATCTGTGGTGTTATGAAATCACTGGTTCCAACACTAATGACCCTGGGCGCCACACTGACGGCACTGGGGCAAATCCATACTGAAATGATCGAATACAAACAAGGTGATGTGGTCCTGGAGGGTTACCTGGCTTACGACACTTCAATCAAGGGCAGGCGGCCCGGGGTGCTGATCGTGCACCAGTGGAAGGGGTTGACGGATTATGAGAAGCAGCGCGCGGAGATGCTCGCTCAGCTCGGCTACAACGCCTTTGCGCTGGATATCTACGGCAAGGGAATTCGCCCGCAGTCGAGCCAGGAGGCCGGCGTTCAAGCGGGCAAGTATAAGAACAATCGTACCCTGCTCCGTGCCCGCGCCCAGGCCGGCCTGGCCGTCCTGCAACAGCATGAACTGACGGACGCGAAGCGGATCGCCGCCATCGGCTATTGCTTCGGCGGAACCACGGCAATCGAGCTGGCGCGCAGCGGCGCGGACATCGCCGGTGTGGTGAGCTTTCATGGCGGACTGGATTCGCCCCATCCGGAGGACGGCCGGAATATCAAGTGCAAGGTGTTGGCCTTGCAGGGCGCGGACGACCCGTTCGTGCCGGCCAAAGACCTGGCCGCCTTCGAGGACGAGCTGCGCCAGGCCAAAGTGGATTGGCAACTGGTCAAATACGGCGGCGCGGTCCACAGCTTCACGGAACGGGCCGCGGGCAACAACCCGCAGGCAGGCGCCGCCTACAATGAGAAGGCCGACCGGCGTTCCTGGGAGGCCATGAAGCAGTTCTTCGCGGAGATCTTTAAGTAAGCCTCTCCTGAGGGTATTTTCATTCGTGCTATCCGTGAAGCCTCCGGCTAGATTGCCTCATGCGCATCACGGGTGGAAATGCCGCTCGCCGGATACTGAAAGTGCCGAAGGGCTTCGACGTGCGTCCCACGCCGGACCTCGTCAAGCAAGCCGTCTTCAATAGCCTCGGTGGCCGCGTCGTGGGCGCGCATGTGCTGGAGCTGTTTGCGGGCACCGGCGCCCTTAGCCTCGAATGCCTCAGTCGCGGCGCGATTTCGGCGGTATGCGTGGAGAAGTCGCCGCGACACGCGGAGACGTTGCGCCAAAACCTTCAGATTGCCGGCTTTCCCCCTGAGTCCCTGCAGGTGCGGGTGCAGGATGTGTTTGCCGCCCTGGCCCAAATGGCGGCAGCGGGAGAACATTATGACCTCATCCTGGCCGACCCGCCTTACGGCGAGAAGAACGTCGGTCGCCGCTCGACTTCCCTCGCCCAGCAACTGCTGGACGAAGTGACACTCCCAAAGCTGCTACAGCCGGAAGGCCTGCTCGTGCTGGGCCACACGAAACGCGACACCCTCAGCGTGCCGGACTTCTGGGAGGAGCGAAAGATGCTCAAGCACGGCGATACCATTATGCGTTTTCTGCGGGCTGACTCGCGGGCGGCCGAAGGCGGTAGCTTGGGAACCGAAGGGCTGATTCCAGGGTGATGAAAAACAAGTCTGACATCGTGGCCGACTGGCTGCCGCGTTACACGGGCACGCCGCTGGAAGAGTTCGGGAAATACATTCTGCTGGTGAACTTCAGCAACTATGTGCGCCTGTTCGCCGCGTGGCACAAGGTGCCCGTGCGCGGCGAGGACCGCCCGATGCTCAATGCCACCGCCAGCGGCATCACCATCATCAACTTCGGCATGGGGAGCGCCAACGCGGCCACGATCATGGACCTGCTGTGCTCCATCCAGCCCAAGGCCTGCTTGTTCCTGGGCAAGTGCGGCGGGTTGAAGAAGAAGAACAAGCTGGGCGATCTGATCCTGCCGATCGCCGCGATCCGCGGCGAGGGCACTTCGAATGATTATTTCCCGCCCGAGGTGCCGGCGCTGCCCGCCTTCAGCCTGCAGAAGGCCATCTCGACCACCATCCGCAACTACAAGCGCGATTATTGGACCGGCACGGTCTATACCACCAACCGCCGTGTATGGGAGCACGACGAGGACCTGAAACGGTATCTGCGCCGCATCCGTTGCATGGCGGTTGACATGGAGACGGCGACCATTTTCATCACCGGGTTCCACAACGAGATTCCCAGCGGGGCGCTCCTGCTGGTCTC
>PLZQ01000079.1:0-12912 GCA_003152225.1 Limisphaerales bacterium | reverse complement strand
GATCGCCTTCTTGTCGGTGCCTTCGACCTCGACACTATGGGTCTCAATGCTGGGGTCGTCCTTGAGCGCCTGGTGAATGATGCGGCGGTCGAAGGCGCTCAGGGGCTCCAGTTCCACCACGTCACCCCAGCGGCGGACCTTCTCGGCGGCTTCCTTGGCCTTCTTGACGAGCGCTTCGCGAGCCTGCGCGCGGTAGCCGCCCACGTCCACAAGGACTTTGGGCACCGACGGGTCCTGTTGGAAGAGAATCCGGTTGGTGATGTATTGGAGGTCGGCCAGGGTCTGGCCCTGGCGCCCGATGAGGCGGCCCGAGTCGTCGGTCTTCACATCGAGCAGGATGCCTTCTTCCATGCGATGCTCTTCGACCGTGGCGGGGAAGCCGAGGAGTTCCAGAATCTTGTGCAGCGTGGCTTGAGGTTCAGCAGGCATACGAGAGTTGATAGTTGACGGTTGTTAGTTGATAGCTGGAAACTGCCATTTCCATTGGCTCCTTATTTCCTCTTTTTCGGCGGCGGCGTCAATACCGGAGCTTTGGCGGGAGCCACGGTCGCCGGAGCGGTTCGGGTTAGCTTGGTCTGCAGGATGGTCAGCAGGTTTTGCACCGTCCAATAGAGGGTCAACCCGGACGAGTAATTGTAGAGGAACGCCAGGAACATCAACGGCATGTAGCGCATGACCTTCTGCTGCGTGGGGTCCATGCCGGGCGAGGGGGGCGTCAAGTGCGCTTGCCAAAGCATCGTCGCGCCCATGATCAGCGGCAGGGGGTTCAAGGGCAACCCGACCCCCACAATGCCGAAAAACGGGATAAACCCCAAAGCGGGAATCACGTACACCGTGTCTGACTGGGACAAGTCGCCAATCCACAGGAAGCTGGCGCCGCGCAGCTCGACGGCGCTTTGAATCATCGAGAAGAAGCCGAAGAAGACGGGGATCTGCAGGAGCATCGGCAGGCAGCCCCCAAGCGGGCTGACCTTATTCTCCTTCATGAACTCCATCGTCTTCTTATTCATCTTCACCGGGTCATCTTTATACTTCTCCTTGATGGCGTTCATCTGCGGCTGCAAGGCCTGCAGCCGTTTCATGGAGCGCGTGCTCGCCTGCGTCAGCGGCCAGAAGACCGCCTTGATGATGATGGTAATGGTGATGATCGCCCAGCCGTAGGAAAACTTGCACATGCTATGCAGCGTATTCATCCCCAGCAACAGCGCTTTCGAAACAAACCCCGCCCAACCGAAGTTCATCACCAGGTCGAGGTTGTTATTAAAGCGGAAGGCAATGCGCGCCAGCGTGCTGTATTCCTTTGGTCCGGTGTACAAGGCGATCTTGCGCTCGAAGATCTGGTCGGGTGCGAGCGTCAGCGCGGGATAAACCATCGCCGTGGCATAGCCTTGCGGCGGCGGCGCGTTAGTGGGTACCATGCGCGCCTCCTCGCCGGTGGGGCGGGGCAGCTCGATTCGGCGGATCACCAGCCCCTCGGCAGGCTCCTGTGGCATGGCTGCCAGCGCGAAAAACTGGTTGTGGGCTGCCACCCAAACCACATTGCTGGCCCCGCCGCGATACTCGAGCGGAGGCACCGGCTGCCGGCAGCCGCCCGCGAAATAGCTGGAGCCGCCCAGGTCGGCGGTTTTCGAGCCGTTATACCAAAGCACCCCCACCGCCTGCCCCTTGTCGCGGGCGCCCAGGGGTGAAGCCGTGCCAACCACCCATTCCTGGGCCGGCAGAGCCAGCGGCCGCGCCGAACGGTTCTCCAGCCGCACCGTCGCCATCACGAGGTAATTCGAGCTGAGCTGGAAGTCCTTCACAATGGTCAAACCATTGGTAAGCGTCTTCTCGGCTCGCACCCCGTTGTCGATCCTGGCCAACTTGAAGACCCCGTCGCCTTGCACCGCCTCGCCGTCGAGCAGCGCCAGGGNNTCGACCAGTTTCAGGCCGCCGCCATACGAGCTGAAGGTGTAGCGCGCGTCGCCGTTGGCCGCCACGAGCAATTCCTCCGGCGCGTTGGGGGTCACGACGGGCTTCGGGGCGGACGGCGATTCCTCGGCGACGGCCGGCGCGGCCTGGGAGCTTGCGGCCCGGTTGGTTGCAGACAGCGTCGCCGAGTAGGCGTTGGTGGCGCCAGGCGGCAATGGCTTGGATGGGTAGATCTTATTGACCAGCGGATACCAGAGCATCAGCACGATGAAACAGACCACCAGGGCAAGAATTGATTTGCGATCCATGCTGATTAACGCCGTTGTGGATGAGGCTGGCCCGCTTCGGTGGAAATCCGCCATTGAGGCAGAATGCCGGAGACCGCCGGCCCGCTCCAGACTTTAGACTTTAGACTTTGGCCTTTAGACTTGGCCGGTGGCACCGGATCATGGCCGCAGCCGCCCCATGGATGACAGCGGCCAATGCGCTTCACCGCCAGCCAGCTTCCCGCCAGTGCACCGTGCTGCCGAAGGGCATCGAGCGCATATTCGGAACAGCTTGGCGTAAAACGACAGCGCCCCAGCGGCCCAAACAGGAATGTCTTGGCCGGGGAAAGCACCCAACGATACAGGCGCACGCCGAATACTAATATGTGCTGAGCCGCATTCACTCGATCCGTCCGCTCATTGGTTTCAACAACCTCGCCTTGCGCAGCGTGGTCAGAAAATCTCGCTCCACGTCGGCAAACCCTTTGCCGACGATAGATTGCCGCGCAACCAGCACCAAGTCCACCGGCTCTGACAGATCATGCTGATGCAGCCGGAAGGATTCCCGCAACAGCCGGCGCGCGCGATTGCGCACCACGGCGCCGCCGATCTTGCCGGCGGTAATCACGCCCAAGCGCGAGGCCGAAGCCGCCGGCAGCCGCTGCCAGTTGGCAATCATACAACCAATGACCAGACGCTCACCCACCCGGCGCACGCGGGCAAAATCCCGCCCCTGCTTGATGCGCGCCGCGCGGCCAAACCGCAAGGGCTGTGGGATGCTGTCGGCCATGGGCCGGCTGCTTATACGGGCGTCAAACGCTTGCGCCCGACACGGCGGCGATTCCGCAGAATGCCACGCCCGCTCTTGCTCGAGTTGCGGGCCAGAAAACCGTGCTGCCGCACCCGTCGAATCTTCGATGGTTGATATTGTCGTTTCATAACTCAGTTCAGCTCGTAACCCGCGAGTATGTATCCTGATTAACGCTGCGTCAGGAACCACTCCGTCAACGGAGCGCGGGAGCATACCAGCGAACCCGAGCCTGTCAAGCTGCTCAAACGCTCTGTCGAGTGGCTCTACCGTTGGGACGCTGAATGGGACTATTGGACGTCCGTGCAGAGGCGGCTGGTTCAGCAGGTGTTCCAAGGCTGGAATGAAGGCGAGCCGTTCCCGCCGCTGGGGTCCATCCGGCCCAAGGTGAAGTAATCGTCTGCCTATGCAATGTTGCCTATCGAGAAGATCAATAGTATCAACAGAATTATCGATTAGTACCGGGAGCCACTCCTGTGGCAAAATGGCGGGCATGAACATGAATACACCTAAACCATCCACCGCGTCCATGAGACCGGTTTTGGGAACGACCGTGTCACCAGAAGCACAATCCACGGCCCGGATAACCCCCGACGACCTGTCCCGGCAGGGGACGATTGAAGATCCCGAAAGCATGGAGCGCAAACCCGTGATCTATCGAAAGGTCCTGCTGCGGATTGTGTTTTGGGCGCTGGGGCTGGCGGCGTGTTTTGGAGCGGCGGGCGTTATATTTGCCGGACACGACACGCTCTGGCGGGTCGTAGGGACGTGTGCGGCTACCGCCGCCGGGGCGTTCCTTTTGCTGCCCGCCTCCCGCCAACTCGACCAGGAGAAGACCTGGCTGCCGGGCGTTATGGCCATTTCGCTGATCGTGATCGAATACCTCGCAACCCTCGGCTTGATCTGGAACCTCTTCAGGAGCGCGCAGGATCCCGCGGCGCTAACGATGTTCTCCCTGGTGGCCACCGCGGTCCCCGCCATCGGGTTTGCGGCACTTATGAAGCGACCGGACGGTGCTCATTCAGCGCGAGTCGGCCTCTTCGCGAGTGCGGTGGTATTCGTATTGCTTCTGGTGGGAACGTGGGGCGGATGGCTCGGGGCAGTCCGAGCGGAGCGTTGGCATTCCCTCGGACTGTCCCTCGCCGTCTTCGCTGTCCTGGCTGTGCTCTGCCTCATTGGGTCGGGCACGGACCGGCGATACTGGCGCTGGCTGGGCGTGGCGGCGGCAGGAGCCGCATTCTCGATCTCCGCGTATGCGATCCTCCGGGACATTCATCAGACATCCGCATTCTTCGTCTGCGTCGTGAGCGTGGCCGCGGTCGTGGCACACGCGAACGCCATGGCCTGGTGTCCCCTGAAGCCGGCCCAGCGGTGGCTCTTGTGGGGAACGATCGGCGCCGGCATCGCCACTGGTGGATTCGTGGACTGGGCGAGAATCACGAGTCCGTGGCAGGAAGAAATGCTCGGGCGCCTCGCCGGAGCGACGGCCATNNTTGCGTGAGATCACGTTGACGTGCCCTCGCTGTCGAGCCAAGCAAACGGTCGCGCTTGGCTCGGGGAAATGTGGCGCGTGCGGGCTGCTCATCCAAGTGCGAGTGCTGGAGCCGGAACCCCAAGAACAGAGTATTGGAGCTTAACCGTTTTCCTGCTAAGACCTGGCCGCAGGGGCAGCGGGAGGGGAGTGCTTGACAAGCTTGTTCACCCACGCGATGAAATACTTCATGTTGGATCGGTCCTCATGACCGCTATCGTGTTGGCGCCACGCCAGCTCCCCGTCGAGCATACCCGTGTTCACCGGCGGCATCCTGGCGGTACGGTAATCTCCCTTCTCACCAAGGTCCCGCGCTCCGAGCAGGCGGAACACCGGCCCAGCGGCAACGGTCGCCATGTAACTGCCCGGTTGGTCCAGCCAATTGGCATCCCCGCGTTCGGGCACACCGTAACTGATGAAGGTGAGCCGGGGAGCGCACAACGCGATCAACATGTGTGCATCCACGGGCAGATCCCCGGCGTTCTTGCTGCCGAAAGACGATTCCGCAGCGCCATACTTGAGGAAGTTCCCCGCCATCCAATGGTACTCGCCCGATCCGGTCAGGTTCTCCACCGCTTCCCCGAAATTGCGGCGGTGCAGCTTGGCGCCGCCTTCACCAGAGGACCCCACCAGGGCCATGGCAAACCGCGGTTCGAAGGCCATGGCGACCAGCGCGGCCTTCCCGAATCGCGAGACTCCCTCGATCCCAACGTTCCTGGCGTCCACGGCAGGGTCCGTTTCCAGATAATCCAAACCGCGTGCAGCGCCCCAGGCCCAGGCACGCAGCGCTCCCCAATCGTCCGGCTTACGGGGCTGGCCCTTATTAACCAGACCGATGATGCCTTGGGTTAGCCCAGCGCCATTGTCCGCCTGGATGCTTCCCGGGTTGATGACGGCGTACCCCCAACCGGCCGCGAGCAATTGCTCGGTTGACGGAGGGTCGTTGAACGGACCACCGAACTCGGTAAAACGGTTTGTGGGCACGGGAGTGCCGGCCGGCCGCGGCATGCCGTCGCCGCTGAACCCACCGAACATCATGAGGACCGGCACGCGGTCCTTGGCCTTCGCCGGAGTCACCAGCGTCATATGAATATCAACGGTGATCGCCGGGCAGCCCGAGTTGTCAACGCGGCCAATGAGTCGCTTGCCGTTGGCCGGTAAACTGCCGACTAGCCCGTCCGTGATATTCGAGACCACCGTCCAGCTTACTTTGGGCACGTGCTTCGGCACGCGCCCAATCACTTCCCGCTCGAAATCCTCGACGATCTCAGGGCGACGCTGTTTCCACCACATCTCGGCAGTCGCGACCGCCTGCCCGTTCTTGAGCGTCAGGACATCAGATAGATCCGGGAACGGATTCGCCTTGGCCGGGTCGTAGTTAGCTGAATTCGTCTTGCCTGCCTGTCCGCTGGGCCCTGGGCGCAGCCGGATGATGCCCAACTGCTCCATCATGTTCTGATGATCCTGCTGGGTGGTCCAGTTCACAGGTTCACGGGATTTGTCGGGCTCGGCCGCCGGCAGGTTGGAGGTTTGCCCGGGCAGAACTCCAGGCGAACCCAGAAAGGTGAAGAGACAAAGGGCCAAGCCGGGCCCAAGGCTTAAGTGTGCGAGCTTCTGCATAGAGTTTCGAATCGTACAGGCAATTCTACACCGGACCGGTCATCCGCGATGCGTTACCGCGCAGCGCATAATCAATACACCGACACGCAATGGCCATCCATTCGAAAGCAGATTCTGGCGAAGGGGTTCAGAAGAGTCCAGCAGAGCTGCCGGTTGTTCTTATCGCCGCGTGGCTCATCTCGGACGGGGCCGAGGTAGAACACCGCCAGGGCAACACGGGAGTAACGCTAGAGTGCCTCCGTGGTTGCAAGGAAGTTGCAAGCATGTTGCAAGCCTGTTGTAAGCTTGTTTGAAGCTTCCTTCTCTCCTCTCCTCCCCGGTTCCCGGGCGGGGCACGGGTGCCGTCCAACCGCCCAGCGGGGACTCGTCCCGAAGCGCCCGGTCTTAAGATATAGACCGCGGAAGTGGCAGCCACGTTACAAGGATTCGACGGTTTTCACGCTCCGACGTTACCTCCCCGGCTTCGCGCCCATTCGGCGTCGCAAGCTTCTGGCCGACTCCCTTGCAGGCTCGCTCCCTGGGTGGCACGTTCGAATTACAAGTTATTTGGATATTTATACTGGTGCGCGGTCTTCAGTGTCACTACGGTTCAACCAGCTAAAGCTTATGCCAGCGAACTCTGCTACGCCCACGCCAGCGAGCTTGCGGTCAAATCGACCCACCGAACCGCTGACGGGGCAAGTGGGCGAAATCCTGTGGGCTTCCGGCAAGGAGGCTCTGTTCTTGGCCTTCCTCGTGAGCATCCTCGGCAGCGTCGCTATCGGGATCTTGGGTGGCATTTGCGGCCAGATGACGCCGTCGCTGCCACCTGGCTTGGATGAACACCCGGCTTTGACCAGCGTCCCAGCCCATTGGTGGCACGCCTCCAGCAACGCCATCCATCGTCATTCCTTTACTATTCTCTTCCTGGCCCTGTTCGTTGCGAAGTCTGCCCTGCGGCTGGCGCACTTTTCGAAATACCCACGCCAACGCCAGGCGGCAGCCCTGGCACTTCGGGTGACCCACCGCTTTTCCCGGCATTGGTTCAGCCTCCTCATCAAAAACGCCTTCGTCGCGTTCGTGGCGGTTCTGGTGCTGCAGTGCGTGCAGAATTTCTCTCTCACTCACTGGCTCTGGGAAACTGTCAGCGGCATCGCTCTTCAAGCTCTCCAAACCGTGGGCCGGCTGATGGGTTGGAGCCAGCCTGGTCCGCTTGAAAGATGGTTCTCCTGGTACGGGGCGAACCAGACGAAGTTCGCTTTCTGGCTACTTTACAGCGCAGCTCTCTGTGACGATGTCGGCCTGCCAAACTACAAGACTCTCGCCCGGCGGGCCTGGAAACGAGTCTGCAAAGCCCTCCAGCGCTGGAATGTCGCGCCGATGCGACTGCCATAATTTCAAGTGGTTAGAGTTCAGCGTTCCTGACCGGCGAGGTCCCGCAGCAGGAGCGCGAACGTCTTCACCCCAGCCTCGAAGTCCTTCACCCGGATGCGCTCATCCTTGCCGTGGGCGCGGACGTCGTCCCTGTCAACCGGTATGCCGCCGATGCCGTAGGTAGGAATGCCGGCGCGGCGCAAGTAGGTGCCATCGGTAGCGCCGTTCTCCATCGTGGGCACGACCGGGCAGCCGGGCCAGACGGCCTCGGTGCTTCGCTCGACCGCCGCCACCACATCCTCGCGCAGCGGCGAAGCGGGGCTGGGACGCGAACTACCCAGGAGCCTCACCTCGATCCGTGGCTCGGCCAAGGTATTCGTGAGCTGGCGCTGGATGTCGAGGATGTCATCGCCGGGCAGCATTCGGCAGTTAACGACGGCCATAGCCCGCTGCGGCAGGGCGTTGGTCGCATGGCCGCCCTGGATGAGTGTGGTCACCCACGTCGTATGGAGTTTGGCATTCCACTCGGCGTCCTTGGAGAGGGCTGCCATGGCATTGGTATCGTCCAGGGCGACCTTGGCCATCAGGGCGGCGGCGGCACCATGTTCGATGGCGGCCATGCGGCGAAAGAAGGTGCGGGTCGTGTCGTCCAGGCGCGCCGCGGGCTGCTGGTCGTCCAGCCGCGCCACGCCTCGGGCCAGCACCTGGATGGCCGTCCCCGGATGCGGCAAGCTGCTATGCCCGCCGGGGTCGGTGACCGTCAGCGCAAAGTTGTAATAGGCCTTTTCGCTCGCCT
The DNA here is from genome assembly GCA_003152225.1 of Limisphaerales bacterium. Taxonomy (GTDB): domain Bacteria; phylum Verrucomicrobiota; class Verrucomicrobiia; order Limisphaerales; family UBA8199; genus PALSA-1440. The sequence goes on along the minus strand of PLZQ01000079.1, from coordinate 4,627 downwards.
GGAATGCGCGGAAGACTGGGCGGCCTTGCTCGGACTCCGGGCCGCCCCCATCGCCGTTGAGGCAATACTCGGCGTCAATGAGCGCTCTATGGTTCTTCAGCAACCAATCCATGCCGTTATAGAAAGTCCCGCCCTCCTCGCCCGTCGTCAGGGCCAGGATGAAGTCTCGCTTGGGGACGACGCCCTCCTGTTTGAGCTGAAGGAATGCTGCCGCTTCCGCCGCGGCCTCGCCCTTGATGTCCTGCGTGCCCCGGCCATAAAGCCACCCGTCTTTCTCCGTCAGCTTGAAGGGCGGAACGGTCCAATCTTCGGGCTTGGCTTCCACGACATCCAGGTGCGAGATCACGAGGATAGGCCGCGCGCGACCGCTGCCGCGCAAGCGAACCACGAGGTTGCGATGGCGGGCCTGGGGGCCGAGCACCTGAACGTCCTCCGCTGGAAAACCCGCCTTGCGGAAGCGGTCGGCCAGCGCATTGGCCAGCGGCGTCGTGTCCCCATGCTCGCCCGTCGTGTCAGTCTCAATCATCTCCCGCAGGACTTCACGGGCCAGGACTTGGGGCGCCTCTTGCGCTGGGGCGGAGCAGCCGATGAGGACTGCCAAAACCGATGCGCACTGCGCCATAAGTAAGAATGCCCTTCTGTCGCGTCGGTTCATCGGTGCACGAATATGGGCCTCAAAATAGTACAGTCAAGCAGCCCGGGCTGTTAACCGGGGAGGGGCGGAATTGGAATCGAGCGGGCGCTTCTGTGTCGCGAAGTTCCCGTTCGCCGGACCAAACTCCGGTTTGACTCCACTTCGCATTTCTGGGTTTGTCCATGTCAACCGCCAACTTGACAGTCGGGCCTTATTTCCGCGAAATCACCGTCCTGTGGCTTTGCCCACGCCGCCGCCGCGCCCGCGTCGCGGCGCTGAAGTGACCACGCACCAAGAACAAGAGGATACCGAGCGCGGGAACCCCGATGAGCCAAAGAATTGGATTTCCTATGTCGATCATAGAATCTCAACCGCTGTTTTGCCAATTCTTGCACGTTAAAACCCGATGGCAAGAGCGGCGTCACCGAAACGGGGCTGTTACTGTCTGCCGGCAGCCTCCACCTCCAGCAAACCGAGCTAATAGCAGGCAAGGGGCGCTGGGATCTTCACCACGTGGGCACCGTCGGCTGACCAGCCGAACGGCATACAGAAGACGCCGGCCTTCAAGGTCGCGATTTGCGACCTTGAAGGCCGACATCAAGTTCAAAGAAAATCCGCTCCCACGGGAACTGTTGACGACTGGGCAGCGATATTTCAGATTCGAAGGATGACGGCCAAGCACACGGCACTGGTATTTATCCTTTGTTCTGTAGTGTCGCCGCGCCACGTGGCGTGGGGCGCGGAGGCCGGCGGGGCGCTCGTCTTCCGCGACGCGCGCGTTTTCGATGGGGTGCAGGTGCTGCCGCGCGCAACCGTGCTGGTGCGGAATGGACGGATCGCGGCGGTTGCGCCGCAAGTCCAGGCGCCGGACGGCGCCCGCGTCATTGACGCGCGGGGCAAGACACTGCTGCCCGGCTTGATTGACTCGCACACGCACGTTTTCGGGCCCGAGGTCCTGCGGGCCGCCCTGGTTTTCGGCGTCACGACTGAGCTCGACATGTTCATGACGGTTGGCGTGCTCACTAGCATTCGAGAAGACCTCGCATTGGCGGAAACGTTGGACATCGCCGACCTGCGTTCAGCGGGGACCCTGGTGACCGCGCCGGGCGGCCACGGCACGGAGTATGGGGTTTCCATTCCGACGCTCTCCTCGCCGGAGCAGGCCCAGACCTTTGTGGATGCGCGCATCGCCGAAGGCTCGGACTATATCAAGATCGTCTATGACAATGGCAAGGCGCTTGGGTTGAATTTCCCAACACTCAGCCAGGCGACACTGAAAGCGGTGATCGCCGCCGCCCACGCGCGCAAGAAACTCGCGGTGGTTCACATCGGCTCGCTCCAGGACGCTCGCGAGGCCGTGGAAGCGGGGGCTGATGGGCTGGAGCACCTTTTCATTGACCGCCCGCCAGAGGCGGATTTTGGCCGGTTTGTGGCGTCGCATCATGCCTTTGTGGTCCCTACGCTTGCAGTCCTCGAAAGCGTCTCCGGCCGGGGCGGCGGCGCAGCACTGGCGGGGGACGCGGTCATCGCCCCGTACCTCACTCCCAGCGGCCAGGCCGAGCTGAACCGGGCTTTTCCAATGCTGCCGGGGGCGGCGACTAATTACGCCGCCGCCGAGGAGGCCGTGCGCCAGCTTCGAGTTGCGCACGTGCCGCTGCTCGCCGGCACGGATGCGCCCAATCCCGGCACAACCCATGGCGCGAGCCTGCACCGCGAGCTGGAATTGCTCGTCAAGGCCGGCCTGACGCCCGCCGAGGCGCTAGCGGCTGCCACGTCGGTTCCCGCGAAGCAGTTTGGGCTGGAGGACCGCGGGACCATCGCCCCGGGCAAGCGCGCTGACCTGCTGCTCGTTGACGGCGACCCAACTGCCGACATTAAAGCCACGCTCAAGATCGCCGGCGTCTGGAAGCTCGGGGTGGCGGTGGATCGCGACGCTTACCGCGCTGAACAGGAGAAGCAGCGTGCCGAAGCGAACCGGCCAGCCAGCGTGCCGCCTGGGGCCAAGCTCGGTTTGGTGAGCGATTTCGAGGATGGGAAAGCGTCGGCCCGCTTCGGAGCCGGTTGGCAGGTTTCCACCGACAGCCTGCGAGGGGGGAAATCCAAGGCCTCGATCAAGGTGGTTGAAAACGGTGCGCAAAAGAGCAAAGGCGCCCTGCAGATCGAAGGTGAGGTGGATGCCGGTCTGCCTTATGCTTGGGCGGGAGCCATCTTCTTTCCGGGCGAGGTACCGATGGCGCCCGCTGACCTCTCGTCGAAGAAACAGGTTAGTTTTTGGGCCAAAGCCGACGGGCGCACCTACAGCGTCATGCTCTTTGCGCCAAGCAAGTTCTTCGCGCCGATTATCCAAACGTTCGTGCCGACTGCGGAGTGGAAGCAATTCAACTTCAAACTGGCGCAGTTTGACGGATATGACGCCCACGACCTCGCGGGTCTGTTTATCGGGGCCGGGTTGCCTGCGGGAAAGTTCGCACTCCAAATTGACGATGTGAGTTTCCAGTAGCCAAAGTCGTCGCTTCTGGTAACGAAGAGAGTGGCATGGGTCCTTATTTGAAACGCCTATCACTTGGGCTTGGCCTGCTCAGCGGGCTCGTCTCGGCCAACTCATTGGCCCAGGCCCCTCGCTGGCAACCCATCGGCATCTCGGGTGGTGGCGGCATGTTCGCGCCCGCGATTTCTCCGGCGAACCCGAACTTGATGATGCTGAACTGCGACATGGGCGCCGCGTACATTTCCGAAGATGGCGGGCGCAACTGGCGCATGATCCACCACGCGCAGCTTCGCAGCGACACGGCCTGTCGCCCGGCTTTTCACCCAACCGATCCGAACATCCTCTACGCCTCCTCCGGTGGACGGCTCAAGATCAGCCGTGACCGGGGCAGGACTTTCGCGCCCATCGGCCAACTCAAGGATTCTCTGGGCGGGGAGATCGCAATCAATCCATCCGATCCAAAGACCATTTTGGCCGGCTCGCGCAGTGGCCGCTGCTGGCTCTCGCGGGATGCGGGAGAAACGTGGGCGGCGTGCCCGGGGCCGACGGGCCAGGTGATCGCCTTTCACTTCGATTGCACCCGGCAGGGCCACTCGATGTTCGCTGCCACCGATAGTGGCATCTGGCGGTCCGACGACGACGGCCAAAGCTGGTCGGAGAAAACTCAGGGCCTGCCGTGGAAGCAGATTCAAGGCTTCGCCGCCGGCTCGGATGCGCCGCAGAAGCTCGTCCTGCTCTATTGCTCCATCCACAGCCAGGACGAGAACGGCGTGTTTAAAGGCGGCCTCTACCGCTCGCGAGACCGGGGCGAAACATGGGAATCAGCGATGGGCCAGGGCCTCAATACCGACACGAAGAAGGCCGACGAGTACGCCTACGATTCCGTTTCACAATACAATCAACTGCTCGCAACCGACGCCAAGCCGCTCACCGTNNGTGTATCGCAGCGACGACGGCGGCGAAACGTGGCGCGCGACTTACTTCCAGGATCCGCGTTTCAAGAGCTACAACGTGGCACCGGATTGGGAGACCGCCTCGTGCGGGCAATGCTTCAAGGGCGGCGAGACGCCGTTCGGCGTGGCCATCTGCAACACCGACCCCAACCGCGTGATCCTCGTGCGCAACGAACCGCACATCACCCATGACGGAGGCGCGACGTGGTTAGGCGGGCACACTTACCCGGCGCCCGGCCAGAAGCCCGCCCCGGGCTCCGCTTGGGTTTGCAACGGCCTGATTGTCACTACGACCTGGCACTTCTACATCGACCCATTCGAACCGAACCGCCAATACATCTGCTACACCGACATTGGGCTGGCCCGCTCCACCGACGCCGGCCAGACGTGGATTTGGTGGGACCCGAAGACTTGGGCGCCGTGGCGTAACACCTGTTACGAGATGGCGTTTGATCCCGAGACGCCCGGCAAGATCTGGGGCGCGTTCTCCGACGTGCATGACATCCCGAACGACAACATCATCTCCGAGCGCCACGGCCATGGGCGTCCCGG
>PLZQ01000017.1 GCA_003152225.1 Limisphaerales bacterium | reverse complement strand
GGAGGCCGTGTGGCAAGAGAAGTCCGGATACGGGTGACCCTGAACCTCTCGGAGGCGGAGGCCGCAGCTAACCCGCAGGATCGAGCGAACCGGAGGCGGCCGGTTCGCTCAGGGACAAAGCGAAGATCAGCGGCGGCTGCCTCCGGCCGCTCACTCTGAACGCTAGCCAATGGGTCCAAAGAATATGAAAATATCTCTCATCGTGCTTGGCTGCGCTGTGGTTGGGTTCATCATCCTCTTGGTGGCGACCCGGAAGGCGAAATCTCCCGTGGGCAAGGCGTGTTCGGTATGTGGAGTTACGTCGAGTTATGGGTATTCGCAGCACGCCGAGGAGGATGCTGACAAGATCAGACCGATGTGCTTGGTCCACCTGATGTCCCAACTAGAGGGCGATTACGAAGGTTTTCGGGGCCGAGCAGTTGTCGTAGAGCCAGCGGACGGACCACCTTGCTACGTTTTTCAACCCGTCCAGGAATGGCGCCAGGCATTCAAGGACTCTAAAATCTCTGATGACGTGTCATCTCTCATTGCGAAGATGGACGGGAAATGTCACGACTGCGGGCAGACAGCAAACTTTCTCTGGCTGGGGTCGAAAGGGCTTAGTGGGGAGAATTTCGAGGAGACGCTTGACAAGGGATTGTCAGCTACACTCCTGCGCCAGAACCCTGCCCCCGTTTCTTTGTGCCCCAAATGCTGCGTCAAGCGCGTCGCAAGCGCCCTTGAGGGAAAGCGGCTTTCGTATCTCGAAGTGTGCGCGCCGAAAGGGAACGCCGATGGATTTGTTATTCCAATGGGCTATTGAATGCCTTAAAAAGGTCGAGCAATGGCTAACAAGATCACTCGAGCGAATGCGGGCGGGCGAGGTCGGTTCGCAGTTCGGGTGCACTGGGCTGCCCGCATCACTCAGTTCCGCCGTTGGCTGACACGCATATGAAAGCTCGCCCGACTCTCCTTCTACTCGCGCTTGCCGTCGCCGGCGGTTGCACCACGGCGGCCACCCGGCAATACCGGGCAGCCGAAGAAGGCAAGGTCTCCGAGGCCGCTCTCCTTTACGAACTCACACTGCGCGACACCAACCGGCTCGTCTTTGTGTCTCTCTTTGACTCGCAGAACCGGGTGTTTGACCCACCTGATAACTTTGTTGAGCGCCTGCAAGCCGCTGGTATCCCTGCGCGGAAAGCCTCGCAAAGCAGCAGGGATGTGCATACCCGAGTCGTGGACAAGTTCACCGGAGAGCCAGGAATCATTTATTCCGCAGGCGTTCTTCGTTGGATCAACAACACCAAGGTAGTGGTCAGGCGGGGCTGTGACGTCGCCAATCTTGCGGGCGGGGCCACGGACTGCGTTATGGAGATGAAAGACGGCAAATGGCAGGAGACCAAAACCGAACGAAGCGTGATCTATTGATCAGCCAACTAGGCGCTTCAGGCGACGCCGGGCCGCGCCGCTCTGTTTTCCTTGCCCACTGGCCCGGCGCGCCTGAGCTTCGATGTTCGGCGTCGGCACGCATATGCTCAAGAATCCAATAGTCCTGCTCGTTGCCCTGTGTGGCTGGCGACGATTAAAAGTGACCGGTGACGATTATCAGTTTTCCGGTGGTTTGGAGATGATGGCGGCGGCAGTTACGCCGGAGGCCGGATGGCCTCCAGGACGGGCTGCTACCGATGATCACCAAACAACAATACCGAAAACTGATGAGCGAGTATCAAGCAACCGGAAACGTGACGAACAGTGCCATGAAGGCGGGAATGAGTCGCCGGATCGCGCGCCAGTATTTGCAGGCTGGCCAGCCGCCGCAGGAGCTGCAGGCCAAACACACCTGGCGAACCCGCGAAGATCCGCTGGAGGAGATCTGGCCTCAGGCGGAGGGGATGCTGGAGGAGGCGCCGGATTTGGAGGCCAAAGCGTTGTTCGAGTATTTGTGGGAACGTTCACCCCAGGCATTACAAGAGAAGCATCTGCGAACCTTCCAGCGCCGCGTTAAGCTGTGCCGTCTGGTGCATGGGCCAGACAAGGAAGTGTTCTTTCCGCAGGACTGGGAAGCGGGACGGGCGATGCAGTTGGACTGGACCAACGCCAACGAGCTGGCGGTCACGATTGCGGGGCGGCCTTACGATCATCTGCTTTGCCATTGCGTGCTACCGCATTCGAACTGGGACTGGGCGACGCGTTGCTTATCGGAGTCGCTGCTGTCGTGCCGGCAAGGCTTGCAGGAAGCCTTGCACCGGTTGGGCAAGGGGCCGCGGGAACTGCGGATCGATAACAGCAGTGCGGCCACGCACCGAGTCGGGGGCGGTGGGACGGGCCGGGAGTTCAATGAGCAGTTCGCTTCATTGTGTGAACACTACGGGCTGGTTCCCCGGACCATCGGCATCGATTGTCCCAACGAGAACGGGGACGTCGAATCGAGCAACGGACACTTGAAGCGCCGGATGCGGCAGCACCTGTTGTTGCGGAGCAGCCGGGATTTCGAATCGGAAGCGCACTACGAGGGTTTCCTGCACCAGGTGTTGGAGCGTGGCAACCGGGGCCGGCAGGAGAACCTGGTGGTGGAGTTGGCGGCGATGAAGCCGCTGCCGCCGACGCGACTCAGCGAGTATGACGAGGTGTTCTGCAGCGTGGGTTCGGCCAGCACGATCCGGGTCAAGAAAGTGGGCTACTCGGTGCCAGCCAGGCTGATTGGCCAGGAACTCAAGGTGGAAGTCTACGAGCGCGAACTCAAACTTTATAGCGGTCGAGAGCTGTTGCTGGTGTTGCCGCGCCATTGTGGGGATCGAGGGGTGGTGCTCAATTACCGGCACGTAATTGATCATCTGTTGCGCAAGCCCGGGGCTTTTGAGCGCTACCGGTATCGGGAGCAGCTGTATCCCAGCCGATCCTTTCGGGAAGCCTACGATCACCTGGTCGCTAAACACGGCCAGCGAGGTGGGGCGGTGGAATATCTGCGGCTGCTCAAATTGGCCAGCGAGGTGGGCGAGAGCGACATTGAAGTGATGCTGGCCGATTTCTTGAGCCCGCCCTATCCGGCGTGGAGCGTCGGGGAGTTGCGCCGGATTTTGCAACCCGAACCTAAGCCGCAGATCGAGGTAATCGAGTTGGAACCGGAGTGGCGCTCGTATGATGCGCTGTTGAGCCCGGAACTGGAGGTGGCCTATGCCGGCTGAAGGACTGGCGGTGCTGTTGCGTTCGTTCCGCCTGCCCACCATGGCCGCGATTTGGGAGGAGAGCGTGGCCCGGGCCGAGCGTGAGAACTGGGGCTATAAAGGCCTGCTGCAACACTTGTGCGAGAGCGAGGCTCAGGACCGGCGTGAACGCAAGGTGGCGCGGCTGCTGCATGAATCGGGCCTGCCGGAGGGCAAGACGCTGGGGAACCTCGATGAGAAGATCCTGCCGGCCAAAATCAGGCGGTTGTTGCCCACGCTGCTGGAAGGCCACTTCGTGGAACGGGCGGAGAACCTGTTGGCGTTCGGCTTGCCCGGTCGGGGCAAGACGCATTTTCTGGCCGCACTGGGACGAGAGTTGATTTTGCAGCACCGATACCCGGTGCTGTTCACCCCGACCTTCAAGTTGGTGCAGCAGTTGTTGGCGGCCAAGAAGGAACTGCGCTTGGAAAAAGAACTCAAACGACTGGATCGCTTTGCCGCGGTAATCCTGGATGACATCGGCTACGTGCAGCAGGACCGGCAGGAGATGGAGGTTTTGTTCACGTTTCTGGCCGAGCGCTACGAGCGGCGCAGCGTTCTGATCACCAGCAACCTGGTCTTCTCGAAATGGGACCAGATCTTCAAGGATCCGATGACCACCATGGCGGCTATCGACCGGCTGGTGCATCACGCGACGATCTTGGAATTTACCAACGGGAGCGTTCGCGCTCCCAAACCAAAGAGCGCCAGGCGGACCAACCCGCCGCGCCAGCAATCCCCTTCGGTTCCACTACGTCTGCGGCGCCTGGCGGCGCCACAGACTCCGTTCCACCGAAGGGGATTGCCCCAAAGTCCCGAGCGTTGGAGTAACCATGAACCGATGAAGAAACTACCCCCAAACCACTGGCCACTTATAGTTGTCGCCGGCGACCACTAATAATTGTCGTTGACCACTGTGCGCCATTGTGGTGGCTGCCTACGCCATCCCCGCATTCATTCGTGCGCGTAATACCCCGGCGAGCAATGCTTGTGTCAGCAACCTTCGGAACCTTGATGGTGCCACGCAACAGTGGGCACTCGATAACGGCAAGACAACCAACGATATTCCGTCATGGACTGACGTTCGGCCCTACATGTCACGAACGCTCGTTTGTCCGCAGGGCGGCACCTATAGCGTTGGACGACTCGACAGCCCACCGCGGTGTTCGATTGGCGGCCCGGGGCACACACTGCAATGACGCCGAACCCGGTCACTGCACTCGACGCCGCGATGACGCTGCCGTTTCATATTGAACGGCAGGGGCGCGGCGCGAGTGAGTTCCATCGTTATGCATTATGAAGGCCATGGAGAATTCCAGCACAAGACTGGCAGTTAACCTGGGCTTGTTCGCAGTTGCCCTGAGCCTGATGTGCATCGGCAACCGATGGCTCTTCTTTATCGGCTTGGCGCTGATGCTAGTCTCGGGCTGTTTCTCAGTGCGCCGACGTCCTCGCATGAGCCGGCCAGGCTGTTTGGGCGTTGGGCTGTTGGGCGCCGCCGCCGCCGGGGTTTTCCTGTGGTTATCGTCGTGTGGACGCGAACCCCTCAACCCTATTACCGCGTGCGTAGCGGGGCTTGGGGTCGTGGTTGCCGAAGTCGGGTACTGGCGGGCGAGCCGAAATGCTCCGGAAAATGCATAACCCGGCTCATCCACTGGACGGCGGGATTCCGTCTCTGTTTCATGCTGCACGTCGCTGGCCCGCCGCCAGTGATGAGCAGCGTTAGCCAAACAACTACACACTTTATGCGATTGTGCCACTTGATATTCATCGTT
>PLZQ01000099.1:10887-41865 GCA_003152225.1 Limisphaerales bacterium | reverse complement strand
AATCCTTGGCTAATGATTGGGGGGTTATAAAAATAACGCATTTTTCTATTGCGCAGAGCGGGACGAAGGTGTACTTGGAGCACTCAAGCGTTGCGAGCAGAGGGTAGCTCGAGCCAATACCGGAAAACAAAAAGACACAACAACCCCGCGAAACAAGACCTATGAAATCAACACTCATCCCCATTGGACTGACATGTCTATGCGCGAGCCTGGCTCGCGCAGACTTCACGCCAGTCCCGCTGGACCCCACCAGCTTCAACCAGGACCCGGTCATTGAAAAAACCGCGCCCAACAGTCTTAACGACTACGTGACCGTCACCCCGGATACAGGGACGAACAGGACCGGCAACACCTGGTACGAGATCGGCTACAACACCGTTAATGCCACCAGCGGCTTTCCGGCGCATGCCTCGGTGCTCGTTAAGACCAACACTTCGACCCTTAACGTTTACACGTTCCAGATGCCGCCGGATTACCATACCAACAACTGCATCTTTCTCGGGCACCACAACAATCCCAACCCTAACTGGTGGCCGATTGAAACCGGGCCCTCAAGGCTTACATTAACGACTCCCGCGCGTTACACCTATATTTCCGTTCTGAACGCTTCCGGCAATGGCGCGTGTCTTATCCAGTATGTCATTCACTATGCGGATGGCACGAGCGATTCGCCCGCCACCTTCAGTTCGACCGATTGGTGGAGCGGCAACGCGGACAGTGCCATCACCCGCATGTATGATGCCCAGGGGTTGATCGGCATGGGCGGCGGGATCAACAACCTGAGCGCCAATCATGGCGTGCTCTGGGCCAACGATCTCCCTGTTGGAAATCCAAACGCCAATATCGCCAGCATAGATTTCCAGTGGCTGCACGGCAGCACTCAAGGCTCCAGCCCTTGGGGTAACGGTCGCACCGTTATCTTTGGCCTGGCCGGCTCGACCGATGTGAATGGGGCGAGTTACTCGCCAGTTGCCGTGTCCGGCTATAACCAGAAAGCCATCATCGCAGCCGATACCCCTGCCACCTGGGGAAGCGGTAATAATGCGGTCGCGGCAGTCCTCACCAACGGCAATACATATTGCACGGTTACGATGGACGGTGCCTTGGCCAAGACGGGCAGCACGTGGTACGAAAAGGGCTATTATGCCGCCCAACCCAACACCGGCATCCCCGCCGCCGGCTCAACCATCTCCAGCATTGGGCGGCCTTTTATTCACTACACCATGCCCTCGACTTACGCCACCAATTGCGCCTATTATCTGTCCATAGCCGTCAGCAACGCTACGGTTAAATTCGCCACCCCAACCGCCGCCAGCAGCCTCGCTTTCCTTGCCGGCGGTGGCAATGGCGGCATTTGGATCCGTGTCGAGCTTGGGTTCCAGGGCGGCGGGGCGGAGACCAACTGGATTTTTGCGCCCGATTGGTTTACCCGAGACACTCAGCTTCCGGCCTACGTCAGTTTCGGGCGAATGGCCCCCAGTGTCAGGGCAGTCAATAATACCTCGGACCAGTTCAACAATGCGTTTCTGCCACCGAATATCATAGGCATTCCGTCACCGCAGCCCTTCTCCCGGGACCCGCGCAACTCCAACGGCTCCCTCAACCCCAATACTCCGGGCGTCCGTTTGTACGACGCGGTGATGCCGGTGGCCAGCAGCGCCGCGATCAGCACCATCACCCTGGTCAATACCAACACGACCGGCGGGAATGACGCGGCCATCTTCGCCGTCAGCGCCGGCGCCGGCACTCCGCCGATCATCACCACCCAGCCAATCGGCCTCGTGGTCGATAGCGCCACGGGGACGCCGATCGTCACGAACGGCGCGGCGGTTTTCAACGACATCCGCATCACGAAAGGCTACCAGGGGACCAATAACATTTCGCTGATAACCTCCAACCTGCTGACCACCGGGGTTTCCTACCAGTGGATGAAAGCGCCGCGAGGCGGAAGCTTCCGCGACCTCTACGACACTTTTGACATGAGCACGTTTGTAAACGTGTCGGGTCCAAACATCGGCGGCATGACCAGCCCCATTCTCACCATCAGCAACGCCACGCTGGCCGACTCGGGAGACTATCTGGTGGTCGCTTCCAATCAATTCGGTTCCCAGACCAGCTTCGTGGCCACCGTAATGGTCCTCACGACCAATTACAGCGTTATAGTCGGCGCCGGCAATGGGGATAGCATCCAGAAATGGAGCGCTGACGGCACCTCCGGAAACGGGCAGGAGACCTATACTTCGGCCAATGACCAGGTGCTGCAAAAATGGCTCAGTACGGGCCTGGGCGGCATTGGTTTGGACGGCGTGGCTGTGGCACAGTCCACTGTCCCCTTCGTGGGGCCGGTTGGTTACGTGATCACTCCTGTCACGGGTGCTTCGTACGTCAACTCGATTCGCTTCTATTGCGCCAATGACTCTTCGGGACGTGATCCGCGAGACTACCTCCTGGAAGGTTCGAATGACGGCTCGACCTGGGCGCCGATCGCCGGCGGCAATTTGCTTGGCACGCTTATGCTCCCGGGCAACCGCAACGGAACGGGCTCGACCCAGCTCAATCCCATGAGCCAGTACCTCACCGAAGTGGATTTCGCGAACAGCATCTCCTACAAGTCGTACCGGCTCACCATTACCAACTGCATGGAACCGGTCAATACTCCGCTGATGCAGGTTGCCGAGATCCAGTTATTGGGATCGTTCGTGCCGGCTCCTCCACTTTGGGTGCGCGAACCGGTCCCGACAGCGACTGTGTTCGTGGGCGCTTCGCCGACGTTTACCGCCAGCGCCACCGGTCTGGGGGCCTTAAAACCCTCGTACCAATGGTACCAGAGCCCCTCGACGCTCATTGCGGGCGCGACCACCACCAGTTACACGATAACGAACGTTCAATTGACAGCTTCCGGGTCGAGCTACTATTGCGTGGCGCACAACGGCTCCGGGACCATCACCAGCACCAGCGCTCTGCTCACGGTGATCCTGCCGCCGACGCAGTCCTATCCCTCAGCCGTGCTGGCGGACCGGCCGATGTCTTACTGGCGATTGGATGAAGGCCCCGATAACGCCGCGGGCAACAATGGCACACTGACCCATGATTACGTCGGCGCGCATAATGGCACTTACAGCAACGCCGTGATCGCCGTGGCTGGCTACAACCCGGCGTCTGATACCAATACCGCGGCGCGGTTTGGTGATGCTGCCACGGACAGCCTGGTGGACAACATCAATGACGTGGACTTCGCTCGGGCATCCGGCAACGCCACCTTCTCAATCGAGGCGTGGGCTTTAGGCGCGACGCCTACCGTCGCGGCTGCGATTGTGACCAAGGGCTACAATGGCATTCTTAGCGTCGGCACGGGCACCGGCACGGAACAATACGCCATTGACTATACCGTCGGCACAGGTTTCCGGTTCCTCGTGCGCGACTTCACTGGCCAGGGGTATCAGGCGCAAAGCACGGCTATAGCGTCAGACCCGACGGGTAACGCCGCGTGGCATCACCTGGTGGGTGTGTGCGATCAGCCCAACGGTAATATTTACCTGTATGTGGATGGGCTCCTGGCCGCCTCGGGCACTATTGCCACGAACACCGGGATTGAGGTACAGACCCTACCCACGACGATCGGTTCGCGCAAATCCACCCAGGCGGCCGAGTATGACAACCAGTGGGCCGGCACGATTGATGATGTGGCCATCTATCCGTCAGTCCTGACCTCGAACCAGGTCTTCGCCCACTTCTTCGCGGCGCAGCGTCCGCCGATCATCACCATTCAGCCGACGAATGTGACCATCGCCGAAAATATTCCCGTCACGTTCTACTCCGGTGCTTACGGACCGGGCACTATCCAATACCAATGGTGGCGGTCGGACAGCATCAATCCGGTCAGTCAGGTTGCCGGCCAGACCGCCTCGAACATGACGTTCACCACCTCGACCGCCCAGTACGGTTTCCTCTATCAGCTCGTGGCGACGAGCCAATTCGGCTCGGTTACCAGCACTGCCGCACAGCTATTCGTGGTGGGCGGCGGACCATCATTCATTGTGGACCTGCCTGCTGCGCAAACGGTTTACCTGGGACATATCGTTCAACTGGAGGTCACCCCCGGTGGAACTGCGCCGTTCACTTATCAATGGCAGAAGAACGGCGTGAACATTTCCGATGATTATCGGACCAGCGGCTCTCACAGCAACATCCTGACCATCGGCTATGCGGCGGCTTCGGATACCGCTAGCTACACGGTCATCGTCACTGGGCAAGGCTCCGGCACCAGCACGGCGGACGCCCTCACCGTGATCACCAACACCGGCTCCTTCTTCAACGCGGGCGGCACCGGTTGGACGCTGAATGGCGGGGCGGTCCTGACCGGCAACAGCGTCCAGCTCACTGCGAATGTGGGCAACACCACTCGCTCCGCGTTCCTGACCGCCAAACAGAACATTGGTGCGTTCAATATCGCCTATACATATCAGATGCAGACCGCCGCCGGCGGCGCCGATGGCGCCACGTTCTGCATCCAGAANNCATCACGCCCAGTTGGTGCCTGGCGTTTAACATCTACGCCAACAACACCAGGGGCATTGGCACCTTCCAAAACGGCGCAACGCCCGGCGCAGGCCTCTACACCTCCATACTGCCTAACGTTGGCGTGGGCGATAATACCAATGCGATTCAGGTCAACGTCAACTACGACGGCACGACTTTGAACGCTACCTTCAAAGACATCGTCACCGGCTTGTCAGTCACCACTAACTACACGGTGAATCTGCCGTCTATTCTAGGCGCCAGCACCGCCTGGGTCGGGTTCACCGGCGCCGATGGCGGCGCCTTCTCCACCCAGGTTATGTCGTGGGGCGCTGCGGCGGCAGTCCCGATTAAGTTGAACGCTCAAAGGGTGGGCAGCAACATCGTGTTCTCCTGGCCCGCGCAAACCGGCGCCTACCTGTTGTCCTCGCCAACTCTTGGACCAACGGCAGTGTGGTCGCTTTCGAGTGCTCCGTGGCAATTGATCGGCGACCCGAACACGGGCAAGGTCCAGGTCACTGCGTCGCCACAAGCTGGCGAGAATTACTTCCGCCTCCAGCTTCTCCCGTAAGCGGGCGGAAACCATTCCAGACTAAACACGCGAGGGCCGGGCGCTTTGCCCGGCCCTCGTCTTTTCGAGGTGGTGCCGCCACTTGGCCCAAGGGCGACATCTCTGTGGTCAGACTTGCCTGCAACAGGGGGCAGGCCACAAGAATGCCAATCAAAACTGCGCTTTTCCTCTACCTTAAACTGGCTGATTCGGGTATTCTAGCGGGGCGTTAATGCCGTGACCTAGTCGTACAATGAAAGCCCTCTTACTCCGCAACGCCTCCCTAGCGACCGCCGCCTTGCTGGCCCTGGCTGTGCCGCGCACCCTCGCCGCCAATATGACCCCGGTCGCCGTTACCGGCTTCAACTGGGATGTCGTCATCGAGAGCAATTCCGCCGGCCCGCCTTATACTACCGCCTCCGAATTGAATCCAGGCGAGAATCTGGCGTTCTATCAGAGCGGCTTGCCTGGCAAGAGCTACGGCTTGCCCGTCTCCAGCAGCTTTACCAGCGCGGTGGGCGATGGCACCGTCTTCCAGTTCCAGCCTTACACCGCGAAGAATGCGCTGGTGCTGAGCAGCGACACCGGGGTGAGCAGCGGCACGCTGACGCTGGCGACGCCGTCGGTCTATAGCCGCATTGCCGTTATTGCCAATTCCGCCAGCGGCGGCGGGACCCCGAACCTGAGCTTGAATTTCAGCGACGGGAGCAGCTTCGTCACCAATTACAATGCGCCGGATTGGTTCAACAACAGCGGTTACGCGCTCCAGGGCGTCGAGCGCATCGACCTCACCAGCGGCTCCACCTCCGGCGCCACCACCAATCCGCGCTTCTATCAAACGACTATAGACCTGGCCGCGCTGTTCGGCGCGACCAACAAATCCCTGGTGAGTATCACGTTCGGTCAGGCCTCGGCGGCCAATTCCACTGGCATCTACGCCGTCAGCGGCGAAGTGGCGCCGCCGACGCCGCCCGTAATTCTTAGCCAGCCGGCCGACGTGACGGTGAGTGAGTCCTGTCCAGCCAGCTTCGCCGGTGGCGTAGCCGGCAATCCCACACCGGCATCGCAATGGTATCAGAATGGCGTGGCCATTCCCGGCGCAACCAATTTGACGTGCCAGATCGCAGCGGCAGCATTGGCGGACAACGGAGCCGGGTTTAAGTTCGTGGCTTCGAACGTCGTGAGCAACCTCAGTAACTCGGTCACCAGCCGAGTGGCAACACTTACGGTCATACAAGACACCAATCCGCCAGTGCTGCTGGGCGCGCAGACACTGGGGCTGACACAGGTGCAGGTGTTGCTGTCCGAGCGGATCACGCTGGCGAGCGCCACGAACCTGGCGAACTATTCGATCGCTGGCACGAATGGCGGATTGCTGATTTCCGGCGCAACCCTGGACGCTTCGCAAAGCAACGTGGTGTTGACGGTCGCCACCATGACTGACCAGGCGATCTATACCCTTACCGCGAACCATCTGGCCGACCAATCTGCCGCCGCTAATGTGATCGCCTCCAATTCCATCGTTACCTTTCTCGCCAGTGTTTATACCCCTGTTTCCATCGGGAATGCGACGCCCGCTGGGAGCTTGGTCCCCGTCGGGACCGGTTGGAACATCACCGGCGGCGGCGGCGGCATGGGCGGGACGAACGATCAATGCCAGCTTGCATACGTGCCGCAAACAGGCAACTTCGATTACAAGGTCCGGCTCGATTCCCTCGGTCTAGCCGACGCCTGGTCCGAGGCCGGATTGATCGTGCGCGAGGACCTCACTCCCGGCGGCCGCTTTACCGCGACGCTGGCGACCCCAAATATCAGCGGCGCGTTCTTCGAGTCCCGCACCGCCACTAACGGCTTGGCCGCCTTCTCCGGTTCCTTCCCGGTCAATTACCCCAATACCTGGCTCCGGCTCAAACGTTCTGGCACCACCTTTTCTGGCTTTGCCGGTTTTGACGGCACGAATTGGGCGCAGCTTGGAACCGTGACTATGGCGCTGCCCACGACGGTCTATTTTGGCTTCGTGGTTTCAAGCTATAACACCAACCAGCCTGCCACCGGGGCGTTCCGCGATTTCTCGGCCGTGACCACCGTCGGCACCAGCGCGCCGCCCGCATTCGAGACTCTCGGCCAGGCCGCTCGGCCCACCAGCCTCGTCATCTCGGAGATCATGTACCATCCGACCAACAGCGCCCTTGAGTTTGTCGAGCTGTTTAACTCGCGTGCTGAATCCCAGGACCTCAGCGGCTACCAACTGTCGGGCAATATCAGTTTCACGTTCCCAGCCGGAACAACCATTCCGGGCGGTGGCTTCGTTGTGGTGGCCAGGTCCCCCTCCGCCCTCCAAAGCGCTTATGGCATGACAGGTGTCTTCGGCCCTTACACCAATACCCTGCCCGGCGGCAGCGGCAGCGTCCAGTTGTTCAACCAGGCCGGCGCCCTGCTGCTGGAAACCGATTACTCCGACCAATCCCCGTGGCCGGTTGCGGCTGATGGCGCCGGTCATTCGCTGGTCCTGGCCCGGCCTTCCTACGGCCAGAACAACCCGCTTGCTTGGGCCGCCAGCGATTCCGTCGGCGGCTCGCCCGGTCGCCTGGACCCGGTCACGCCCGACCCGTTGCGCAACGTGGTCATCAATGAATTCCTCGCCCACACCGATCCGCCGGACTACGACTACATCGAGCTGTACAACCACAGTTCTCAGCCTGCCGACATCTCCGGCTGCATCCTCTCGGATGATCCGGCCACCAACAAGTTCGTGATTCCGCCCGGCACAATCCTGCCGCCGCGCGGTTTCGCTTTCTACAGCGAGACCAACATGAACTTCAGGCTGAGCGCGATCGGTGAGACGATCTACCTCAAGAACGCGGCCCAGACCCGCATCCTGGATGCCGTGCGCTTTGCCGGCCAGGAGAACGGGGTCGCGACGGGCCGCTTCCCGGATGGCGGCGACCAGTTCTACCGGCTGGCCGCCAAGACGCCCGGCGCCACCAACGCTCCCATTCGCGTGAGCGACATCGTCATCAATGAAATCATGTACAATCCGATTTCGCTCAATGATGACGACCAATACGTCGAGCTATACAACCGCGGCAGCAACGCGGTGAACCTGACCGGGTGGCAGTTTGTCTCGGGCATCACTTTTGCCTTCCCTTCCAACGCCATCGTCCAACCGGACAGCTACCTCGTGGTGGCGCGCAATGCGGCGCGGATGCTGGCCAATTACCCGAACCTGAACGCCGGCAATCTGATTGGCAATTTCAGTGGCAAACTCTCCCACCACGGTGAGCGCCTCGCACTAGCAATGTCCGACACGACCGTGACAACCAATCAATCCGGCCCGCCGCAGACCAACACGATCCATATCACGATGGATGAAGTCACTTGGGGCACGGGCGGCCGCTGGTCCCAGTGGTCCGCCGGCGGGGGATCGAGCCTCGAGTTGGTTGACCCGCACGCCAACCATCGCCAGGCGCCGAACTGGGCGGACAGCGATGAGACACATAAAGTTCCCTGGACCATCATCTCCGCCACGGGCACGATCGACAATGGGGATGTCGCCGCGGATGAGTTGCAGGTGTTGCTGCAGAACGCCGGCGAGTGCTTGATCGATAATGTCCAGGTGCTTAATTCCAGCGGCAGCAATCTCATCGCCAATTCCACCTTCGAAACCGACGCCACCGGCTGGACCGCGGAAGGCACGGAGAAAACCTCCGGTCTTGAAACCAGCGAGGGTTACCTGAGCGCCAAGTGCTATCACCTGCGCGCGGTCGG
This sequence comes from Limisphaerales bacterium, assembly GCA_003152225.1. Lineage (GTDB taxonomy): Bacteria > Verrucomicrobiota > Verrucomicrobiia > Limisphaerales > UBA8199 > PALSA-1440. Next base: position 33,029 of record PLZQ01000099.1, on the reverse strand, counting down.
CAAGGGCGACAACCAGATCAACCGCGTTCGTTGTCCGCTCACGACGGCCCTGGCATCCGGCGCTACTAACGTGACCGTCCGCACCGCCGTCCGGTGGCTCAAAGGCAGCCCGGAAATCCTGCTGCGGCTGCGGGGCAATTGGCTGGAATGCGCCGCCGAGCTGCCGACACCCGCGAATCCCGGCACGCCAGGCGCCAGCAACAGCCGTTACGTCTCGAACGCGCCCCCCGCCATCACCGCCGTTTCTCATGCGCCAATCCTGCCTGCCGCCAATCAACCCGTCGTGGTTAGTGCCCGCGTCGGCGACCCCGACGGCATCGCCTCAGTGCTCTTGAAATACCGGCTTGATCCCAGTTCCGCCTACTCGACATTGACAATGACCGACAATGGCACGAGCGGCGACGCGGTAGCCGGCGATGGCGTTTTCAGCGCGAGCATTCCGGGGCAGGCCAGCGGGACCATGGTCGCCTTTTATATCCAGGTCACAGACAAGGCCATTCCCGCCGCCACCAGCACCTTCCCGAACAACGCGCCAACACGCGAGTGCCTCGTCCGCATCGGGGAGGCGCAACCAACCGGCAATTTCCCCGTTTATCGCCTCTGGATGACGCAAGCCACGCTCAACACGTGGAATAATAACCTCAAGCTAGACAACAGCGACAACGATGTAACCTTCGTGCTCGGCAACGAGCGCGTCATTTACAACGCTGGCGCCCGCTATAAGGGGAGCCCCTATATTTCCCCGGGCTATTGCGGCGCCACCTGCGGCCGCTGTGGGTACAGCGTCGGCTTTGGGGACGACGACCTTTTCCTCGGGGAAAACGAATTGGTGCTGGATTGGCCCGGAGGCCACGGCGGCGAAACGACTGCTCTCCAGGAACAGATGTGCTACTGGATTGCGGACAAGCTTAACCTCCCCTGGAGCCATCGCTATACCATCCGCCTTCACGTCAACGGCGTCACCGATGACGCCCGCCAGGCAACCTTCGAAGCGGTCGTCCAACCTGCCGGCGGCTTCGTTAGCGAATGGGTGCCAAACGATAGCAATGGCGAGTTGTTCAAGATTGAGCGCGCCTTCGAGTTCAACGATTCCGCGGGTCTGACGGCTGATCCGGAGCCGCAACTGCAAGTCTTTACGACGACCGGCGGAGTGAAGAAGCGGGAGAAGTACCGCTGGAATTTCATGTTCCGCTCGACGGGTCTCCGAGATGATTATACCAACATCTTTGCCCTCGTCGATGCAGTCAACAGCGCGGCGCCCCAGCCCTATACCGACTCGGTCATGGGCGTGGTCGATGTCGAGGAATGGATGCGCATCTTCGCCACGGAGCACATCATTGTCAATTTTGATGCCTACGGGCACGACATCGGCAAGAACATGTATGCCTATCTTCCCGGGAATGGCAAATGGCAGCTCTACATGTTCGATCTTGATTGGGCGATGCTGGCCGGCAGCCCGCGCAGCAGCAGCTACGCGGCGAGCACCGCCACCCTGTTTAATGCCGAGGACCCGACGATTACGCGCATGTACGGCCATCCTCCCTTCGCGCGGGCTTATTGGCGTGCCGTGCAGGACGCGGTCAACGGTCCAATGCAGGCTGCCAATTGCAACCCGGTCATGGACGCCAAGTACCGGTCCCTGGTCGCAAACCACGTCGCCTGGTGCGACGGGCAGGCCTTGACCGATCCGAGCGCCGTCAAGACCTGGTTCAGCCAACGCTTCACTTATCTGCAATCCCAACTCGCTACGGTTGCGGCTGCCTTCAGCGTGAGCGGCGTGGTGGTGACCAACGACGTGGCGCGCGTCAGCGGGACGGCTCCGATTGCGGTCAAGACCGTCTGGTTCAACGGCACCGAGTGGCTTGTCACCTGGACCAGCGTGACGGCGTGGACGGCGACGGTGCCGTTGCGCTTCGGCACGAATGTCTTCAGCGTCGTCGGCGTGGACCCGAACGGTCAGCCGGTGCTGGGCGCAAGCAACTCGGTTACCGCGGTCTATAGCGGGCCGGTGCCATCCCCGGCTGGCCAGGTGGTCATTAATGAGATCATGTACGCTCCCGCCGTGGCCAATGCCCAATACGTGGAGCTGTACAACAACTCAGCCACTATTACCTTTGATCTGTCCGGCTGGCAGTTACGCGGTTTGGCCTACACATTCCCGGCCGGGTCGTCGATTGCGCCAAACAGCTTCCTCCTGCTGGCCGCCAACCGGGAGGACTTTGCCGCCGCCTACGGGGCAACCAATCTCGTGTTCGACACCTTTGGCGGCACGCTGCAACCGGTGGGCGAGACGCTCTCCCTCGTCGTGCCCGGAACCAATTCAGCGAACGATGTCACGGTGGCGAAAGTGCGTTATGCCAGCGCGGCCCCGTGGCCGGTCGGTCCTAACGGAACCGGCAGCTCACTGCAGTTGCTCGACCCGCGGCAGGACAATTGGCGCGCCGGCAACTGGGCCGGGAGCTACCCGCCCGCCGCTTTGAGCCCCGGCAGGACTAACACGGTGATGACCACCCTCCCCGCTTTCCCGCCGTTGTGGCTTAATGAATTGCAGGCCGACAACCTCACCGGCATCACCAACCGCGCCGGCCAGCGAACGGCCTGGTTTGAACTCTACAACCCCGGCACCAACGCGGTGTCGCTCACCGGCCTGTACCTGGCCAACACCTATATCAACCTGACCGCCTGGGCGTTCCCGACGGGCGCGGTCATCAATCCTGGCGAGTTCAAAGTGGTCTTTGCCGACAGCCAGACGAACCTTTCAACCGCCGCCGAACTCCACACCAGCTTTACCCTTCCCAGCGGCAACGGGTCGCTGGCCTTGAGCCGTCTCTACAACAGCCAACCGCAGGTGTTGGACTACATCGATTACGCCAACCTGCTACCCAACTGGTCCTACGGCTCCTTCTCCGACGGCCAGAGCTTTGTCCGGCAGATGTTCTACCAACCCACGCCCGGCGGGACCAACAACGGCACTAGCGTACCTCCGCCCTCTTTCATTCCGTACCTCACCGCCGGTGACGTCTATACCCAGAACTTTGATTCCTTGCCCGATCCCGGCTTAACCTCCGTCAACTCTGCCAATCCCGTCACGATCAACGGCATCACCTATTCACTCTCCAATCCGTTCGACTTCGCCTTCCCGATCAGCGCCAGCGGCACCAACGGCGGGTTGGGCCTCTCGAGCCTCGCCGGCTGGTACGGTCTGGCGGACCCCACGGCTAGCGTTGGCACCCGCTTTGGCGCCACGGACGGCGACCAAACCACCGGCGGCCAAATCAGCTTCGGCTTGCCCAACAGCTCGAATCGCGCGCTGGGCCTGCTGGCCACCAGCACCACCGGCTACACCGCCTTCGGCCTCAAACTCATCAACGGCACCTCGCAGACCTTGAACTTCATGAACCTACAGTTCACCGGTGAAGTCTGGCGCCAGTCCAACCTGGCCAAGACGCTGGAGTTCTATTATTTGATCGATCCCAGCGCCACTAACGTCTTCTCGACCAGCGCCACTGCGTTTTTGCCCGCGCTGAATGTGAGTTTCCCAACGGTTGCGGCCGATGTTGGCGGCGCAGCGGTGGATGGCACGGCCGCCCTCAATCAGACCAACCTGGGCGTCACGAATCAGGTCATCGCCCCTTGGGCACCCGGCGCCGCGCTCTGGCTGGTCTGGGAAATGGCAAGCCCCGCGAGCAAGTCTCAGGGCTTGGGCATTGACAATCTCAGCTTCTCCGCTTCCGTCTGGCCCACCGGGATGTCTTCCCCGCCTCTGGTTGCCCAGGCCAGTGGAACCAACTTGCTCCTTTCCTGCCCGACGATTGTGGGCCTGAGCTATCAGTTCCAATACAAAACCAACCTCAGTGCAGATTCCTGGCTCCCGCTCGGCGCGCCTATCCCCGGCACCGGCGCGACCATTATTGTCACCAACGGCCTTACGGCTTCCGTCCAATGCTTTTACCGGCTCGCGATCGTGCCCTGACCCGGGCGAACACCTGCCTTGCTCATGAGATCACCAGATTTGAGCCAGAATCCTGAAGAGAAAGACGTCCACAAGACGAGAGAATGGTTGGCTAAAACACCGCTCGTTGCGCCAGCCTGCGCATTGCTGGTTCTGTTGTGCCCTGTGCTCGGTCAGGCGGTGCAATTCTCAGCCGGTGCGGCGCCGGCTGAACCGGCAGTCGCTTCTTCGCCCGCCAGTCACACCGTTGACCTCATCTACCAGGAGACAGACGAAGTGCTGGTCNNGTTTTGGACTGCGGTAGTCCTCTGCCGCTTTTGGCTGCCGGCGTGGCGGATAAGAAAAGCGCAGACAAGGCGGCTCCGTAAAGGAAGGTTGCCCGCCCGCCTCCCAACCGCCGCGCAGAGCATCCGTTCCGCTTCCTTTTTCGTCGCCAAGCCAGGGTGCTTGAGCCATAAAGAACCTAGAGCACATGATTCATCTCCAGCATCTGACCAAGCGTTTCGGGGTGCAGACCGCGGTGGATGACCTCTCCTTCGAGGTGCCGGCCGGCCAGATCCTGGGCTTCCTCGGCCCCAATGGCGCGGGCAAATCCACCACGCTGAAGATGCTGACCGGCATGCTCGATCCGACCAGCGGAACGGCTACCATTTGTGGCTTCGATCTGCTCCGCCAACCTATTGAGGTGAAGCGGCACGTCGGTTTTGTCCCGGAGTCGGGGGCGGTCTTCGAGTCGCTGACGGGTCTCGAATACCTCGAGATGGTGGCCGCGCTATATGCCATCCCGCAAGAAGCCGCGCTTGCCCGCATCCGGCAGTTCATCGCCTTCTTCGATCTTAGCTTCGAGACGCTCACCGATAAGCTGCTGGGGGCTTACTCGAAAGGGATGCGTAGGAAAGTGGTCATCACCGCGGCCCTGCTGCACAACCCGCCGGTGGTGTTTTTCGACGAGCCGCTGGATGGCCTGGACGCGAATGCCGCAGTCGGGTTCAAGGCGTTAATCCAAACCCTGGCCCGCGAAGGCAAGACGATCGTGTATAGCTCGCACATCCTCGACGTGGTGGAGCGCGTGTGTGATCGGGTGATCATCATTGACAAGGGCAAGATGCAGGTGGACGGCCGGCCGGCAGAGTTGCTGGAGGCGCACGGCGCGGACACGCTGGAACGGCTGTTTACGCAGTTGACCGGCGGCACGGAACTGGAGCGCCGCGCTGCGGACTTCGCCAAGACCTTCCGGCCATGATCCGCACCGCGGGACAACCAGTCCCTCCAGCGCCGCGCAACGACGACCCGGGCAAGCCGGCAGCCGGCACGACGCGCGGCCCGGCCGCGGCGCGCTCGCCGGAGCAGACGCTGCGCCGGCTGTTCCTTACGCTGTTCCTGCGCGGCCGCTCTTCGCGCGGCCTGCAAAAGGAGGCCGCGCCGAAGTCGGTCGGATCCAAGCTGGCGCTCACCCTGGTGTTCTATGCGCTCTTCGGCCTGTTTGCGCTGTTCTTCCGCGGCCAGCCGGTCTTTGCGCTCTCTGTCTATCTGCACGGGATGACCTTCGTCTTTCTGGGCATGTTCGTCGCCGCGTCGGCGGGCGAAGTGCTCTTCAACAAAGAGGAAGCGGATATCCTCTTGCACCGGCCGGTGACGCCTCGCGCGCTGCTCCAGGCGAAGGTCGGCGTGCTCGTCCAGGTATCCCTCTGGCTGGCGGGCGCCTTCAATCTCTGCGGTTTGGTGGTCGGTGTGACTGCCCCGGATGGGGGGTGGTCGTTTCCTTTCGTTCATGCTGTGTCCACGAGCCTGGAAGCACTCTTCTGCACGGGCTGCGTGGTGCTGACCTATCAGCTCTGCCTGCGCTGGTTTGGACGCGAGCGGCTCGAGGGGCTGATGACGACCACGCAGGTATTCGTCGCGATTGCGGCAGTCCTCGCGAGTCAGTTGATGCCACGTATGATCATGGGCACTGGCGGCAAGATGAGCCTGGCCGCGAGCTCGTGGTGGGTTTGCCTGCTGCCGCCAGCGTGGTTTGCCGGGTTAAACGACGCGCTCGCGGGCGGCGGCGGCGGCCGGTCGTGGGCGCTGGCGGTGGGGGGTCTGGCGGCCTCGACGGTGGTCCTGTGGCTGGCGTTTGGAACATTGGCCCGCGATTACGGGACCGGGCTGCAAATCCTCGGCGAGACCTCCACTCTGCGGCCGCAACGACGCGGCCGCCGCCGGTGGTTTGACGTGCTCGTGGCGATGCCGCCGCTGCGCTGGTGGCTGCGCGATTCGGTGTCCCGGGCCGGCTTCCTCCTCACGGCGGCATATCTGTTGCGCGACCGCGACGTGAAACTGCGGGTTTATCCCGGCCTGGCGCCGATGCTGGTGATGCCGATCCTTTTCCTTGTGCAGGACCGTGGCCGAGACGGAGGAGGCGCTTTCGGGGGCGCCTTTGCCGGCGTGTTCCTCGGTCTCATCCCGGTGCTCGGGCTGACGCTGATCCAATACTCCCAGCAATGGCAAGCTTCGGACCTCTTTCGGGCTGCCCCAATAGCGGGTCCCGCGCCGCTGTGCCATGGCGCCCGCAAGGCAGTCCTGTGTTTGCTGACTCTGCCTGTGCTGCTGGTTTTCGGGGTGATCGCCTGGGTCCTGCGGGGGCAAGCCTCCTCCCTGGCTCTGCTGCTGCCGGGTATTATCGCGCTCCCGGTCTTTGCGCTGCTCCCCAACCTCGGCGGCAAAGGCGTGCCCCTTTCTCTGCCCACCGAAGAAGCGAAATCGACCAATCGAGGCTCGCTGATGATCGGCGTGATGGTGGTGTCGGGGCTCTTGTCGGCGGTAGCGTCCTGGGCGTGGTCGGGCGGCTGGTTCGGGTGGCTGCTGCTGGTTGAGTTGGTCGGTGCCAGCGCGGTGTACGTGGGCCTGCGCGCCTCGATTTCCGCCGCACGCTGGCCGCCAATGGAGTAGCTTAGTGGATCGTGCTCTCGGGATTGTCGTCTCGGGCTGCTCGGATTACCCCCTTCGACCGGCTCTGCAATAGTCGAAACTGTGCGCAAGCTGCCAGGGTCTTTCTGGGTGAACTACCACGCGAAGCGTATGGAGTGCGACCAGCTTGCTGGCGCCGTCGTAAGGCTGCGGGTGGTTCGAAAGCGGGAGCAAGCTCCACGCACTCCAAACGCTTCGCGCAGTTCGGTTGCGCCTTCGCCACACTGCTCCTTTGTTGTTCATTTGAAGGTTTGGCAATGGTAAATACGCCTCATGAAGTCCACAAAACGCGCCCGTCTAGCAGTCCCGCCTGCCATTGTCTGGCTTCGACAGGACTTGCGCCTGGCGGATAACCCGGCGCTGCAAACGGCCTGCCGGCGTGGCGGACCGGTAGTGCCGGTGTTTGTTTGGGCGCCAGAGGAAGAAGGGGCCTGGCCGCCGGGCGGCGCGTCGCGCTGGTGGCTGCATCAGTCGCTGGCGCGGTTGGCCTGGGAGTTTCGCTCGGCAGGCACCGAACTGGTCATGCGCCGGGGAGCGTCACTCGCCGAGTTGCTGCGCGTGGCCAAAGCAACGGGAGCCGGCGCGGTCTGCTGGAACCGGCGTTATGAACCTGCTGTCATGGCCCGCGACCTAAAGGTCGAGAACGCCCTCCGTGCAGCGGGGCTGCAAACCGAGAGCTGCAACGGCGCGCTGCTGCATGAGCCCGGGACTATCCAGAATAAAGCTGGCCGGCCCTTCCGGGTCTTCACGCCGTTCTGGAGGACTTGCCTGGCGTCCGGTGAGCCGAGCGAGCCGCTGGCCGTGCCGCGCCAGCTTATTGCCCCGTTGCGTCAATCCGCATCGTTGCCGCTGGCCGCGCTGGGCCTGGAACCGAAACTCGACTGGGCCGATGGCCTGCGCACGGCCTGGAAGCCGGGCAGCGCCGGCGCCCAGGCCGAGTTGCGGCGCTTCCTGCACAAGAGGTTGCTGAGTTACGCCGAGAGCCGCAACCGGCCTGACCTCGTTGGCACCTCACGGCTCTCGCCGCACCTCCACTTTGGCGAGATCAGCCCGCGCCAGGTGTGGCACGCGGTGAGACGCTTCGCCGAGTCGCAGTCCATTCCCGCGGCAGTCTGGCGCCATTGCCAATTCCTCTCTGAGCTGGGCTGGCGTGAGTTTGCACATCATCTGCTCGTTCATTTTCCTCAGACGCCGGAGCAGCCGTTGAGGTCGGAATTCGCCCGCTTCCCGTGGCGGAAGAACGCGGCCTAGCTGCGCGCCTGGCAGCGCGGTCAGACGGGCTATCCGCTCGTCGATGCCGGGATGCGCGAACTCTGGTCCACCGGCTGGATGCATAATCGCGTGCGGATGGTCGTAGCCTCGTTTCTGGTTAAGAACCTGTTGCTCCCCTGGCAGGCGGGGGCGCGCTGGTTCTGGGACACGCTGGTCGATGCCGACCTGCCCAACAACTCTCTCGGCTGGCAATGGACCGCCGGCTGTGGCGCCGACGCCGCGCCATTCTTCCGCATCTTCAATCCCGTCAGCCAAGGCGCGAAGTTCGATCCCGAAAGCAACTACGTCCGCCGTTGGGTGCCCGAGTTGGCGCGGCTGCCCGCAGCGTGGATTCATCGGCCCTCGGAAGCGCCTCTCGCCGTACTGGCGGCTGCCGGCGTCGAGTTGGGCCGCAGTTATCCCCGTCCCCTTGTTGGCCTGCGCGTTTCGCGCGAGGTGGCGCTGGAGGCGTATCAAAGAATGAGGCGCTAGGGGGGTCGCTCGTCGAGACGACAATGCACAGCCCGGGGGGCAGACAGGGCTGTCAAGCTCCAGTTCGAGGGTTCTGCTTTCAGGCCGAAGGCTTGATTCATATCAGCCCAGCAACGCCCTGGGTTCATCGTTCAACAGTTATTCTGTTGCAGGCCAACGGCCTGCTTCATAAGGGTCCAGATTGGTTCAGACGGCTCAATTCAACAAACGTGTTTTATGCCTCAGTCCCTTAACCAAGTCATTCTCCACGTCGTCTTCAGCACCAGGAATGAACCGCGCCTTCAGCGCTAATGCGGTTTTGGGCTGATGAACCCAGGGCGTTGCTGGGCTGACATGAATGACGCCCTTGGCGTCCTTCAGCCCCCACCCCCCTGCAGTCCCGGATCACGGCCCCGGAGGAATTCTGTCCTGCACCCAATGACCCACGACGCGGATAAAACCGATTGCAGCGCCTGGGTATTACTGGTAGTATGAGGCAATCAATCTGACCAAGCATTCCGTCCCTATGAATGTGTTTCTGGTTTACGTGGGCGATGACGACTTTTCCCGAGTGCTGCCCGCCGCGCTAGACCGTTCAAAATCTGTAAATGGACGAGTCAAAGTAATGGCGTTCCCTCCTTTGGGAATCCAAACGTTGGCTCCGGTTTTGCGCCAGCGGGGTCATCAGGTGCGTTTGTTTGACACCTGTCACCCACAGATGAAGGCGGAGCACATTGCCCAGGCAGTCGCGCAGGAGCACCCGGACATCATCGCCCTCTCTTTTCTCTCGACCACTACTTATCCGGCAGTCAAACGCATGGCCCGGCGGCTCAAGGCCACAGCGCCAGACATTCCGATCATTGTGGGCGGCGCCTTTGCGACTCTGAACGCGGACCGCATCCTGAAGGACTGTCCCGACATTGACTGTGTTGGCCGCGGCGAGGGAGAAGAGCTTTTGCCGGACTATTTGAGTCACCTCGACGACCTGGGCTCAGTGACGGGCCTGGTCTGGCGTGACGGGGGGAGGATTGTCCTGAACCCGCCGCGGCCAATCCTGGCGGACCTGGACCAGTTCCCTTATCCCGACCGCACGAGCCTGCCGATCGACTACATCGAGTCCTTGCCGCTGGATGTCCCCGCGGTCCTTTCGCTGGACAAGTTCTGCACCGTGCAGACATCGCGGGGCTGCCCTTACTCCTGCATTTACTGCGATATTCCGTCACTGGGCGAAGGCCGCTGGCGGTGCCGTTCGCCGGAGCACGTGCTGGGCGAACTGCAGCAGCTCAACGACGAGGGCTACCGCTCCCTTTACCTGACCGACGATCACTTTCTTATCAACCGCAAGCGGATCAGCGGCATCTGTCAGGGCATCATTGACCGCAAGCTGCAGTTCAAGTGGGGCTGCGAGGGCCGGGCGGATGCGGTCGGCATCGACCAGCTCCCGATCATGAAGCGGGCCAATTGCGACTTCCTGGCGTTCGGCGTGGAAGCGGGCACGCAAAAGGTCCTCGACCGGCTGAGGAAGAAGCAGACCACTGCGCAGGTTGAGCACGCGGTCAGGGAGGCCAAGCGGCAAGGGATCGCCCGGGTGCACGGTTTCTTCGTGGTCGGCTCGCCCGGTGAAACCAAAGCGGACATCAAGGCCAGCTTCCGTTTCGCCGCGCGCTTGCAGCTCGACACCTTCGGATTCAACCGTTTATGCGCCTACCGAGGGACCCCGCTCTGGCAGGAATACATGGACCGCGGGATCATTGACGATGAGCGGGATTGGCACAAGTGGTTCAAGTGCTCGGACATCGACCCCACCACACTGCCCAGCGCCTTGGTCAACCGCCTGCGGGCTAAGGGATATGCCTCGCTGTTTGCCCGGCGCATACTGAAGCGTCCATTCCGAACCTGGAAGCTGCTCCACGCTTTTGGCCGCCACATGAAGACCAGCGACATCATCAAGCTGTTGAGCAGCCCCTTCCGCCGGCGCACGCTCACGCGCAAGCCGGAGCTGCCCGCCCGGATGCTGGATTTGGGCCTCGAAGAGCCGGACCGTCATGCGGTTTCGCTTGCGGTTCCGCAGCCGGCGGGCTAAACCGGAACGCCAGTGCGGTTGCTGGTTAAATAGGTTCATCGGTTACACCGGTTACATGGGTTACATGGGTTAGATGACACCAAATGCCAGTGACGCGGAGCACTCATGTAACTATTGCAACTCATGTAACCATGTAACTGCGCAGCATTACTAGATCCGCACCCATGCCGCCGGAAACTCGCAAGAACGGCTCGAAAGGCCCGCGCATCCTGATCGTCGATGACGATCCCGGGCAGCGCAGCTTGCTGGACTCTTTCCTCCGCAGCCAGGGCTTCGAGACCGTCACGGCCGCGTCGGGCGAGAAGGCCCTGGAAACACTCCGCGCCGGGGACTTCAGCATGATGATTTCCGATGTGCGCATGCCGGGGCTTTCGGGGCTGGAAACGATGCGGCTGGCGCGCCAGGAGCATGCGGTGCTGCCGATCCTGCTGGTGACCGCCTATGCCGATATCCGCGAGGCGGTGGGGGCCATGCGCGACGGCGCGCTCAATTACCTGGCCAAACCCATCGATCTGGATGAGCTGCTGACGACCGTGCAGCAAGCCACGGGCATCACCGCGCACGCGCCAATGAAGTTCAGCGCCGACCGGCAGTTGCCCGCCCACGTGGTGGCCAAAAGCCCATTGATGCAGGCCGTCTTCCATGATGCGTCGCTGATCGCCGCCTCGGAAAGCCGCATCCTGATCACCGGGGAGAGCGGCGTGGGCAAGGAAGTGCTCGCCGATGTCATTCACGCCTGGAGCGCGCGGGCGGGCGGACCGTTGGTCAAAGTGAACTGCGCCGCGATACCGGAAACGCTGCTCGAAAGCGAGCTCTTCGGCCACGAGAAGGGCGCGTTCACGGGCGCGGTGGCGCAACGCATCGGCCGCTTCGAGGTGGCAAAGGACGGCACCATCTTCCTGGATGAAGTGGCGGACATGTCCCCACCGTTGCAGGCCAAGCTGCTTCGCGTGACGCAAGAGGGCCGCTTTCACCGCGTCGGCTCCAATACCGAGCTTCACACCAATGCGCGCATCCTCGCCGCCACCAACCGAAATCTCGACGAGGAGGTTAAAGCGGGCCGCTTCCGCGAGGACCTGTTCTACCGGCTGAACGTCGTCGAACTCAATATCCCGTCGTTGCGCGAGCGGCCTGAGGACATCCTGCCGCTGGCCAGCGCGTTCATCGCGGAATTTACTCATGGCAAGGCGAGGTTCTCATCCTCGGTCGCTGATTGCCTGACGCGATATTCCTGGCCCGGCAACGTGCGCGAGCTGCGCAACTCCATGGAGCGGGCGGTGTTGCTCTCCCAGGGCGAACTCGTCCTGCCCGAACACCTGCCCGCGAAGGTCCGCGCCGTCAGCGAGACGGCTCCGGCGGCCGAACCACAGGATGCCCAGCGCCTAGGCGAAATCGAACGGCAGGCTATCATCCAGACGCTGCAAAAACACGATTTCAACCGCACGGAGACCGCCAAGGCACTCGGCATCAGCCGCCGCGCCCTGATTTACAAACTCCAGCGCTTCCGGGCGGAAGGCTACCCTGTCGATTCGGCCTAACGGCACGTGCCACGGCGGAACTTCGGGCTCGCTTCACTTCGCGCCGTGCCGGGCCACGTTCGAGTGAGCCGATTCCCGCGACGGAAAGGCGTGCGAGGGAGTCGCTCTCGCCAAGCCCGAGACCAGCCAGCTACAAGCCAGCGTCACCGGTATTGCCAGCTTGGAGCATACAATGGGCATACAGGGGCTATACAGGGGGCATACAGGGGGTATACAGGGGGTAAACCAACTGCTCGGGAGGTAATTCGGACCAACAAGCCAACTGAACGCCACCCCAAGTGGGCCAGAGTCAGGCTTTCGAGCCGTCGCACGGGAGGACAGAGACACCCCACACTTTCTTTCTGGACATGGAGGTTGGAATCGCTAATACCTTCACTCGACGAAGCTGCGCTCACGCTCGTGGCGTGACGCTTTGCGGATAATCTAGTATATGCAAAACAAAACGTTAGCCATCCTACCTCAACGGAGCACCTTCACTCGCCGTCAATTCCTGAGCCGCACCATGCTGGCCGGCGGCGCGGTCGCCCTCACCTTCCCGTACGTCGGACGCGTGCTGGGAGCCAATGACCGCATCAACATCGCCTGCATCGGCGTCGGCGGCAAAGGGGACAGCGACAGCAGCGACGCCTCAAGCTGCGGCGGCAATATCGTGGCCATCTGCGATGTGGACGACAAGACCCGGGACTCCAAAGCCAAGCAGTTTGCGGAGAAGTTCCCGCAACTGAAGCAATATAGCGATTACCGCAAGATGCTGGACGAAATCGGCAAGGACATCGACGCGGTGACCGTTTCCACGCCGGACCATAACCATGGCGTGGCGTCCCTCCGGGCGATGAAGATGGGCAAGCACTGCTTCACCCAGAAGCCGCTGGTCCAGACCGTCAACGAGGCGCGCATGATGCGCCAGATTGCCAAGGAAAAGAACCTGGCAACCCAGATGGGCAACCAGGGCAGCGCCGAAAGCGGGCTGCGGCGCGCCGTCGAGGTCGTCCAGGCCGGGGTAATCGGCAAGCCGCTCGAAATCCATGTTTGGACCAATCGCCCGATCTGGCCCCAAGGGCTTGACCGCCCGGAGGGCTCTGATCCGGTTCCGGCCGGCCTGGACTGGGAGTCGTGGCTCGGGCCGGCCCGCAACCGGCCTTTCAAGAAGGATGTCTATCACACGTTCAAGTGGCGCGGCTGGTATGACTTCGGCACCGGCGCCCTGGGGGACATGGCCTGCCACACCGTCAATATGCCTTTCCGGGCGTGCAACCTCGGCTATCCTAATGTCGTCGAGTGCGAAACCGCCTCTAAACTGTATCCCGAGACATTCCCCAAGACTGCGCGCATCCGCTTTGAGTTCCCGCAACGTGGGGATCTGCCGCCCCTCAAGTTCTGGTGGTACGACGGCAACCCCGGCGACCCGCTCAAGCCTTTCCGTCCGGAGGGCTCAGTTATCAGCGAGGTCATCGCTACCTACGACAAGCTGCCGGGCAGCGGCGCGCTCATCGTTGGAGAGAACGGCAAGCTGTTCTCGCCGGACGACTATGGCGCCCGGTTCTTTGTGGCGATGAAAGGTAAGTCGGAATATGTGGCGGGCGATCAAGAGGCGACCTGCAAGGCGGTGCCGCAGTCTATTCCACGGTCGCCGGGCCATATGCAGGAGTGGTTCCGCATGATGAAGGAAGGCACCCCGGCCTATTCCAACTTCGATATTGCGGCCTACCTGACAGAAATCATCCTGCTCGGCTGCGTTGCTTTACGAGTGGGCGTCAACCAGCGCATGGAGTGGGACGGCCCGAACATGAAGTCGCCCAACCTCCCGCAGGCTGCACGGTTCGTCAAACGCGAAAACCGGTCCGGCTGGGAAGCCTGATCGGCGCCCGCGCTCCTGCCTGGGAGCATTTCCAGGCCGCCGCCGTCTAACGGGTTATGAAACGATGGACCCTGATGGCGGCTTGGCTTGGTTTGCTTTGGATGGTTACGCCGGCTTTCGCGGCCGGCCTGATTATTGTCGAGGACACGCCCGACTGGGTGGAACCCCTGCCGCGGCGCATCCTGCCACCGCATCCGCCACGCCCGTTTCCGCCGCCACGCCCGCACCGCTTCGCACCGCTGGACGTGAACTACGTCAAGGTCCACACCCGTATTACCGATCAGGTGGCGGTTACGGCGGTGGACCAGGAGTTCTACAATCCCAACGCGGCGCGCCTAGAAGGCACGTTCGTGTTCCCCGTTCCGAAGGGCGCGCACATCAACAAGTTCAGCATGGAGATCGACGGCAAGCAGGTCGAAGCCGAGCTGCTGCCCGCCGACAAGGCGCGGCGGATTTACGAGGACATCGTCCGCAAGCTCAAGGACCCGGCGCTGCTCGAATATGCCGGGCGGGATGTGTTCAAGGTGCGGGTCTTTCCCATCGAGCCAAACAGCAAGAAGCGCATTACCCTTTCCTACACCGAACTTCTCAAGGCAGACAATGGCCTCGTCAGCTACGGGCTGCCGCTTAACACCGAGAAGTTCTCCGCCAAGCCGATCCGGCAAGTGAGCGTGAAGGTGGACCTGGAGAGCAAGCGTCCGCTCAAGTCCATCTACTCTCCCAGCCATTCGGTCCAAGTGAAGCGCCGCGGCTCGGGCCAGGCTACGGTCACGTATGAGGCCTCTGAGGTCCAGCCCGATACAGATTTCGCACTCTATTTTGCGCCGGAAAAGGACGAGCTCGGCGTCAACCTGCTGACTCAGCGCCAAAGCGATGAGGATGGGTATTTTCTGCTACTGGCCTCCCCAGGTGTGGACGTGAAGGAGAGGCAGGTCGTGACGAAGGACGTTGCGTTCGTGTTGGATACCTCCGGTTCGATGGCCGGCAAGAAGCTGGAACAGGCCAAGAAGGCGCTGCTATTCTGCGTCGAGAATCTCAACGACGGCGACCGCTTCGAGATCATCCGTTTCTCCACTGAGGTCGAGCCGCTTTTCGACAAGCTCGTCAAGGCCACTGAACCGAACCGCGCCAAGGCCAACGATTTTATCCGCGACCTCAAGCCCATCGGCGGCACGGCGATTGACGATGCGCTGCGCAAGGCGTTGGCGTTGCGGCCCGGACAGGACGACCGCCCCTTCGTGGTGATCTTCCTCACGGATGGCCGGCCCACTATCGGCACCACCGACGAGGATCAGATCGTGGCGAATGTAAAGAAGGAGAACGAAGGCCGTACACGCGTGTTCTGCTTCGGCATCGGGACGGATGTAAATACGCACTTGCTGGACCGAATCACTGAGGACACCCGCGCCGTCAGCCAATACGTCCTGCCCGACGAAGACCTGGAGGTGAAGGTCTCCAGCTTCTTCTCGAAGATCAAAGAGCCGGTGCTGGCAAACCCGACGCTCACGTTCACGGGCGGGATCCGCGCGACGAAGCTCTATCCCTCGCCGCTGCCCGACTTGTTGAAAGGCGAGCAGCTCGTAATGGTGGGGCGTTATTCCGGCAAAGGCGACGCGGCTATAATTGTCGAAGGCAGCGTGAACGGGGCACCCAGGAAGTTCACTTACGAAGTGAACTTCCCGGCGGAGGCGTCGGACAGCGAGTTCATCCCGCGTCTCTGGGCGACGCGCCGCGTCGGCTACCTGCTGGATGAAATCCGGCTGCACGGCGAGAACTCCGAGCTGCGCGATGAGGTGACCGAACTGGCGCGCAAGTACAGCATNNGTGCCGGTGCGAATGCGTTCGCTGCAAAGCTTTGACGGCGATGGCGGTGCGCGCAAGGAAGCGGCACAAGCCTGGAGCGACTTCAAAGATGTGCGTGGGGGCGAGCGGGCCGTGGCGAGCGCCAGGTACGGCCTTGCCTTCAGGGGAGCGGATGCGGCAGCCCCCGCGGCGGCCAGCGGCGCCCTCGAATCACGGCGGGCGCTCGGACTCGCTGACAGGTCAGGTGGCTCAGCCGCCGCTTCGCCGGCCAATAAGAGCAAGGAGCGGCTTGTTGAGTATTCGCAGCAGGCGCAGTTTGTCGCGGGCAAGAGCTTCTTCCAAAACGACAAGCAATGGATCGATGCCGGCGTCCAGAAACATCCGGATGCCAAACGCGTGCGCATCCAGTTCGGCTCGACGGAGTATTTCGACCTGATCGCGAAGCAGCCTAAGGCGCTGCCTTGGCTGGCGCTGGGCCAGAACGTGCAGTTCGTCCTGGACGGCACGGTTTATGACATCTACGAGTGAAATAGCGGCGGTTCATCCGAGTGGGTGCGCATCTTGAGAACGTCGCCATGGCTGGCGGGTAGGGCGCGTCACTCCGTGCGCGCCGTCGGCCACACGGAATCAGCCTGAATTCGAATCGTTCTGGACATTCGCGGCGCGCACGGAGTGACGCGCCCTACCCGCATCAGCGGCGACAACATGGCGGCGGTGGTAAGAGGCACCCGACGGCCGAGCAGGCTTCAGCGATGTCTTGAGCTTGGGATGGCAGCTCTGCTTAAATGCTCAAGACATGACATCCAATCGCAGAGCGTTTCTCAAACAGGTGGGGGTCGGGGCGGCAGGACTGGGGCTGCTCTCGTTTGTTCCGGCTTGCCGCACAAGCGGACCGTTGACTGGCGCCGGCAAGCTCCCGCGCAGCACACCGGAAGCCGAGGGCGTATCGTCCCAAAGCATCCTGGCATTCCTCGCAGCAGTCCGGCAGAGCAAACATGAGTTGCATAGCTTCATGCTGGTCCGCCATGGCCGGGTTGTGGCGGAGGGATGGTGGTCGCCTTACGGGCCGGAGTTCAATCACACGCTATATTCGCTAAGCAAGAGCTTCACTTCCACCGCGGTGGGCTTCGCCGTGACGGAAGGAAGGCTCCGCGTCGATGACCGGGTAATTTCATTCTTCCCGCACGATCTGCCCGAACAGGTAAGCGAGCATCAGGCGGCTTTGCGCGTCAAGGACCTGCTGACGATGTCGGTCGGCAACGGGAAGGAACCGACGTTCCCGATGGTGGAGCAAGAGAACTGGGTGAAAGCCTTCCTCGGCTGGCCTATCCCCAACCCGCCGGGGACCCAGTTCATGTATAACAGCAGCGCCACATATATGCTTTCGGCCATCGTCCAGCAGGTCACGGGACAGAGGGTCATTGATTACCTGCAACCACGGTTGTTCGAGCCCTTGAGCATTCACGGCATGACCTGGGAAACCTGCCCACGCGGCATCAACGTGGGCGGCTGGGGCTTGAGCATTCAAACTGAGGGCCTCGCGAAGTTTGGCCAATTGTACCTGCAAAAGGGCGTCTGGCACGGGAAGCAAATACTCCCATCCAAATGGATAGAAGAGGCGACCACCTTCAAGATCCAGCAGCCTCTCCCCACCAAGCCGAGCCGGCCGAACGACCAGAACGACTGGCTGCAAGGCTATTGCTACCAGTTCTGGCGCTGCCGGCATAACGCCTTCCGCGGCGACGGCGCCTTCGGGCAATACATGATTGTGATGCCGGAGCAGGACGCCGTGCTGGCTATTACCGCCGAAACCAGCGACATGCAAGGGGAGCTGGACCTGGTCTGGCAGCATCTGCTGCCGGCGATGAAACAACAGCCTTTGCCCCGCGATTCGCGGTCACAAGCCGAACTGAAGCAAACACTCTCTTCGCTGGCTCTGACACCGCCAACAGGGCAGGCCACTTCGCCTCTGGCAGGGCGCATCTCCGGCAAGACCTTCAAACTGGATAACAATGAATCGGACATGCAGGGAGCGTCGTTCGTTTTCGAGAAGGGCGGCTGCCGTTTCACATTGAAAGACAGCCAGCATGAATATCCCATTGCCTGCGGCGCGGGCCGATGGCAGCGCGGCGAGACTGCATTGCCCGGCACCCCGCCGAGACTCATTTCAGGTGGCGTCCCGAAGAGCGGGACGAAAGCAAAGCTGGCAACCAGCGGCGCGTGGGCGGATGACAACACCTTCCAGATGGTTTTGCGCTACTACGAAACCCCGCATCACGACACCGTGACGTGCCGTTTCGACGAGGACAAAGTGCAGATCAGCTTCATGAACAGCATGGCCCAAATGAGTCCGACGCCCAAGGATAAGCGCCCCGTGATACAAGGGAAGTTGGTGGGATGACGGTCTGCTAAGTTCCACCTCCCCTTGCATCGCCGCGGCTAGTCCGGATAGACGAACTCGACCGGGGTCTTCACGTCGGGATGGAGGCTCTGCTTCACCGGGCAGGCCTTGGCGGCGGCTTCCAGTTTGGCACGGTCAGTAGCGGCCAACAATGTGCCGCGACGGAAAACCAACCGCGTCTTCAACGAACCGATGCGGCGGACTGGATCGGCGGTCATCTCCTTAAGCACTTGGACCTGGAGGCCGTCAATGTTGAGGTTATTGCGCTGCGCCACCAGGCCCATGATCGTCACCATGCAGGTGCCCATTGCAGTTGCGACCAGGTCTGTAGGCGAAAAGGCAGCGCCCTTGCCGCCATTATCGACCGGGGCGTCGGTGGTTAAGGTTTGCCTGGACGGTCCATGAATTGCATTACAGTGAAGTCCGCCCTCGTACGCGATATTGATTTCTACAGCCATAACAAGATGAACAATTAGATTTGCGGTGTACTATAGGGTGGTGATCCCTCTTATCAAGGCTTGGATTTGGCGCCCAGCGCTACTCAGGTGTGCTGGGCCGGAGGTTCGGAAGCGCCTTTCGCCAAGCTAGCGCTTTCCCCTTCAACCGCGCCGCGACCTCCGAGTTGGCCGCCACGGCATTGGTGGTCTCTTTGGGATCGCTCTTGAGATCATAAAGCTGCAGATCCGTGCCATCCGCATTGACGAGGAGTTTCCAAATCCCTTCGCGCATTGCCACGTTCGGACTGCGGTCGGCGCCTCTTGGAAAGGCAAACGCGTTGGTGTTCCGACCGTATTCCCATAAGAGGGGCCGCGTGCGGACTCCTGGGCGGCCCAGCAACATGGCGCTAAGGTCCTCGCCATCGAACGCGGCGTCCTTGGGTAGTTCCACGCCGGCAATTGCACACAAGCTGGGGAACAAGTCCGTTGCCGCCAGCACCGCCTGGTCATCCAGCCGTCCGGCCGGAGTATGACCTGGCCACCGCACGATGAACGGCATACGAATGCCTCCCTCGTAAAGGCTGAGTTTGCTGCCGCGCAAGCCGCCGCTGCGGCTGCCGCGAAAGCTCGGCAGCGGGCCGTTATCGCTGGTAAAGATCACCAGCGTCTGCCCTTCGAGGCCGAGTTCTTTCAGACCCGTAAACAGGCGGCCCATCTGGCGGTCGTATTCGTCAAGCACAGCACGGAACTTGCGCTCTTCAGCCGGTCCGTTCGGATAGAGGCCGAGCCTTTCCTGATTGGGCACCCAGGGCGTGTGCACGTCATCCGGCCAAAGGTTCACAAAGCACGGCTGCCCCCTATGGCGTCGCAGGAAGTCGAGTGTTTTGTCCACGAAGAACGCGGTGCGGTCCCAGCGCTTCACCTTGTCGTGCGGCGACCAGATCCAGTTGGTCGCCGTGATATCGGGATGGGGCTCCGGGCTTTCATACGTGCTGGCGTGTTCATCAAAGCCATAGGCAGCGAAAAGCGGCGCGTTGGTCACGTCCCGTCCGCCGCCCATGTGCCACTTGCCGAAGTGCCCGGTGGCATACCCGGCCGCCTTGAGTGTGCGGGCCAGCGATGGCGCTGCAGGATTCAGGAAGTCGGCCTGCTCGCAGGCGCGGTTGCCGGCGCGGGTCTGGAGAAAGCTGGTGATGTTCCAGCGCGCCGGGAACATGCCCGTGGTCAGGCCGGTGCGCGAAGGCGAGCAAATCGGGGAGACGCTGTAATACTGAGTGAACCGAATGCCGTCGCGTGCTAGGCGGTCGATGTTGGGCGTGGGCGCGAACTTGCCACCGTAACAGCCAATGTCACCATAGCCCATATCATCGGTCAGGATGAACAGGATGTTCGGCTTTTGCGGCACGCCGACAGCAGCGTGCAGCGGGCTGGCCATTGTGGCCAGCACAGCGGCGACGGCGGGCAAGAGCTTGCCCCGGACCATTGTCGCCCACCGGTCAAAGCTGTTGCCGGGAGACCGCTCCCGAGCGCCCGAGGCTGTCTTGAGATGACGCATCATAAATTGGCGGCTGCATTCGCGGTCTTGCCTTTGCCTTTCTTCTTGCCCTTCTTGGCGCCGTCCTGGCCGGCAGACGGATACGGTTTGACGTTCGTGCGTTGCGCCCAAGCATCCCACTTGGCGGCCAATTCCTTGGCGCGCTCAGGCTGGTTTGCCGAGAGGTCATGCAGCTCTGTCCTATCCGCCTTGAGGTCGTAGAGTTCCCACGGACCGTTGCGGCCAAAGCGCACGAGCTTCCAATCACTCACGCGCACCGCCGCGTTACCTTCGTGCTCCCAATAGAGAGCGTCCCGCTCAATCGGCTTGTCGGCAAACGCCGGCACCAGGCTGCGACCTTCCATTGCGGCGATCGGTTTGCCTTGGAACTGGGCAGGATACTTTGCGCCCCCAACGTCCACACACGTGGCCATGATGTCCACCAGATGACCAGGCTGTTGCCGCAGCTCGCCCCGGGCGGCAATTCCTGCCGGCCAATGGACCACCAGCGGCGTCGCGATGCCCCCTTCGTGATTGTAATGCTTGTAACGGCGGAAGGGGGTGTTCTCCAGCGTCGCCCACGACTGCCCGCAAAAGACCGTTGAGCCCGCCGCGCCGGGGGAGTCACCTTCCAACCGGCCGTCGGGGCCGCTCTCGGCATTGCCGCCGTTGTCGGACATGAACATGATGAGGGTGTTGTCGAGCACGCCCCGTTGCTTGAGTGCCGTGACGACCCGGCCGACCGCTGTGTCCATGTGCGCGACGCACGCGGCGTAAATGGCCATGATGTGATCGAAGCGGTCTTTGTCCTTGTCGCTCAACTTGTCCCACGCCTGCACGCGGTCCGGACGCGGCGAGAGCGGCCATGACTTGTCCACCACGCCCAGTTCCTCCTGCCGGGCGTGGCGCTGCTCCCGGAGCTTATCCCAGCCGATCTTGTATTTGCCGCGGAACTTTGCAATCTCATCCGCTGGCGCCTGCAGCGGGAAATGCGGGGCATTGTAGGCGAGGTAAAGGAAGAACGGCTTCTGGGCCGCCCGCGCCTCATCAATGAACTTGATGCCGTAGTCGGTCCAGAGGTCGGTCGAATACCAATTCTTCGGCAGCTCGGGTGCATCATCCGCCAGGGCCTGGCCATTCAAAAAGACTCGGTTCCGCTTGCCTTCGGGGTAGTAGAACCCGCCCGCCGGTGAGTTCATACTGCGGTCAAAACCGCGCTCCCAAGGCACAACCCCGTGGTTCTGGCCCACGTGCCATTTGCCGCTCATGGCGGTGAAGTAGCCTGCGCCATGCAACACCTCGGCGATGGTGACACAGCGGTCATTCAACCGCCCGCGATAGCCGGGCACGCCGTCGTCGTCCGTCATGTGGCCCACACCCGCCTCATGTGGATACAGCCCCGTCAGCACGGAAGCGCGCGTCGGACAACAGCGCCCGGTATTATAGAACTGCGTGAACCGGAGACCATTGGCGGCGAGTCGGTCGAGGTTGGGCGTGGGGATTTCACTGCCATAGCACCCGATATCGGAGAAACCCATGTCATCCACCAGCACAACCAGTATATTCGGCTTCGGCAATGTCGCCGCAACCGCAGGCTGCGGCCTCACCAATATCGTTGCCGCGGCGAACATAGCGCCCACGGCGGGCAGGACTTCCCTCATCATGGGAACAGATTGTAGTAGAGGACGGCGAGGCGGGGCAAACGGTTACTGCCGGGGGCTGGAGATGCCCCCGGGAACCTGAAAGTTATCCACGGGGAGGGTATGGCGTGTGTATGGCGAGTGTACGGCGAGTCTCGCATAACTTGGGGCTGAGATTGCGTTCGGTCAGATAGCCCATAAGGCTCCCCGCCCGTTCTGGGGAGC
>PLZQ01000099.1:0-10854 GCA_003152225.1 Limisphaerales bacterium | reverse complement strand
GTGGAATAACCGGAGGTCAATCGTGCGTGTATCAGGACTGCACTCCTTCCCCGGGTGCCGGAGCTTGATGCGAGCCTGGTGGTTCGTGTCGCCCGTAGCCCAAGACGCAGGAACCGGCTAAGAAAACCCCGGCCCAGGTGTCGTATGACTGGAACGTGTTTGGCAGCGGATCGTGACCCGACCCAATCTCGGGCAGGCTAACGCGCAACTGTAACCTTTGCCTGGTTTTCCTTAAGTAACAGGTAGAGAGGCTGTTTCGGCATATTCGAGGCGGGACAGCCTGTTGCAAGCAAATATGAGTATGGCAACGCTTTATCAAATGAGTGAGAACGGCTCCAAGGCCGAGCAGTGGAAAGTTGGCGAGAAGCCAGTTGTGGTTGGCCGCAACGGGCGCGTCCAAGTGAGCATCGAGGACGAGGGGGTCTCAAGGCGTCACTTCATTATCTCGCGTGATGGCGAGGACTACGTCATCAAGGACTTGAACTCACGCAATGGCACATGGGTGGAGGGACGCCGTGTCTCCGCAGAGAAACTTCGTCACAATGATTGCATCCAGGCCGGTCGCACGTTGTTCCTGTTTTCCGAGCGATCTGCCCAGTCTGCGACGTCCGGCAAAGGGCCGCACGGCACGGTCATAGTTCCCACCAGTATGAAGTTGGAATGCCGCCCTGCCGAATCCATCGTATGGCAGGAGGATGCTGGCAGCCAGGAAATCGAGGCTGCGGCCTGAACAGGCTGCTAATGCGCCTCCAGCCAATTCTCGCCGAAGCCCATCTCTACCGACAACGGCACGTCGAGCGGGATGGCGGTCTTCATCTTCTCTTCGACCATGGGCAAGACCTCCGGCTGCTCCGGCGGGTAGAGGTCGAACACGAGTTCGTCGTGGACTTGAAGCAGCATGCGGGTCTTTAGTTTCCTGCGCGCCAGCTCGCGATGGATGCTGATCATCGCGAGTTTGATCATGTCGGCGGCGGTGCCCTGGATGGGGGCGTTGATCGCATTGCGCTCGGCTGCGCCGCGCACGGTGTTGTTGGCGGAGCGGATGTCGCGGATATAACGGCGGCGCCCGGTGACGGTCTCCACATAGCCATGCTGGCGTGCAAACCCAAGGATCTCGTCCATGTACCTGCGGATGCCAGGGAATTGCGCGAAATACTGGGCAATGATGTCGCCCGCCTCCTTGCGCGGAATGCCCAGCCGCTGCGCCAGGCCGAAGGCCGAAATGCCGTAGGCAATACCGAAATTCACCATCTTGGCCTTGCGCCGCATTTCCGGCGTTACCAGCTCGGGGAAGACCCCAAAGACCCTGGCCGCCGTGGCCGTATGCACATCCACGCCGGTCTTGAACGCTTCCAACAGGGCGGGCTCGCGACTGAGCGCGGCGATGATCCGGAGCTCGATTTGCGAGTAATCCGCCGACAATAGCCGATACTCGCTGCTGCGGGGAACGAACGCCTTGCGGATTTCCTGGCCGCGCTCGGTGCGGATGGGGATGTTCTGCAGATTCGGGTTCTGCGAGTTCAGCCGCCCCGTGGTGGTCATCACCTGGTTGTAGGTGGTGTGGACGCGCCCGGTCTTCGGCCAGATCGCCAGGGGCAAGGCGTCCGCATAGGTCGATTTCAACTTCGAAGCCGTGCGGTAATCCAGCAGGCGCTGGACGATCGGGTGGTCAACCGCGAGCAGCGCCAGGGTTTGCTCGTCCGTCGCATACTGGCCGGTCTTGGTCTTCTTTGGGGCGTCACCGATCTTGAGGATGTCGAACAGGATCTGGCCCAACTGCCGGGGCGAATTCAGGTTGAAGGTGGTCCCCGCCAGCCGGTAAACCTCCTGCTCGGACTCATTCATCTCCTTGGAGAGCTGCGCGGCGAACTCGGCCAGCGCCGCAGCATCTACCTTGATGCCCTCGAACTCCATGTCCACCAGGACGGGAATTAGCGGCGACTCAACTTCATAGAACACTCGCTCCTGCCCTTTCTCTTTGAGCAGCGGTTCGAGGGCGGCGCGGAGTTGCCAGGTCACGTCGGCGTCCTCGGCCGCATACTCAGCCACCTTCGCCACCGGCACATCAGCCATGTTGAGCTGGTCCGACTTGGAGTCGCCAATGAGTTTGGTGATGGGCGCCGGCGTGTAGCCCAGGTACACCTCGGACAGATAATCCATGCTGTGCCGCATCTCCGGCTCGATGAGGCTGTGTGCCACCATCGTATCGAAGAGCTTCCCGCCTACCGAAACGCCCTGCCACTTGAGCACGCTCAGGTCAAACTTGAGGTTGTGCCCGACCTTTTCGATCCCCTCCGACTCGAGCACGGGACGGAACTCCTCCAGGACCGACTTTGCCTCAACCGCGTCCGGCGGCACAGGGACGTAGTAACCCGTGTGCGGCGCGAAGGAAAACGCCAGCCCCACCAGGCGCGCCTGTTTCGGATCGAGGTTGGTGGTTTCCGTGTCGAAGCAGAAGCACTTGAGCTTCCGCAGGCTCTGGATGAGCTTCGCCCGCTCGGCTGGCGAGGCCACTAAATGATACTCGTGCGGCATGTCCGCAATGGTCTTGAGATTTGCCGCCGCCGGCTCCGTCTTCGCCTCCACTGCACCCCCTTGCGTCTCCGAAACCAGTACCAACTGCTCAGCCTCCTTGTCGCCTGGAGCCGCCGGAGTGGACTTTAGACTTTGGACATTAGACTTTAGACTTCCCGATCCCCGTCCTGCCTTGAAGTCCTCGCCGAACAAGCGCCGGCCAATGGAGTTGAACTCGAACTCCATCAGCAAGTCTTTCAGTTTCTGCTCGTCGGGCGGCTGCACTTTCAGCGCGTCCAGATCAACCGCGCAGGGAGCGTCGCAAATGATGGTTGCCAGGCGCTTGGAGAGCAGCGCCTGTTCCCGGTTGGTTTCCAGGGTTTGCTTCACCCGGCCGGTCAATTCGCCCGCGCGGGACAGCAGGTTCTCGACGGCGCCATACTGGCCAATGAGCTTCATTGCGGTCTTCTCGCCGATGCCGGGCACGCCGGGGATGTTGTCCGACGCGTCGCCCATCAGCGCCAGCACATCAACCACCTGTTCGGGCCGTTGCACGCCCCAGCGGCTCTGAATCTCCGGCAGGCCGATGATCTCCACGCCCTCGCCGCTGCGCGAGGGTTTGTAGATGAAGGTGTTCGCCGTGATGAGCTGGCCGAAGTCTTTGTCCGACGTGACCATGTAGGACTGAAATCCTTCCTTTCCGGCCCGCTGCACCAGCGTGCCGATAATGTCGTCGGCCTCATAGCCGTCGCAAATGAGCACGGGGACCTTGAGCGCCTCGGCCATCCGGCGAACATGGGGCAGGGCGGCGCTGAGCTCTTCGGGCATCTCCTCCCGGTTCGCCTTGTAGTCAGGAAACTCGATGTGCCGATGCGTCGGCGCCGGGGTGTCGAAAGCGACGGCGATATGGGTCGGCTGCTGGTTCTTGAGAATATCGAGCAGTGTTTGAGTGAAGCCATAGAGCGCGGAGGTGTTAACCCCCTTGGACGTCAGGATCGGGCGGCTGACAAACGCGAAGTGCGCCCGATAGACCAGCGCCATCCCATCCAGCAGAAACAGTTTCTTCACCATGACCAAAAGGGTACCGCGTTTCAGGGCAATTAGCCCGAACATTTAGCGCGGTCTTTAGGCTGCCGGAAAGCGGGCGTTGCCTGCGGTCCGGGCAAATCAAGGCATGATTAGGCGGTAGGAGCGCTGCGTGTAATTCATCGCCTCGGGGTCGATGAACTGGCAATAGCCGTCGGTATCGGCCACGTTGGTAGCGACGGGCATCCAGCCGACACCGGGCACGCCGCTCGGCTTGGCCAGCAGGACGTAAGTCTGCTCTGGGAATGCTGCGCCACCCAACAGCATGGTGCCATCGCTTAGCTTACGGATGTCGCTGATGACCGGGGGAGTAGCAAAGATCGACCAGACGTGCGCCGCGTCCAACGCGACCCGGTAAACCCGAACGTCATCGACACAGCCCGGGAACCAAAAAGCACCGGCGCCCTCCGTCGCTCCGGCCCCGATGCGCAGCGGAAGCGTATCGTTGAGTTGAACAACCGCTTTTGCGGCGGCGGCGAGCGTGCCATTGGTGTAAAAGGAGACCGTCGTGCCGTCACAGGTGGCCGCCAGGTGAATCCACGTATTGGTCACCACCGGTCCGGCGGTCAGGGCGGTCCATGCGCCGCCGTTGCCGGTCCAGAACTGCCAGAGGTCGTTCATGTTGGCGTAGAATATGTAACCCGCCTGGGGCTGACCCTTGCGATTGGTCAGCGGCGAACGGTAGGTACCGCTGCCACCCATCACGTTCGCCCACAAAGACACCGTGAACACCGGCGGATTCAACGCCGCCGAATAGGGCACATCAATCTTCCCATCAATCCCATTAAACCGTGCCGAGCCGTGGGTCCAGGGCCGCGCCCCAGGTTGCCCGAAGGTCGTTCCTCCGTAACTCACGCCGTTCGGGCTCAGCGGGGCCGAGTTTGCCGCGACGGGCGATGCCGGGTTGGTTTCACTCAGCTTCCACCACCCCACAAGGTTTTCCATCCCAAGAGCTCTTCCCAGCACAGGGATGGTCAGCGTGGTCTGCGCGCCCAGGCCCATCTGGTTGGTTACAGTCACGATCCAGGAATTCGTGCCCAAGTCGGGGCGCATCGCCGTCCCGGTCAGGGTGCCGTTGGCGGCCACACTCAGCCAGGCGGGCCCACTATTTCTGCCGAACGTCAGTGTCCAGATTGGGTCTGTAGCGATGATGTAATCGGCCAGTGTCCGGTTGTTGTACGAATTGTACGTGGCCCCCGGGGGCAGAATCAGTGGGTTGGCCGTGAAGGTCGGGGGCTGGTAGAGCGGGTCAAGCGAAGCGTGCTCCAGGAAATCTCCCGCCGCCACGCCGCTCGGGACCGTATATCCATTCACCACCAAATTGCTGCTCAGAACTGTGTCCGGTCCCACCATTGAGGCATAGAGCCCCCACCATTCGGACGGCCAGGGAGAGTAGTAGAGCGTTGGGGCATAGACGCTGCCGACGATCCAGTGGAGAGGCCCCTGAGACACATGGCAAGTCAGGCCGTTAGTCGTCACCTGGCGCGGCGTTTGGTTGGTTAGCACAGGATAAGGGACCTCCCAGAATTCATGGAAGAAGCGCTTTAAAGGATAAAGGTGCACGTAGAGCTTCTTGGCTTGCCAGGGCGGCAGCCCGACTAGATTCGTGGCCGTCGCGCTGGGGTCGGCCGCTACAAAGAAGGCGCGCGTGACCGCATAGGCGGTTGCCTTATGATTGTCGTGCCCATATTCGCCATTGAGGTCGTGCGTGATGATCACGTCGGGCCGGTAACGTCGGATCTGCTCGGCCACGAAGTTGATCGCCCGGGCTTTCCCGGACTCCACATCGCTGTCATCGCCCTGGAACCCGACCCCCGCCCAATAATCCCACGTCATATCAATCGTGTTGGTGTAGGGATTGTTGGTCACGGCGCCGGAGTTGATGTTTACAAATCGTCCAAACAACGGTTCGTAGCGCATTCCGTATTTCCAGGCCGCGCAACGCAACTCATCGTCACGGACATCGCCCCAGCCCGCCGTCATACACAGCAGCATCGTCGGCAAATTCTGCACCGCGCTGTAGTAGGGCAGCGCGCCGCCAAAGAATATCCCTTCGTCGTCCGCGTGGGCGCTCACCGCCAGCAGAGCGATTTTGTTCGTAGGCGGCAGCCAATCATACGCCATCGCCGGCGGACAGTGATTCAGCAGGCAGGCCGACGCCGCCAGCCAAACCCAAAATGCCTTTCCTTCACGTCTCATTCGCGTTTCCCCGCATAATGGAACAATGCACGCCTCCCGGGCAGCGCGCAAATGCGGCGATCCCCGATTCTCTTGTGAGGGAATCCATTACGAAAGCGGCGGAAGCGAGGCCGGCTCCAGCCCGGAAGGCTTATACTCCGCACGACTCGCCAACGGGTGGCAGCCGTCGGCGGCACAACCGGCCCGGCGCTAGAACCTTGCGCGCAAGTGGCCCTTGCTGGTCTCGTCCGCCATAGGCGACATGCCGCCGTGGAGGAACTTGCGGGCGTTGCCGATCACGTAATCCCATTGGAAGGCCGGACCCGGATCCACCTTGTCGGTCTGGATGTGAAAATGGCCGATAACGCCCTTGTAAATCTCAAGATCAGCATCCGGCAGCTTCTTGAGGATGAGATTGCCGGCGGCATCCCTCGGATAGTCGCATTTAATCTGCGGGAACGCTTTGCAGAGCGTGGCCATGAGTTTGATCAGAGCCTGGTACTGCTGGGGCGTGAAATCGTATTGCACCAAATCTTTGCCTTGGATCGTGCCGGTGATGGGTTCCGGACGCGCCGGGTGGCCGACGAAATCCTTGGTGTAAATGCCACCATCGCCATACTCGGCTGGAACGGTGATGCGCGTTTGGCCGTGCGAGTCTTTGGCATACCATTCCGCAAAGGGATTCTTGCCGCCTGCCGGGTAGGCGCCCATGTTGGCGATTTCAATGCCGACGGAGCGGCTGTTCGAGGAGGTCGCGTGCCAAGCGCGTTCCTTAAGGTCGAGCGTCTGGTAGATCGTGCCGTCCAGGTCGAGCATGAATTGGACGCTAAGACCGCGCATGTCGTGCAATACCTTGAAGCATTGCCGGCTCGTGCCGCACACGTCAAAGTGGATGACGAACTGATCCACGACCCGCTGGAGGAGCGGCAAATCCCAGCCGCCGCCGCGCACACGCTCGATCTCCTCGCGACTCAGGCCGCTGCGCCGCAGGTCGTAGCGAGCAGGACCATTGAGGCCCCTGACTTCCGCCTGCGAGGTTTCCCAATCGGATTTTTCGATGGGGCTGAAGCGACGTCCGACGCGATAGGCGTCGTAGCCGCCCGGGTCCATCCAGAGCACCACGCGAGTGCCGGTGTGCACGAACTGGCCGGCGACGACGATTTCATCCCCTCTTCGGGGCGCGAAGGCGCCGGGCCGGGGCGCGGTCTTGCAGCCGGCAAACAAGGCCGCCGCGAACAGCGCGCTGAGGATTTGGATAGAACCGGGGTGACGTAAGCGGTGGATCATAAGGCGTTGCTTTGCAATAACCCCACTAATTGCCTGGGCGACGCCGCCCGGTCAAGCCGAAGTGGACGGCTTTGGGGACGCTTTGGGGACGCTTTGGGGTAGCTTTGGGGTAGCTTTGGAGTCGCATTGGGGTGGCTTTGGAGTCGCAATCGGTTGGCTATCAACACGCTTTGGGGTGGCTTTGATGTCGCATTGATGTCGCTTTAGGTAGCATTGCCCGGGCGTTCGACGTTGGGAGTTGGATGTCGGATGTTGGATGTTCGGTGTTCCCCATAAGCATTCTGAATACAACCGTTCTCTCCCGCCTCCCTTTGGGTGGTCTGGGAGCACCCTGGACATACCCTGGTACCATAGACTACCCACACAGCCCCATTTTTAATCAGGCAACCTTATCTAAGTTGAAATCTGCCAGCTCACCCTCTGGATCAAGACCGCCGTGCGCGGCATGCAGTTGACCCGCCTCGACCACACCATCCGCGAGGGCAACAGCGTCATCAGCGACCTGGCGGTCCAGACCAAGGCCTTTGACTGGCAGGCCGCCTTCCCCGAACTGGCCTCAACAGCCGAAGTGGAACCAGCCGCGAAAAGGCGCAAGAGACGCAAAGAGGGAAAGAGTTCCTCCGATCCTTTCTTTTGCGCCTTTTGCGCCTTTTGCGCCTCTTCGCGGCAGAGAGGCTTTCCCCACCTGTCCCGAATGTGCTAACCGACTGAGAACCGTTGTTATCCAGGCCGGTTTAAAGGCGGCCTTCTGCCCGGCACTGGCCTCCTCCGGCCCGGTTTGCCCCGGAATCGCGCTGCTTCTTGCGCATTGCCTGGCCGCTCGGCCGCTGCCGCCCGCCTACGGTCTTGGCGAAGGGGCAAAACCGCCAGAAAATCGGCAAAACTTGCCTGTTGCCGCCCTCCACCAGCTCAGGCAGGATGGGGCCGGAATGAATGAGAGCGAAAAGCAATTCTCCTTCACCCGCGCAGCGTCAAGTACAAACGGGCGCGCGAAAAACCAAATTCCTATCAGTAGTTCGCTGAGCGCCTTGGGAAATGCCTCTGGGAGATTTGCAAGCCGATTGAACTCAACTATTCTCTCGGCATGGCCAAGCGATTAACCGTTTTCTACTCGTGGCAGAGCGATTCGCCAGCGGACCTCAATAGAAGTTTCATCGAAATGGCGCTTCAGGAGGCCTTGAAGCGACTGCCAGCGGACGCAACACTTGAGAACGCTTTGCGGGATGCAACAGTGGAACTCGATAAAGACACTCAAGGGGTTCCGGGTTCCCCCCCGGTTGTTGACACTATTCTACGAAAGATTGAAGGGTGTGCAGCGTTTGTTGCAGATCTCTCTTTTGTTGGCGAGTCGAAGGAAGGATTCAAAAACGCCTCCGGAAGGCCACGTCAGTTCCCGAACCCGAACGTTCTAATCGAATACGGTTATGCCGTTCGGTGTCATTCTCACGAAAAGGTGGTGGGAATCATGAATACAGCCTACGGCAAGCCAGACCCAGAGTCGGTTCCGTTTGATTTGCGCCATACAGTTTGGCCTAGAACTTATGAACTCGCAGAATCGACTGCGGTTGACGAGAAGAAGCAATTCGAAAAGCTGGTTGAAACGCTTGTGAAGGATATCGGGTTGATTCTCTCACGTCATTCCTCACCGAGTGTTGGCAACGCGAAATTCGTTCCCCAAAAGCCAACGAAGAATCCTGCAATATTTTACGATGCCGCGGAGGACCTTGTTGGCGACCGTTCCGGCACATTTACTGTGCCAGACGGAGGAAAGGCATATTTGCGCGTATATCCGTCTGCCCTTGTTCCTCGAATCAACTCGGCTTATGAAGCGAAAGAAATTGCGATCAAAGGCAGTCTCGCGCCGTTGGGTTACGCACTTCAGTGGGGTTACGACAGGAATGGTCTCGGTGCGATTGTCGGTGAGTTTACAGGTGAGAAATTATGGCATTTTTCACAACTGTTTTTGAGCCGTGAAATCTGGGGGATTGATGCGCTGATCTTGAATGCAGATTATTTGAATGAACTTCAGATGCATTGGAAACGGCCGCCTTGGTCTTATATTACGAGTGGAGCTGTCGAAGAGTATTTCGTAAAGGCGCTTAGCAATTATCTCAGTGTGGCCGCAAAGCATTTGCAATTGCTTCCTCCGCTGGTGATTGAAGCTGGGCTAACTGGAATCAAGGGATACTCCCTTGCTGTGGCTAATGAGTTCTGGGGAAAGTCGCTTCAAGATGTTATCAAGTGGCAAGATGAAATAGCATCTTACGATAAGCCTCCCTGAGAAATCCTCAGGCCATTCTTTGACCAGATTTGGGCTGATTGTGGTGTTGCGCGAACAGCACAGCACCAAGCTGCACTTGCCAAGAAATTCGGCGGTTAAAGAAATTCACGCAGGAGGGCGCACCGTTGCTGCTCCCGGTCCACTGCCCCACAGAGGAGGATTCGTGAAAGGGTCCCAGAAAGTGAAAGTCCCGGAAAGCGTCAAACAAGCCTGGCAGGGCGGTGAGTTGGGAGCAGGGGCGGCGGCGAGAGCACGGCGAGGAAGGCACAGGCGTTGGCCCGCCCGCTCAAAGCAATCGAATGAAGTCCTCCACCCTGATGTCCGTCTGCCGCAGAATGGCCCGCAATATGCCCCGGTCCATTTCTCGATGCGCGGGGACAACGGTCTGCGCAAATGGATTGTCCCGCCTCATAATGATATGGCTACGGTTTACCTTCACGAAGGTGTCCATGAGAATTTCATGTTTGCGCTGAAGGCCGCTCGCCCCGGTTGGTTCATGGTCCCGGGCACGTTGATCGGAGGTGGCAAAGAAAACGTGCCACAGTTCTTGCAGGGAATGGTCCAGAGCGCTTGTCTTTGGGCGTGCCCTGNNCTGACGAACGGCAGGAAATACTCGACCGACTCTGTGATCTCCAGGAAGCCGACCTGACGGCCGTTCATCAGGAATGGGTGAATGAGGCTGTGGACAGCGGCCCGGCACGCCCTGCGGAGGCGGCAGATTGGGAAAGGGCTTTGACGAGGGGATTGACGCGTGCGTCCAAGGGCTCGTGAACGTCATCTATCGGCCTCAATTCTGGATTGATGTAGAAGCGGGCGTTTCTTACCTGACGGAGAAAGCATCTCCAGAGGCCGCGTCTCGCTGGCACGAGGAAGTCAGGGCGACTGTGAGGCGCGTCGAGAACCAACCAGACCTTGGGAGGCTTCGTCGAGATTTGACTCCCCCCAGGAATCAGGAGCTTAATCGTGCGCCATTACTCACGCTACCTGCTGTTTTATACCTGGCACGGCGACACGATCGAAATCTTGCGAATCAAGCACGGCATGATGGATTTGCCGCGACTGTTCGGTGGAAAGCCGCCGGTGGAGTGACTGCCGCCCAAAAAGGGGTCGTAAGAATGTCATGTTTCTGGGGGATGCCGTTCACCCCGGTCGAGGGTGCTTGCGGTTTTGCGTTGGTCTTGGCTCTGAGCCAGATGNNTCGGCAGGGTCGTTTCGCTCCGCAACCGGGCGGCGATGGCTCGAAGGATGAAGGATGAATGAAGAATGAAGAATCACGGACATGACGCTCGCCCATTCCTCGCCCTCACCGGTGCCTCCCAATCAATCCACTTTCTGCCCTCGGATAAATCGGCAACAGCCTGAAAAAAAGTCCTGCTGATTTGCAGGCACTTACAACAATTCAGTGAAATAATTTCAGCCCCAAACCGCTCCTTGCCTGCGGCCCAATAACGTTAACGGTATGCGTAACCCCGCACCTATCAATCACTTCCCGCCAACACTATTTTCAC
>PLZQ01000478.1 GCA_003152225.1 Limisphaerales bacterium | reverse complement strand
AGCGGGCCGGTGGTCGTCTCCACCCCTGGCGTCATCCCGCGCTCGGGGTGCCCCGGACACTTACTACCCCATTGGCGGAATTGTTTAATTTGTTGCAGCGGCAAATCGTAGCCCGTCAAATGCAGCAAGCTGTAGAGCAACATCGAACCGTGCCCAGCCGACAGGACAAACCGGTCCCGATTGTACCAATTCGGATTGGCCGGATTGTGCCGGAGAAACCGCGTCCACAACACATAGGCCATAGGCGCAGCACCCATCGGCAGGCCTGGATGACCGCTCTTGGCTTTCTCCACAGCGTCCACTGACAGGAAACGAATTGTGTTGATGCACAGATTATCCAATTCCACCGATGAGCGAGTAATGGAAGATTCCGTTTTCAATGAGATTCCTCCTTGTTCGCAGTTGAACGCATCCCGACCCCGAAGTTATGCGCCGGCTTCGACGTCTGGTTTCCCGCCCGTGACACACAAGGGACAGTCTTTTCCACCGCATAACATACTCCCTTCACTAAAGGAGGGAAATGGTTGCTAGGAGCCGAATGATCCCCCGAACCGAACCCCAAGCCAAGATTGTCACCATTAAACCAGAGGCGACCGTTAGCCCAGTTAGTCCGTTGCGCAGGCGCCGGATGGGCGCGAAAGCTTGGTTGAAGTCGATGTGGGTTGCCCATCGCAATCAACTCAATCATAATCCAGCACCGACTTCTTCAGGCCGTCGCCACCAGTCGCTGTGGAGCAAACCCCATTCGGCTTCGACGCGGCGGTGCAGAGTGAACTCGGCACGTTTCAAGAACGAATCGGGTGCGGTGAGTTGGTTCGCCGGCAACTGCTTCATTGTGCGGAAGAAGGCGTACATGGCCAAAAGAATCAGCCGGCTGCGAATTTGCTTTAGTCGCCCGGAAGGAATTTGGAAATCAGCGAGCAACCAGTTTGCGCCTGGGCCTGCCGCCGCGGCGAGCCGACCAACGACCCGTTCCATTTGATCCCCGCGGAAGCAATCGAGAAAAAAGTTTGTGGCAATGAGATCGAAAGCCCCGAAGGATGACGACCCGTTCAAAACATCAGCGTGGATGAATTCAACGCGGGCGGCTTCTGCGTTTTGACCTGTCAGTTGCCGGCGAGCCTGGGCGAGCATCCGTTCGCTCGCGTCCACACAAACAACTCGAGCGCCTGCAAATCGGCGGCAGCACTCCACCAGGCAGCGTTCGTGGCCTTCCCCCAGCAGAAGAATGTTCCGAGCGGGAGGGATGTCATCAAGGAACGTGGTGCGGCAACGCTGCCGCTTCTCTCCCGCCAGGACGAATTCCATCCAGCGGTAATGCGGCGCCAGCGTATCAAAGCTCACGGCCAAGACGGGTTTTAAGCCAGCGACCACGCCGCCACCATAGGCCGGCCACCACCGCACCGGTTGCGTAGGCCAGCGCATCCAGCGGATCGCCGGTCGTGTGCGGCACGAATTTTGGACCGATCCATTCAAACAACAGTGACCAGAAGGCCAGGTGCAGCGTGATTCCGGAGATTTGCGGTGGGGCGTCGTGTGAGCGCAGGCCGAGCCGCCGGTACAGCCAAAGAATTGGCGGCAATGCGCAAGGAATCAACCAACAGTCGTTGAAGTGAGAATGAAAGAATCCCGTGTGAACATGCGGCTTGACGAGCCAGCGGTTGAAGGCATAAGCGGCGCAACCCACTAAAAAAAGTGGGTCGCGCAGATAGAGGAAACGTTGCACGTCAGAGCAGATTGAGAATCAGCCAGCCGGAAACGGCGGCAATCAGGAATTTCAACAAAATAATTTTGAGCATGGATGACGGGATTGCTTGATTTAACTTTATTGTTGGAAATCAACCTCGCTGGCGAACATTTTCCTCCTCGTGGAGGCGCATCCGGGCCGAGAGCAGCGCCGCCCGGCCCAGGTACCCGACCACGTGGGTCGGATCGTTGCGCTGCACGACCGGCAGGCGCCCGATGCCGCGGTTTAGCATTTTCGTGAGCGCCGCGTGCAGCGGTTCGTCGGGAAACCCCACCGCAAGATCGGTGCTCCCGGCTTCTGCTACGGTCATCTGTGCCGCCCGATTTTGTCGTAACGAACGGACAATGTCGCCTCGCGTGATGATGCCGACAAGCCGGTCTTGCTCGTCCACAATCAACGTCCCTTGTCGCCGGCTCAGGTCGGGATCGCCTTGGGCGATGAGATCGGAAAGCTCAGAGAGTTTCATGGCCGCCGGGACCGTCGGAACGTCACTGTCCATCACCTCGCGCACGCGGGCGAGTTCAAACGGATCAATGCTATATTCGCGCGTGATATGATACCCACGGCGGGCGAGTTTCTCCGTCAGAATGGAGCGGCGCATAAGCAAAACGGTCACGCCTAGGGCCGCGACCGAACCGATGAGGAGGGCGGGAAGAAGATTGAAGTCGCGCGTCAGTTCGACGGCGAAAACCATCGCGGTGACCGGCGACCGCATCGTGCCTCCCATCATGGCTGCCATACCGATCAGCGCCCAGAGACCAGGATCACCCACAGGAATAAAGGAGCCGGCAAAAGAGCCCAGCGCCCCGCCCATGATGAGCAACGGCGCCAAAACCCCGCCGGACGTGCCGGAACCCAGAGCGATGGACCACACAAGCGCCTTGGCCACGAGCAAGCCGACGACGACCGCCCCGACGAGTTCACCACGCAGCAAATCGTCGATCGTGTCATAACCGACGCCCAGCACCCGAGGTTCAACGAGGCCGCCTACGCCGATAAACATCGCGCCAATGGCCGGCCACCACATCCAGTGAAGCGGCAGCTTTTGAAATAGATCTTCACAAGCGTAAACGAGCATGGTCAACAAGCTAGAGCCAAAACCCGCCAAAACACCGAGGCCGGCGGCAAGCGCCAATTCCGTGCCGGACAGTGGCGCATGAGCGGTCACGGGAAAGATCGGTCCCGCGCCGAGCAACGGCACGCGCAACACCGACGCGACAATCGAAGCCACCGCCACGGGAATGAAACTGCGCGGCTTCCATTCAAACAACAACAGTTCAACGGCCAACAGCACCGCCGCAACCGGCGTGGCAAACACGGCTGCCATTCCCGCCGCAGCGCCAGCGACCAGAAGAGTCTTTCGCTCGGCCGCGCTCAGATGGAACTGTTGCGCGAACATTGAGCCAAATGCACCGCCCGTCATGATGATCGGTCCTTCTGCGCCAAAGGGCCCGCCGGTGCCGATGGAAATCGCGGCGGAAAGCGGTTTGAGAATCGCGACCTTAAGCTGAATCCGGCTGCGGCCGAGGAGAATTGCCCCCAGTGCTTCCGGGATGCCGTGGCCGCGAATCTTTTCCGAACCAAATCGCGCCATGAACCCCACGACTAGCGCGCCCGCCACCGGCACCAGCACCACCCAAAGCCCCAGATGATGGCATTGTGGCACGGTTGGGGCAGCGGAAAAGCGATGGTAGAAAGCAAGGTTGGTGATCGCCGCGATCAACCAGATCAGAACATAGGCAACGACAGAACCGATCGCCCCAATCGCCAAGGCCATAGCCGACAACAGCAACATGCGGTGGTCGGTGCTGAAATCTGCCAGTTCGTCGTTAACAACCGGTACAGACCCGGCGGCTTTGCCGCCATTGGTCGACAGAAAGTTAGATTCAGTTTGCATCAAGAATATTGGATGGTATATCGTATCACGATATATGTCAAACCGAGGCTGACATTCTGCAACCTCTGGTACAAAATCGACGATAGATGGCCAAAACCAAAAAGCTTTCCAAGTCGCAGTATGAGATGCTGGCA
Source organism: Limisphaerales bacterium (assembly GCA_003152225.1). GTDB lineage: Bacteria > Verrucomicrobiota > Verrucomicrobiia > Limisphaerales > UBA8199 > PALSA-1440. The sequence goes on along the minus strand of PLZQ01000478.1, from coordinate 11,554 downwards.
GCATTCCGCTATGCGCTCCGACAGTTCCATCATTTCAGCGAAGAGGCGGCGCACGCTGCCAGCATTACGCCGCAGCAGCATCAGGCATTGCTGGCCATCAAGGGCTTTCCCGGGCGCGACTGCGTCACCGTGGGCGAGTTGGCGGAGCGGCTGCAACTTCGCCACCATAGCGTGGTAGGTTTGATCGACCGGCTGGTGCTCGAGAAGTTGGTGGCGCGCGCGCCCTCAGCCCAAGACCGCCGGCAGGTTTTCGTCCAACTCACGCGTTGCGGGGAGAATGTGCTCGAAAAACTCTCCTCTGCCCACACCGAGCAATTGAAACGAATGGGTCCGGAACTCATCCTTCGGCTTGAGCAACTCACAGGTGTTGATGAATAAGTGGCTGTGGCTGGTTCGGCGCCGAAGCCTGAGGATGGCTTCGGGAGGGGCGGCGCCGCGATGAGTTCCGGGCGACTGTAGTTCAGCAATTCTCGACTGATGCCAGGCCATCACATGTTTGACATGTATCGTAACGCGATATATGTTAGATCCTTGGCTCATGCGAACCGAATTTGCAATCGCGTCCTTGGTTAACGACACAATCGTTGCGCCAATGGAAGTCGAAGTGGCGGATTTCACCATCAATAGGTATTTTTTATGTCACGTATTTATAGCAATATCGTAGAAACTGTAGGTCGCACGCCGCTCGTTCGATTGAACAAAGTGACCGATGGCGTCGAGGCCACTGTGCTCTTGAAGTGCGAGTTTTTCAATCCTCTCGGCAGCGTCAAGGACCGCATCGGGATGGCGATGATCCAGGATGCCGAGCAGCGCGGGATTCTGAAAAATGATTCTGTGATTATCGAGGCCACCAGCGGCAACACCGGTATTGCCCTGGGCTTTGTCGCCGCCGCCAAAGGTTACAGGCTGATCCTGACCATGCCGGATACCATGTCCGTGGAACGGCGCACCCTCCTGGCGATGCTGGGCGCCAAGCTTGTGCTCACTCCAGGCGCTGAAGGCATGAAGGGCGCCATTACGAAGGCTGAGCAGTTGGCCAAGGAAACACGAAACTCCTGGATTCCGCAGCAGTTCGACAACCCCGCAAACCCGGCGATTCACCAAAAGACCACCGCGGAAGAAATTTGGGCCGATACGGATGGCAAGGTCGATATTCTGATTTCGGGTGTTGGGACAGGGGGAACCATTACGGGCTGCGTAGAGGCCATCAAGCCGCGTAAGCCATCGTTTGAGGCCATCGCTGTGGAGCCGAAGGATTCACCGGTTATTTCGCAAACACTCGCCGGACAACCCCTCAAGCCCGGACCCCACAAGATTCAAGGGCTGGGTGGCGGATTTATTCCAAAGAACCTGCATTTGAAAGACTCCAAGGGCCTTCCGCAGATTGTCGAATGTATTCAAGTCACGAACGATGATGCTTTTGCGATGGCACGCCGATTGGCCAAAGAAGAAGGCATTCTCGCTGGCATTTCGTCGGGCGCAAACGTTTGGGCCGCCGTCCAAGTGGCCAAGCGCCATGAGAACAAGGGCAAAATAATCGTGAGCGTAGCCTGCTCGACCGGTGAACGTTACCTGAGCACTCCGCTGGCCGCCGAAGCCCGTACGGAAGTCAGTGGCTGATTCGCCGCCGCCCGTGGTATGAACAACGCCCGGCGGTCCGCCGTTTGGGCATCCAGCCGCGTTTCGAGCGTGATCTGGCCGTCGTTATCCACCGCAATCGCCGGCCCCCTGAACCACTCCGGGAGTTCGTCGCCAGCGTACTTTTTTGACCGTCTCCCCCAGTTCAATGCGAACCGCTGCCGAGAACGCGCCTTAGAGCTGCGTCTCCGCGCTCTCAATAGTAACCACTAAAGCACCGCGCGTTCCCGGGAACTTGGCTTTAACGACCTCCGCGTTCGGCCCGGAGGTTTGAAGTTCGCCCTGGCCCAGGATGCGGCAGCCTTGGCCATGGCCCTGAGGGCACTCGATTTGGCGGCTGGCAAAGAGCAGTTCGACCCGAGAGTTACGCTTCAAATTTTCCTCGGTGCGGAAATAGCGCCAGGCGGGAATGCGAACCACATCGTCCTCGTAGCCCAGAGTTCTTACCGATTGACATCAGCAGGCCGCCAAGTGGGCACCATTTGGTCCGGCGGTGGCGATCGCCACCCACTCGGACTTCTCGATTACCTCTTTACAAAGGTTGTTGATCTTACTCATACCTCAGGAACGAATCATCGTCAGAATCATCATGAAGCGCTTGAGCGCTTTTAGTGCGTGGGGCTGGTTGGCAGGCATAAGAATCAATTGTCCCTCAATAACGCGGTGCGGCTTGCCCCCGATGGTAATTTCCACCTCTCCTTCCAGAACCTGCACAAGTGCGTCAAAAGGCGAGGTGTGCTCGCTCAAACCTTAGTCCGCATCAAAGGCAAACAAAGTGACCTTTCCGGTCGTCTTCTTCAGAATTTCCCGGCTGACAATTGAGCCAGGTTGGTAGTCCACCAGAGTCACGGCTTGGGCAGCCTGAGCGGGGCTAAATCTGATTTCATTGGTGCTCTTCTCGTTTTGCATAATCAGGTTCGTTCCAAAGGTTACTTCGACTTGTTTTACGGGTGAAGATTCTGGTCCGTGACCGCGCCCAGGGAGGCGGAGGTCACAGCGTTGGCGTATTTGGCCAGTACCCCGCGTGTGTAGCGCGGTCGGGGCGCTTCCCAGGCCAGACGGCGTTGCTTTAGCTCGCGGGTGCTGAGCTCCAGGTTAATCTGCCGCTTTTCGGCATCGATGGTGATGGGGTCGCCGTTTTTGACCAGAGCGATAGGTCCGCCCACGTAGGCTTCCGGCGTGATGTGGCCGACCACAAAACCATGGCTGCCCCCCGAGAATCGGCCATCAGTGATCAGTGCGACGTCCTTGCCCAGGCCCTCGCCCATGATCGCCGAGGTGGGCGAGAGCATCTCGCGCATCCCGGGGCCGCCTTTGGGGCCTTCATAGCGGATGACGATGACATCGCCTTTGCGAATCCCGCCGGAAAGGATCTTCTGCATCGCTTGCTCTTCCGAATCAAATACACGCGCTTTGCCGGTGAAGCGCAAGCCTTCGTGCCCGGTGATTTTCGCGACCGCGCCTTCGGGTGCGAGATTGCCGTAAAGAATCACCAGGTGGCTCTCCTTCTTGAGCGGACGGTCGAGCGGGGCAATAATCGTTTGTCCTTGAGGATAAGGCTGCACGTCGACCAGGGTTTCGGCCATGGTTTGGCCGGTAACCGTCACACAATCACCATGCACCAGGCCGGCCTCGAGGAGCGTCTTCATCAAGGGCCGGATGCCGCCGATGGCGACGAGTTCCGACATGAGATGTTTGCCGCTTGGTTTCAAGTCGGCGAGCACGGGAACCCGCTTGCCGATGCGCGTGAAGTCATCGAGCATCAGCTTAACGTTGCAGGCATGAGCCATGGCCAATAAATGCAGCACCGCATTGGTCGAGCCTCCCAAGGCGATGACCACTGTAATGGCATTCTCGAACGCGCTTTTAGTCATGATATCGAGCGGACGAAGGCCTTGCTTGAGCATCTCCAACACCGTGGCGCCGGCGCGGCGGCAATCCTCCTTTTTCGCTTCGGAAATCGCATTCTGGGCGGAGCTGTTGGGCAGGCTCATGCCCAAAGCTTCAATAGCGCTGGCCATAGTGTTGGCGGTGTACATGCCGCCGCAGGCCCCGGGTCCTGGAATGGCGCAGGACTCAATGGCCTGGAACTCTTTGTCGTCGATGCGCCTTTTGGCGTGCGCTCCGACGGCTTCAAAGACGGATACGATGTCGAGATTGCGGCTGTCCCCGGTGATGCAACCGGGCAAAATCGTTCCGCCATAAACAAAGACGGCAGGGCGATTCAACCGGGCCATCGCGATGAGGGCTCCGGGCATGTTCTTATCGCAGCCGCCAATGGCCACCAAGCCATCCATGCCTTCGCAGCCGGCAACGGTTTCAATGGAGTCGGCGATGACCTCGCGCGAGACGAGCGAGTACTTCATCCCTTCAGTGCCCATGGAAATGCCGTCGGAGATGGTGATCGTGTTGAAAACAATGGCCTTGCCGCCGGCGGCATTGGCGCCGGCTTCGGCTTCGCGCGCGAGTTGGTCGAGGTGCATGTTGCATGGCGTGACCATGCTCCAAGCCGAGGCGATGCCGATCATCGGCTTGATGAAATCCTCAGGCTTGAAACCCACTGGGTAGAGCATCGCCCGGCTGGGCGCCCGCTCGGGACCGTCCAGCACTCTAGCCGAGAAAGGACGCGGCGAATGCGCGTAAGGATTGGTGTGACGCGTGGCGGGTTTATTCGTCTTCATTTACTGAAAATCTGTTAAGTCGAACCGTGGCGATTACTTTGCTGCGAGTTGCCGCAGAATACGGACCGTTTCCTTGATATCCTGGTTTAGGCCGATTTGTTGATGAACGATTTCGCCCTGCGCGTTCAGGATCGTGATGACATTCGAGTGCGCAAACTGGCCGTTCGCATCTTCCTTGAATTGCAAGCCGAGCAACGCGGCCAGCTCCAGCAGGTCGTCGGGTTCACCGTGCAATAGCGTCCAGTTGTCCGCAGGCAGTGCGTGCGTCAGACGATATGCAGCCAATGCCGCAGGGGTGTCCCGTTTGGTGTCAAAGGAAACCAGCGTAAAGCCGACGTTCGTGCGTTGATCCGCTGTGAGCGCCGCTTCAATGCGTTTCATGTCGTTGACGATGATCGGACAGGCGTATTGGCAGTTGGCAAAGAACATGGCGACAACCTGCGGCTTGCCTTTCAGTTCACCGAGCTTGATTCGCTTGCCCGTATCAGTCGTCCATTTCGACTCGGTTTGATAAAGCGATTTGTCTGTGAAGTTGGTTGTCGCGGGCAACGCGGTTGGGACACAACACGATGCCGGGCCAGCATCCGTTGCGTTCGCGGTGCCAGCGACGAGCAACGCGAGCACGGCACCGAGAATTGTGGTTTTTGTCTTCATAAATCTTTGGCGCAGCGGAAGCCGAGGTTGTGGATGCAATAATCCGCCTTGAGGCTGCTGCGAAACCCGTAACGCATGAAGGCGGGATAGTTTTCGACGTCTCTCGCGCCCTGTGCGCCCGCGCTGCAAAAAAGCTGCCGGCTCAGTCCGGTGTCACCATGCGCATCCCCGGTGACCATCGCGGTATTGAAATCAGCCACCCATTCCCAGACCAAACCGTGCAAATCATGAACGCCCCAGAAATTCGCGCGCCCCGTACCTACTGGCGAAAGTCTGGTCGGCGCGGGTGTGGAATACCATTCGAGCACGTGATGTTTGAATCCGGCATCGTTTTCGCCGTCTTTCCGCGTCGGGCTGGCCGATGCCACGTATTCCCATTCGGCAACGGTCGGCAGGCGTTTGCCCTTCCAATGCGCGCAGGCTTTCGTCGCGAACCATGAAACAAACGTGACCGGTGCATTGGCAGGCGCGTTCGTTCCGGGATCGAGATCGTCCATCCAGTTCTTCAGATACGAATCGTCGGCGAAGATCCGTTTCACTTGCGAGCGTCGCCACCGCGGATTCGCGCGGACGAATTCGAGGAAGTCGCCGTTCGTCACTGGCAAAATGTCGAGACAGAACGCCTTGACTGGAACTTCTTTCGGGTCGTTCTGTACGAGGAAAAACGGACGATACACGCCGTCGGGAATCCGCGTCATGCCCGGCGGCGGTTGATCCGCCGCGCATGCTACCGTCACGCTTACCAGGAGCGAGGCGAAGCAAATGTAATGGCTGATTCTCACATGGTCAGTTGGGTTGCGCGATTATTCAAATTCGCTTTTTGTTGGTGGCGGCGCAGCCGACTGTCGAATCCTGGTGACTTCCTGCGGAGTCACGGCCTCGCCCGAATTGCCCCAACTGTTGCGAACGTATGTGAGTACATTGGCGATTTGTTCGTCACTCAGATAATTCAATGGAACCATGGTTCCATTGTAGGTTTTGCCGTTGACGACGATCTGACCGGTGCGTCCCATCAGAACGCCTCGGATATAATCTTCCTTGCTAAGAGTTGCGAGAAAGTCGGACTTCGCCAGTGGCGGAATCTGGCCGGCGACACCCTGACCTTCCGGTTGGTGGCAGACGAAGCAGGTTTGCATAAACACAGCGTTGCCTTTTTGAACCTGAATATCCTTGGTCAATCCGGCGATTTTCGGATTGCTCTTGATTTCCTCGGCCATCTGCGCCTGCAATGCAGCGACTTTCTTTTCAGCTTCCGAACCGGCCTCGGCCGCCTTGCCAATGTAAGTGGCATCCACCTCCTTGCCGGAATAGACGAGCAGGTTTTGCGGGCCGTCCACCTTCAACATGCCAAGAGCTCCCTTGTTGAAGGCACGAAAGACCGCGTGATCAACAAGAACATAGGTGCCGGGCGCGTGGGCCTTGAAATCCACTACTACAGCCGAACCGGGCGGCACTGTTGTGGTTTGGACATTCTGCAAAAAGTTGGTCATTGTGCCGTCCTCATATAAGGCGTCGAATTGTCCGCCTATGATGTGAAATGAGCAAGTAAGATTTGGCCCTCCGTTGCCGAAGAATAGGCGGGTGGTTTCGCCGACTTTCGCTGTCAGAGCCCGATCGCCGACGAGCGAGTCCACCGCGCCGTTGAACACAACATAAGGCGGTCGTTCATCAACGGCCTTATCCATATCGAATCCCTGCAATCCCTGATCGCCGTATTTGCCGGTGGTATAAAACTCACCTTGCATCATGTAATACTCATGGTCCACCGGCGGCAGACCTTCCTTCGGCTCGACGAGAATCAAACCATACATGCCGTTGCCGATGTGCATGCCGACCGGCGCAGTTGCGCAGTGATAAACAAAAAGGCCGGAGTGAAGAGCCTTGAACGAGAACTGCGACGAATGCCCCGGCGCGGTGAACGATGAAGCCGCACCGCCGCCCGGGCCGCTAACTGCATGCAGGTCAATACTGTGCGGCATTTTGTTGTTCTGATGATTGTTCAAATGAAACTCAATCTCGTCGCCTTCGCGAACGCGGATGAAGTTCCCCGGCACAGACCCGCCGAATGTCCAGAAGACATATTCCACGCCATCGGCAAGCTGCTTTACGACCTCGCGCACTTCGAGATTCACAATGACTTTCGTCGCGTGCTTGCGCGTGATTGGCGGCGGCACGTTGGGCGCTTGCGCGAGCAAGGCGGTTTCCAAGCCAGTGACCTCCGGGTCAATCCCCTTCAGATCATTCGACGGCACCCTGATTTCGTTTTCCGCTGCGGACGAATAGCCAACCGTCAGTCCCAGGAGCATGGTGGCGACCGCCACACCGCCATGGCGCCGCGCAGATTTGGTGAGGCTTTTCATGATGATGTATTCAGTAATTGCCGAACGTTCGAAGCGATCCCCGGAGAGATCTTCTTCGACGGCGACGCTGTGGATTGGATCGATCAGACTCATGCTCTTTCCGGCCGAGCCACGAGGTCGGCAAAATCTGGGTTTCGTTTGATGAACGTGGCGACATACGGACAGCGGGGGACTATGCGCCAGTGCCTTTGCCGCGCCTCGTGCAGCGCAGCGCGGACCAAAGTGGCGGCCATTCCATGTCCCTGAAGTTCCTCCGGGGCAAACGCGTGATCCAGAATAACATGCTCTCCTTCGTGAGTGTAGCTGACGAACGCAAGAGGTGCGTCGCCGGCCTGCGATTCAAAGCGCTGGAGTTTGACGTTGTGCATTACCGGGAGCGGAGCAGTTGTGGTAGGTGCTGAAGCAACTATGGCGGGTGATGAAACCGGTCTTCGGCGGCTCCAGTCGTCCTGCAGGTGAGCTTTAATGTCCCGAGTTGAGTTCAATGGAAGAACCTTCCCGGCCAATTCCTCAGCCTCGGACAGACGGATCGAGCGAATGGCGTGTTTAACTTCAAGAAGGCGACCCGGACTCACGCTGAAGCTCCGAAATCCCAGACCGATCAAAAGCGTTGCATAAGCGGGGTCGCTGGCAATCTCACCACACAGACAGATGGGCTTGCCCTTGGCCTTGGCCACCGTCGCCAGCGTGGCGAGCACCTGGAGCACCGCCGGATGTAGCGGTTCATAGGAGGAAGCCAGGTCACCACTTATCCGGTCAGCGGCCAGCAGATACTGCACAAGGTCGTTGGTGCCCACACTGAAGAAGTCAACCTCCCCGGCCAGTTGCCCGATGAGAATCGCAGCGGACGGAGTCTCAATCATGGCGCCAAGCGGGATGCGGGGATTAAACGGCTGGCCCTCGGCGGCGAGTTCCGCCTTCACGTCTTCTATGGCGGCTTTGGCCGCGCGCAATTCGTCCATTCCGCCAATCATGGGAAGGAGAATGGCGACTGGATGGGACGCACTCAGACGAAGAATGGCCCGCAATTGAGTGTGCAGGACTGTGGGATGCGCCAGCAGCAGCCGTGTGCCCCGACAGCCCAGCGCCGGATTGGTTTCGCGAGTCAGCGGGAAATAGGGGAGCGGTTTATCGCTGCCAATATCCAGCACGCGGATCACCGTTTCGCCCGGCTGGAGGTGCTCCGCCGTGGTGCGGTAGAACTGGTATTGCTCCGCTTCCGAGGGGAAATGATCCTGCACGAGAAAGATGAATTCGGTGCGATACAGTCCGACGCCATCAGCCTTCACGTTCGCGGCCGCCACCGCATCGGCCGTTTGACCGATGTTGGCGCACAGCTTTATCTCGACGCCATCCCGCGTGACCGCCGGCAGGTCAATCAGGCCTTTCAAGGCACTCTGGTGAATTTGAAGGTCCGCCTCCAACTGATCGTATTTGCGGAGTATCTCCGGTTTGGGGTTGATGAAGACCCGGCCCGCCAAAGCATCCACGATCACCAGGTCGCCCGCGCGGATTCGATTCGTGGCCTCCGCCACCTGCACGAGCATGGGAATGTTAAGAGCGCGAGCGAGAATCGTGGCGTGGGCGGTGAGTCCGCCCTTTTCCACAATCAACCCACGAACGCCGTGGCCTTCCAACTGCGCCGCGACGGAGGCGAGCAACTCGTTCGTGACCAGCACACATCCCTCCGGAAGGGTTGGGATGCTCGGTTGCAGATTCTTCGCCAGATGCTCAAGCAGCCGTTTACCCACATCGTGCAGATCGGCGGCCCGCTCGCGAAAGTAGGGATCTTCGAGGCGTCCGAACAAGTCCATGAGATGCGTGATCGCCTCGTCGAGCGCGGCTTCCACATTGATCCTCTTTTCGAGGCAAAGGTCACGGACCGCATCCCGCAGTTGCGCGTCGCGCATGAGCAGGATTTGCGCTTCGAAAATTTCCGCCTCCCCCTTCCCCAAGGTGCGCCGGACGTTCGCTTGAACCTCCAGCAGCTTTCCCTCGGCGGCAGAGACGGCAGAATCGAATCGCTCGATTTCCTTTCCCACCTCAGCCTCGCTCACCTGCCGTCGCGGAACGACAGTCTGTTTGGCGCAGTCACAAAGCAGGGCACGCCCTCGGGCAAGGCCGGAAGATGCCACTTCGCCCAGGATCATCAGTGGTGCAGGCTGCGCGTTATCGGTGCTGTTCATAAGGTTGATTGGCTCGTGCCGCCAATGGTCTGGTCCAGATGTGCGCCAGCGTGGATACAGAGCTTGGAGAGGCCGTGGCGATGCGGATCAGCGTTCATCAAGTCCGGGGATTCGGTTGCGGGCCTTGCGGGATGAGGAAGATGTCTCCAGGAGAAACTCTCGCAACACCACGGCCTGGTTGTGTGCCTCGTCGCGTGCGGAATACACGAGCGTCACCAATCCTTGTGACAGAGCATCTCGCAGGGGTTGCAATGCCGCCGAACTCGATTCGAGTTCGGCCCGATAGCGGCGGCGGAATATTTCCCAGCGCGCCGGATCATGTCCGAACCAGCCGCGCAGCGCGGCGCTCGGGGCAACGTCCTTGAGCCAGGCGGTGAGGGCCAGCGCATCTTTCTTTACCCCGCGCGGCCAGAGACGATCTATCAGGTAACGGTCTCCATCTTTGGGCGAGGCCGCTTCATAGGCGCGTTTGATGCGAAGGTTCACAGGGATTCAGCTGGTGTGGGTGGTTACCAATCTTTGAATTCTTTCAAGTAACACACCGAGCTGGCAGGTTCAGCCACTTCCTCTTCGGTTGCGCTGGGCGAACCGAACCGGGACGAAGACGCGGCCCTTTCGAATCCTGCCTTTGGGGTCGGGTTCGCCGCAGCGGCGGGCGGTGCCTGAGGGAATGGTGAATGGCCGGCAAGCTCGGATTCTTTCGCTATCTGCTTGAGAAGACGCGTAGCTTCTTCCGGGTCGAAGTCCTCGTGCATTTTCTTCTTCACGCCCATTTTGCCCAGATCGTAGTGCTTGCCCGCCTTGAGACCGTGTCGCTTAAGAATCTGCGCCGCGCAGTGGAGCGGGCAGCCATCGAGCGCGATGATGGGACGCCCAGACTTGGCAGTACGCACTAGCGGCTGCACATCGCCGCCGATTCCTGCAATACACGACATTTCGGCGATCTTGAGCCGATCCATTTTGACCGCGATGTGATTGGCCATCTGCGCGGCACTGGACGCGCCGGAGCAGGAGTAAAACAACGGGAGCTTCGCCCCCTTGCTCATGCAGAATCTCCGATGGCCAGCGCCCGTGGGAACAACAGGTTATTCTCCTTGTGGACGTGCTGGTGCATGTTCTTCTCCAGTTGGGCCAGGCCATCGTATAGTGCGCGGAAGGTGTTGCAGGCCCAGTCCGGCGGGGTGTAGGTGTCCGTCAGTTCCTTGAACCGCGCCAGCGCAGCCCCGGCGTTTTCGTGCTCGGATCCCAGCTTGTCAAACGAGGCCTTGAGATTTGCGGCAGCCGCAGGCTTGTCTCCGTTTTCTGATTCCAGCCGGCGGATAGCGGGAAAAACCGCTTCATCCTCATCTTTCGTGTGAGAAGCCATCTCGGACTGGAACGATTCGAACACCCGTCGCACCTCGACCAACCGAGGTTCATGGTCCCCGTGCACGGCGGCCACCTTGCGCGTCATGAAGTCCAGGCGCGGCAATTCCTCGCGCAAATAGCCATGGTGGAACTCTTCAATATGATCGCACAGTTCGGAGAGGCTCATCGCGTCGGGATTTACCGTGGTTGTGGTTGGCACGCCGTCCAGTGCCGTTAACATGGCGACCACGGTCGCGGGGTCGAGGCCCTTGGCGCGGCAGGCTTCGGCCAGCGGCTTCTTACCGCCGCAGCAGTAGTCAATGCCGAGGTTCTCAAATATGCGCGACCGCGCGGGGACAGCACGGACAATTTCTCCAACGGTAGTCTCAGATGTCATTGTTTTCATTCGATTGCGGTGATGGGGCTTCAGGACTGTTTCTCACTCGCGGGAGCGCCCGATTCACGGTTGAAAGACCATAGCCGTGCTAAAGCTGTATTTCAAGTGCATGTTTAACTTGAATTGCTTCCCGCTCGCTGTCATCTTTGGTTGGAATGCAACTGAGTGCGTATACCGACTACTCGATCCGGGTGCTGATGCAGGCTGCCCTGCGCAACCCGGCACGGGTGACGGTGGACGAAGTGGCCGGGACGTTCGGCATCTCCCGCCATCACCTGGTCAAGGTGGTGC
>PLZQ01000510.1 GCA_003152225.1 Limisphaerales bacterium | reverse complement strand
TGCCGCATTCCATGCCGGCGCGCACTTCGTTGACTTCGTCCTGGAAGCGGCGGAGCGACTGGGCGATACCCTCGTAGATGATTTCTTTGCGACGGCGAACACGGACTTTGCCTTTGACGATCCGGCCGCTGACCACCATGCAGCCGGCAACCGGGGCGCCTTTGGACAAGGCAAAGATCTTGCGCACCTCAGCCGCGCCGACCGTGAGGTCCTTCAACAACGGTTCGAGCAAGCCCGCCATGGCTTCCTTCACCTGGTCCACCAGCTCGTAAATGATGGCGTACAGCTTGATCTGCACCCCCTCGTGCTTGGCTTTGTCGGCCACGCCGCTGTCTATGCGCGTGTGGAAGCCGAGGATGACGGCATCAGAAGCGGAGGCCAGCGCCACGTCGGATTCCGTGATCGTGCCGACCGCGCTGTGGATGACATCGAGCGATACCTTCTCCGATTCGATCTTCTTGAGGGCATCCACGATGGCCTCGACGGAGCCCTGGGTATCGGCTTTAACCACGATCTTGAGCACTTTGCAGGTGGTCGAGGCGAGCTGGTCGAAGAGGTTCTCGAGCGTCACTTTGGCTCGGGTGGATTCCAAGCCAAGGGCTTTGGCTTCCATGGAGCGCTGCTCAGCGAGATCGCGCGCGGCCTTCTCGTCCTCCACGACGCTGAATTCCAGGCCAGCTTCGGGTACGCCATTCAAACCGAGGACCTTTACCGCCACTGAAGGACCGGCTTCCTTAAGGCGTTTGCCTTCCTCGCTGATCAGCGCCCGCACCCGGCCGTAATACCGGCCGCAGATGATTACTTCCCCGACCCGCAGCGTGCCTTTGCGCACCAGTATGGTTGCCGTGGGGCCTCCCGGCTCCAGGCCGGATTCGATCACGTTTCCTTTGGCGTTCCGGTTCGGATTGGCCTTGAGCTCCAGCAAATCGGCCTGGAGCAGAATCATTTCAATGAGCTTGTCCACGCCCTGCTTGGTCAGCGCCGACACCTCCACGAAAATCGTGTCACCGCCCCAGTCGTCCGGCACCAGCCCCTTGTCCTGCAATTGCTGGCGAACTCTCAGCGCATTGGCGTTCGGGTGGTCCATTTTATTGATGGCCACCAGCACCGGGACCTTGGCCGCGCGCGCGTGGTTGAGCGCCTCGAGGGTTTGCGGCATGACGCCGTCATTGGCGGCCACCACCAGCACCACCAGGTCTGTCACGTTCGCTCCTCGCGCCCGCATGGAACTGAAGGCGGCGTGGCCGGGGGTGTCCAGGAAGGTGATCTGGGCCAACTCCTTCTTGCGTTCGGGGTGGGGGAAAGAAATGGTGTAGGCGCCGATGTGCTGCGTGATGCCGCCGGCCTCGCCGGCGGCAACGTTGGACTTGCGGATCACGTCGAGCAAGCTGGTCTTGCCATGGTCAACGTGGCCCATGATGGTCACGACCGGGGCGCGCGGGACCAGGTCTTCGAGCTTGTCCTCCACATCGAGCTCCAGCGTTTTGATGGGAGTATGGACCAAGCCGCTGCCGCGTTCGCGTTTTTCGACCTCGAAACGGAAGCCGTATTTGGCGCAGATCCTCTGCGCTACCTTCTCCTCGATGGCTTGGTTGACGCTCGCAAAGACGCCCGCCTCCATTAGATCGGCAATGATCTTGAACGGCTTTTGCTTAAGCTGTTCCGCGAGGTCGCGAACGACGATCGGCGGCTTGATGGAAATGACCTGGGCGTCCGCAGGGAGCGCCAATTTCGGCATGGCGCCCGACGCGTCGGCGGGTTTCGCGGCGCCCGCAGACTTTTGCTGGCCGGGGAATCGGCTCCCGGGCATAGCCGGACCGACCGAGGGGGCATGGCCGCCCCTGAACCCGCGCAGATCTCCGCGCCGGACGAACTCTGTTTTTCGTTGTTCGTGCCCGCGCAGCGGCGGTTTTACCCCGCCGGGTTTCTCGCCGGCTCTGGCCCCTGGCCTGGGCCGCAACTGAATAAATCCCACCTTGTCTCCCACCTTGGGTCTGGGCGGCGGCGGTGGTGGTTGGGGCGGGGTGGGGGGGGGTGGGGGTACCGGGATGGCAGCCTCAGTCTTGGATTCCGGCTGCGGCTTGATGATCGCGCTGGGCGGCTCCAGCGTTGCTGCAGGCACCACTGGCTCTGACGGCGGGGTTTGGGGAGCGGGCGCGGCTTGTTCCAGCGCGACCGGAACGGCCGGCGTGGGGACCTCCGGCTTTGGGACGATTCCGACCGTGGGTGGCGGTGCCGGCGCAGGGGTAACCACCGCATGATCCGCCGGTGCTGGCGTCTTAGACGGCTGCAGAGCAGGAGGTTGCAGAACTGGAAGCGGAGGAGCTGGCGGGGGTGGAGGAGGTGGTGGTGCGACGAGTTCCGGACGCTCCTTGATTATCTCGAGTTCCAGGTATTCGGCAGTAATCTTATCCAGCGAACTGGAGGCGACCCGCGCGGCGGTAAGGCCCAATGCTTTTGCCTTGGCCAAAACTTGTTTGTTGTCCAAGCCGAGCTTCTTTGAAATGTCGTAAATCCGAACGGGCATATTTCTTTATCGCCTCGAGCCCTGATTGCCACATAGCTCTCATGGGCTCGACACTAAAACACAAGAACTTCCGACCGCAGCGCCATACTCAACTGGAAATCGGCGTCTCGCCCACTTTGAGGGTGCGCCGGCCGGCCTCGGCGCGCGCGGCCTCCATAATGGCCGCGGCTTGATCACCAAGCTCCGGAATCCCAGCCAAGTCGCTCTCATCCGCCTGCAGTAAATCTTCCAGCCGAGTCAGCCCATGATGCACCAGCACGTCTGCCTGCTCGCGCGAAATCCCGGGGATCGCCGCCAGAGATTCGACGGCTTCCGCCACCTTCTCCTCGAAGCCTTTGGTCACCACCACTTCCGGTTCGATGTCCACCTGCCAGCCCGTCAGTTTCGAGGTCAGCCGCGCATTCTGGCCCCGCTTGCCAATGGCCAGGGAAAGCTGGTCCTCGCTGACCGTGATTCTGGCCCGCTTGCGAGTCTCATCAATCTCGAAGGCCTTGAGCTTGGCCGGGGCCAGCGCATTGGTAATGAAATTCTTGATGTTCGAGTCCCAGCGGATGATATCCACCTTCTCGTTGTTGAGCTCGCGGACGATGTTCTTGACCCGTTGGCCGCGCAAGCCGACGCAGGCGCCCACCGGGTCCACCTTCTCGTCGCGAGTCCAGACCGCCAGTTTGGTTCGGAAACCTGGTTCCCGGGCGATGCCCTTGACTTCAATCGTGTTGTCATTGATCTCCGATACTTCGAGCTGGAACAGCTTGATGACGAAGCGCGAGTCGGCGCGGGACAAAATGATCTCCGGGCCGTGTGGACCTTCCTCGACGGCTTTGACGTAGCAACGGATTCGCTCGCCTACTTGGTATTCTTCGGTCGGTACGCGCTCGCGGTTGGGCAGCAGGGCCTCGTACTTGCCCAAATCGACCAGCACGTCCGACCGGTCGAACCGCCGGACTATGCCGCTGACAATGTCGCCCACCCGGTCCTTGAATTCCGTGAAGATTAGCTGCTTCTCGGCGCGCCGGATATGCTGCATGAGGGCCTGCTTGGCATATTGGGCCGCAATGCGGCCGAAACCCACTGGGGTTACTTCCACCTCGACCTCCTCGCCGGGTTGGGCATCCGCCTTGAGCCGCCGGGCGTCGAACACCGAAATCTGGTCATGCT
>PLZQ01000284.1 GCA_003152225.1 Limisphaerales bacterium | reverse complement strand
TCTAAACAAGTTAACGCATATGGGGTCATGCCCTGGGTCTTAAGCGCAACGTTGGGGGTGAAAACTCCCCAGAACTGCCCCCACGTAAGCCGGCTCGGATACGTAGCGGCTGCATGACCATCCACATAGATGACGTTTATTCGGTCGCTGTGTTTCGCATAGGCTGTCTGGACGCGCCCGTTGAATCCAGTGACGGGGTAGCCGGGGCCGGAGAATCTCGCCCACACGGTATCCAGCCAGGCGGCGTCGGCATCCCCATTGATCTGTGAGGGGTCATTTGAGCCGCTGACATCGCAGATCGCGACCATATCCGCCGGGCGCTGGATGCCGGCGGATTTGAATTTCTGGGGATTGCCACTCATCAGACCGGTGCTCGGGTCCGGACCGCCAAAAACGCCGATTTCATTGAACCCGTACGAAAGGAAACCCGTGATGGCGGGTTGCCCGGGTTGGACTCCGCTCGGAGTGACATAATCGAGGCCGCGCTTGCGCTTGGGGCAGGTCCAAACCAGGTTGTTGGGGACATAATTGGTCAGCAACGGGGCGATGGTGTTCGGCGTGACATGATCCGCTCGAAACCATTCCCCGCCGCACGACAGACCCAAGGCATTTTTGTACGGGCCGGCCGTCCATCACGGGGTCACTTGCGGGAAATAATCCTGGTTGTCACCGGCATACATTATGACGCCAAGGCCGATCTGCTTCGCATTGCTCAGACACGCCGCACCCAAGGCTTTATCCTTTGCCCGGGCCAAAGCCGGAAGCAACAGTGCAGCCAGGATCGCTATGATGGCAATAACCACCAACAGCTCAATCAATGTAAAGGCTGCTCCTCGGGACTCATGGTCAAAGTCGCACCGCACAATGTTCCTATCCTTCATAAGCTGCCGGCTTTGCGAGACTATTGCGACAGAAACGTCGCGAACACTCTGGGTTGAATTCGGTGGCTGAGTGAATCCAGACTAATTCTGCCTAATATCATCGGGCTGATGCGCCACTTTGCCCAGCGGGCGCGGATTGGCAAGCAGAAAACTGGCTGTCCAAGACAGCGAGTTGGAATGGTGTTTGAAGGAGGTTTGTCCCGGCAGTCTAAACGCAATGCTCCCGCGCCGCCGGTGTTTCGCGTCGCACCGTGGCGCTGGCGCCGAAGCTGAACAGCCAAGTCAGGGCTTTGATTCGGCGTTGAAGCGACTGCTCCCGGTTCATGCGCGGCTCAGGACCCTTATGCCGCGGCGGGTTCCTGCTCTGGCCGCAGCACCGCCATTGGTCGTGCCGGCTGCAAGTGCGTTAGCGCATACAGCATCAGGTAGGTGATGAACAAGAAAGTGCCGAACAGCAAGGGGAAGGCCAGCGAGGTCGAATTCGCGAAGGGGTCAGCAACCCAGTTACCGATACCATGATACACTTGGCGTGGCTTAAACAACACGTCCCAGCTATTAAGTCGTAGAAAGCGGCCCAGGTAGATGCCGAAGCCGCTCAAGGCGGCGACAGCGGCAATGAAAAGCCAGCTCACGACGCGTCCAACCATCCGCTCGACGACCGATTGCATCAGGTATAACGAGACGAAGCCCAACACCAGCCCGGTCAGCGCGCAGAGCAGGATCAGGCTCAAGTCCACCCAGAAATAGGGATAAAAGCCCCTCGTCAGGTGAATCAGGTCAGTAAAGATGTAGGGCGAATTCGGGAAGAACAGCAACCACGCCCCGGCCAGACCCAGGAACCGCCAGTCGCGGCCAGAGTTGTTTTGGTAACTCTCACAGGCCAGCAAGGCGAAAACCATCGGCAGCCATGCCAGGAACAAGTTCCAAACGAGAAACGAGTAGCTAATCCTGCCGGTCCAAATGATTCGGGCCATCACCAGCGCCACGCTGGTACCCGAAGCAATCAACAAGGCAAGCACGGGGATAGCCGTTTCCCGTTTAAATGCCAGTCTCAAGAGTCTCATAGTAGTGGTTGTTGGACTATAATTAGCAGTGTATCACTCAATGTTTCAGTGGCCCTCTGCTCTTCATGGTTCGCAGATAAAACACCACCGCCGACTCCACCCACGCCATCGCCATGGCGTAAACGACAACGACTCCCCATCTCCTGCCATTCTTCATACGCAATTCGGTTTGGGTTCAAGCCGCCTGCTTATGGCGCAGTTCGACTGCGGCATAAGCTCCCGCGTCATGGTTCCTTCTGGAGGCCAACTGATTCAGCCATTGCTCGATTTCGTTGATGCAGGCGTCCGGTGTGGATGTGCCCGCGGTGAGACCCACCGCCTGCGCCCCTTCGAACCATTCTTCGCGCAAATCGTTCACGCCTTGCACATGATGGACCCGCGCGCAATACCGGCTGCAGGTCCGCACCAACTCCTGCGTGTTGTTGCTCTGGGCTCCGCCGATGACGACCACGACCTCCGCCCGCTGGGCCAGCTCGATCGCCGAGGTCTGGCGCTGCTTCGTCGGCTGGCAAACGGTATCCACGAAGCGCACTTCCGCAGCCGGAAAGCGCCGGCGTAATAGCTCCGCCAGCGCCCGCACCTTCTCAATCGGCTGTGTGGTCTGCGCCGCAACGCCAAACCGTGCCCGCTCTCTCAGCCCAAGGACATCCGCCTCCGAAAGCACCACATCGAACTCGGTCAGGTCCTCCGTCAGGCCGCGCACCTCGACGTGCTCACGCTTGCCAACGATGACCGGGTGATAACCCTCACGCACCAGCTTCGCCACTGCACGATGCGCCACGTGAACCAGCGGGCAGGTCGCTTCCATCACTTGCAACCCGCGCTCCCGCACGCGCCCCATTGCCGCCTCAGAAGCGCCGTGTGCGGTGATCATTACGGTGGGTGTGTCCACGGCGGCGGCGTTTTGGGCGATCTTGATGCCCTTGGCGCGCAGTTCGGCAAGAACGGTTTCGTTGTGTACCAGGTCGCCCAACACCGTAAGCGGCTCTGTGGCGGACTGGGTCAGTGCCAGCTCGATGGCGTCCCGCACGCCAAAGCACATGCCCAGATGGTCGGCTCGAAGGATTTGCATAGGCCAATGGCTTTGTAGCACAAAGTAAGTGACCGCGCCAGTGCCTTTTCGTTCAAAGTCATTTCTTACTTGGGCTTGTTCTGCTGGATGATGCGTTCCAGCAGGTTGATATAGTGGGTGAAGGCCCGCTTGCCGGCGGGAGTCAGGGCGCAAGTGGTGAGCGGGCGGTTGTTCTGGAAGGACTTGGTTACCGACAGGTAGCCGGCTTCCTGGAGCGTGCGGATGTGCGTCGTGACATTGCCATCCGTCATGCCCAGCGTGTCGCGGAGTTCGGTGAAGGAGAGCTCCGGCGAGGCCGCCAGCATGGACATGATGGCCAGCCGCCCCTTCTCGTGAATGATACGGTCGATCTGGAGGAAAGGTTCCGGGTTCACGTTTCGTTCCTGCGGCGCTCGGTGAAATACAGATACACACCGTAAGCGAGATGCAGGCCGCCGAAGAAGAGGCCCATGACGCCATAAGCGCAGTCGAGCGGGTCCGCCCCGCCCGGAACGCCGGCGGCAAACAGCCCGCAGCCGCCGACTACAAAGGCCCAGCCGAAAACCTTCATCCCCCGCGGCATGAAGAAACCGGCGGCATGAAACGCGCACCCGTAGAGCACCACCCAGAGCGTGGGGAGCCAGACCATCCCCGATGAATCGCCAAGATTGCCCGGAGCCGAACCGGCCCGCACCCAGGCCACCGCGCCGATCATCAGGCCGGCAGCCAGCGGCGGCAGGAAGGCCTGGCTGACGCGGCGCGTGGGCGGTGACCAGAAAGGCTCGGAATCTTTAATCGCCTGACGGCGCACCAGCAGGAAGGAACCCGTCATAGCCACCACACAGACAGCGGCCCAATAAAGAATAAAAGCGTGAGGAGAGCCCACTTTCAGCGCCCAGCCCAGCGCGGCCGCCGCGAGGCCGACCACACCATTGAAGATCATGATGGGTGCCAGCGCCCGCCGGTAAAGCGCGGATCGTTCCATCAGGGTGCGAATGACCTGGAGATGCTCGGCGGCCCAATTCGATTCCATGCCAATACTTTGCATCGCAAAGCGTTGCCTGGCAAGCATCTTTTTGGGGTCCTGTCCCTGGGCTGGCGCTTACGGCGGAGCGCGGGGGTCTCCACCCGCAGCAGCCTGGCGACCGCCGAATGTTTCCTCCTGCGTTCCGAGGCTCCAGCGAGTGGGACTGTGCTGCGGCTGGGGACAGCCGCGCTCCGGCATCGGGTCTTACCACTTCACCGGCACCGTCATCTTCTTCCCGAAGCGGTTATGATAATGAAGCTGGTGGTTTTGGACGCCGAATTCGTGCACCAGGCGGGTGATCTTTACGTCGTAGCAGCAATACTCGGCGATATCGAGGAGCTTGCCTTCCTTAAACCATTGAATGGCCTGCAGGCCCTCAGCGGTCTTTTCCACGCCAAACGTCGCGGTGGCGATGGAATCCAGGGAAAGCCGGTGCCGCAACTCGTTCTGCAGCTCGACCAGCATGTCCAGCGTTGGCAACTGGCGCAGGTCAAAGGAAGTATAGCCGTGCAGCACCTCGTAATCGAACCGCAGGTTGTTGAAACCGACAACCAGGTCAGCGCGCTGCAGTTCTGTGAGGAGGTCGTTGACCTGTTTCTCGCCGTAGATTGTGTATGCGCCTTGCGCCGTGCTGTAAGTTACGCCGATGCTCATGCCCATGCGGCTGATGTGGTCCCAGCCGCCGACTTCTTCGGCGGACTTCTGCGTTTCCAGGTCGAAATAGACGATATTCTTCATCAGCGATTCAGGTTCGGGCGGAAGATCAAACCCGCCACGCCGCCACTGTATCGCGGATAGAGAAGGAGGCAAAAGAAAATCGGGCCGGCAGGGTGGTCTTCGTGTCAACGAGCATTAGGGTGGCTCTTGGGTGACTGTGGGTGGCTTTGCGCAATTTCTATTTTCTGCTTTCTGCTTTTGCTGGAGCGTGGCGTTGGGTGGCTGTGACGGCATGCGTGATTTTCACGCATTCGCCGCGTGTTCACTAGCTGTTGGATAGGTGTCCATTAGGTGATGTATAGGGAGTCACTAGGTACTCACTAGGTACCGGATAGCTGATCTCCAGAGATACGCCGGGCATGCGCTAGCTAACCAAGAAGGAACCGCGCTGCCGGCTCCGACCGTCCAGGCAAGTTCCCGGAACTGTGCCATCCTGGCACACTGGTTGCGCCAACTTGGCCCAATTTCGGCTTAGTGGACGGTCTGCTGGCTGGCGGAAGCCAGGGGACCTGCCTCCAAACGCGCGTCAATTGACCAGCTCACCTCCCTTCGCTGAGTGAGCGGAGTGGTGCGGAGCCGCTGCCCGGCAGGGCTGCTCGGAGGCACTGGGCGCGTCCCTGCCGGATTCTCACTACTGACACTCAGGCACAGGGCCATTCACGCCCCAGGCCGGGTTGGGCTGGGGTCCCATAGTGAAGACCAGCGTTCCGCCGTTCTTTAATTCGCGGTAGGGCAGGAACGGGGTGTTCCAATTCCGGCCATTCAGTTTGACCGACTGAACGTAAATGTTCTCGTCGGAAAGATTCTCCGCCTGCATGGTGAATTTCTTTCCGTTTGAGAGGCGCATCACCGCCTTCGGAACCGCCGGGCTGCCGATCACGTAATAATCGCTAGCCGGGCAAACCGGGTAAAAGCCGAGAGCGGTGAAGATGTACCAGGCGGACATCTGGCCGCAGTCGTCATTGCCGCTGAGGGAATTGGGTTTGTTGCCGTACTGGGTCTTGATGACCTCGTGCAGGCGCCGCGCGGCTTTCCAGGGCTGGCCGGCATAGCAGTAGAGGTAGATAATATGATGGCTCGGCTCATTGCCATGCCAGTATTCACCGATGCGGCCCTGAATATCTTCCGCGGCTTGGCTTTTGACCGGCTCCTTGTATTCAAAGAGGTCGTCCAACTGCTTGGCGAACTTCTCCTTGCCGCCGATGAGGGCGATCATCGCCGGCACATTCTGCGGATTATAGAAGGTATATTGAGCTGCGGTTGCTTCCGTAAAATCGTTCTGAGCGCCCTCGCCATAGCCGTGGGGATCGAACGGGGTGCGCCACTTCCCCTGGGAATCTTTGCCCCGCACATGAGACGTGGAAGAATCAAAGACATTTTTGTAGCTGCCCGCCCGTCGCGTGAAGTACTCGTAATCATCCTTCTTGCCCAGGGCCTTTGCCATCTGCGCAACGCAATAGTCGTCAAAGGCATACTCGAGCGTCTTGGAGGCCGATTCATTCTCCTGGTCGCAGGGGACCCAACCGAGGCGGCGATAGGCTTCGAGGCCGTCGTAATCAGGGTTCATCGCAGTGGTCCGGATGGCGTTGTAAGCCCGTTGTTTATCGAAGCCTTTGACACCCTTGAGGTAGCCATCGACGATGACCGGGACGGCGTGGTAGCCAATCATGCACCAGGTCTCGTTGCCCTGCAGTGACCAAAGGGGAAGCAGGTGGTCAGCGCTCTGGTCGTAATGCGCCAGCAGGGAATTGATCATGTCGGCGTCGCGCTTGGCCTGGATGAGGGCGAACAGAGGATGAGTGGCCCGGAAGGTGTCCCAGAGCGAGAACACCGCGTAGTTCGTGGACTTCTTTGCCCGGTGGATGTTCGAATCCAGCCCCCGATATTCGCCGGTCACATCCTCATAGAGGTTCGGGGCCAGAAAGGCGTGATACATCCCTGTGTAAAAGGTCTCTTTGTCCCACTGCGACCCTTCGATCTCAATGCGGCTCAGCTCACGGTCCCACTTTGCCTTGGTCTCGTTCATGACGCGGTCGAATCCCCAATCTGGAATTTCCGAATCCAGGTTGAGCAACGCATTGGCGGCGCTGACGGCGGAGACGGCGACCTTGACCATGATGACTTCGTTGGGGCGGGTTTTGTATTCGGCCAGGAATTGAAGATTCGTGCCGGCGGCCTCGTTCCGGCTCCGGAAACGGTAAGTGCGGAAGCTGTCATACTTGACCTCGCTGCCGTTGCTCATAATGCGATGGTTATCGAAGGGGCGGGAATAGCGCGCCGCAAAGTAAAGGTAACGTTCCTTGGCCCAGCCGTTGACGAGGTGAAAGCCCGTGATGGTGGCGTTATCCTCCACCCGCACATGCGACCAGATCAGCTTGAAGCGTTTCCCGCTCAGAAAATGCTGCAAGTCGGTCATGATGGACGCATGGTCGCTTTGGGGGAACGTAAAGCGCATAATACCGGCGCGTTCGCCGGCGGTCAGTTCTATGGTCACATCATTGTTCAGATGCTTGACCTTATAATAGCCCGCCGACGCCGATTCCTGCTCGTGCGAATAGCGCGCCCGGTACCCGGCATCGGGATTCTCCTTGGTGCCGACCACCAACTTGGGTTCACCAATCTGAGGCATGAACAGGAAGTCGCCGAGGTCGGGAATGCCTGTGCCTGTGAGGTGGGTCAGGGTGAAGCCCATGATTGACGTGTCGGAGTACTCATAACCTGAAGCGGTGTCCCACAGGTCGCGGTCTGTATCCGGGCCCAGTTGAACCATGCCGAATGGGGCTGAAGGAACCGGATAGGTATTCCCCTCACCCTGGGTTCCGACAAAGGGGCGGATATAATCGGAGAGGCGAGGCGCGCCTAGTCCGGTGAAAGGCACGATAGTTGCGATTAGCAGTGGCAGGAAAGCACGATACCTGAGGGCTATTTTCATTTATTTGCCTTTTGAGCAGTGGATACGGTTCCAACACTGTTTAGAGCGGCTTCGCGAGATTCATGGCGGCGGGGCGGCTCGGAAAACGACGCGGTATGGGTGGTCCGAGCGGCATTGCCCGGGATTTGGCACCAGAACAAAACCATGAGTGATGACCGGTGCCCGCTCCGCGCCTTCCAAGACCTGAGCCGGTCCGATGCGATGCGGCAGGTACTCGATGATGGGCCGGCCGCCGCGCTGGGAACCGTTCCGGTCTATGGGATCAAATGTCTGGGCGCCGTGCCTGGGCTTGATGTCGAACGTCCAAACCCCGTCCTTCTCACTCAGCGCCTGGTCCCAGGCGAGGTCGCTTTTGGCCATGCGTGCATCCCAGGCCGGGTCACCGTAAAACGCCAGCGCGTCCCGGTCGTAGAGGAGGCCCCGGCCATCTTCGGCGGTCAAGCCGGCTGCTTTGGCTTTGGGGCCGACAACGATGCTGGTGCTGGCGCGGCCATTCTCGTCGATGTCGGCGTCCAACAATTCGGGAAAGTAGGTTGCGAGCCGATGAATGAGCGCGTGCTGGTTGGCGAAGAAGGCCTCGGTGAAAGTGTAGCGGCCCGGTTGCTCGACGAAATAATCCATGCACCCCCAACCTGCGTACCCATACCATGTCGTCACCGTATAGCCTAGCATTTGGGCAACCCCGGCACTCTTCATGAAGGCCAACGCCATTGCATCCTGGCCGTCGATGTGCCCCATTAGGCAGTTGCCCACGGGCATATAAACCTTCGGGTTGGGAGATTCGATAGGATAACGCCGGCCCGCTACGTCTCGACCGTAGAGGACGCCCTTGTCGCAGCCAAACGAACCGTTCCGGTAGCGGTAACCAATCTGCCAGTTATGCTCGGTGGCGTGTCCTGAGGTGACGAACAAATCTGCATGATACTCGTTCAACAGGTCCACGAGCGCTTTGGTCGTGTCATTCGGCCCTTTCGACTCCGCCGCTGCCTGGCCGGGCTCCTTGCGCACCATCCGGTTCTTTTGCAGCTCGCAAAACCAGGTGCCCTGCTCGCAGAGCGCGAGGGCGATTTCAGTGCCGGCGGCGGCTTTGCGGATGGTCAGCGGCTCGTTGAGCCGGGCAATGCGCAGCGCGGTGGCGCTATCATAGCCAGTGAGGATTCCCCAGAAACAATCGGTGTAAGGGTCATCATCAAGGTGCCGCGTGAGCCGATGAACTTGAGCAACGAACTCACGGCTCACCTCCCCCGGTTCTGCCACAAAACAGACGTAGCGCGGGAAGTCTCGCTGCAGTTGAGGCAGAACCTCCTTTACCTCGGAATCGAAGGTAACCACCGTGGCATGGTGTTTTGCCACCAGCGCGGCGACCACCTCTTTCCACGCGGGATCGGCGGCGGTTGACTTGGCGACCACTACTTCGTAGCCGATTGGTTGGGCAGCCGCCCAACCCAGAGCTACGGTGGCTCCCAGGCCGGCCACAGCAGCGAAGATGGAACGTCGATTCATCGCAGCCCTCGCTCGGTTCCAGCAGACCTGCTTAATCGAATGGCTTCGCCCTCGCGCGGTTTATTTCCCGCCTGCGACCAGCCGGATCTTAATGTTACGGAATGCGATCCGGCCATGATCACCCTGCAGCGCGACGTAGCCGGTATTGGACTTCGCGAAATCAGGCTTCTGCGAGAATTTGCTCTTGGCGACCCGGCTATTGAAGTCCTCACCGCCCAGGACATACTCGAAATACTTGACGCCATTGATCTCATGCTCGCACTTCTCCGGGGTGATGAGCAGACGCACATGATTCCATTGACCGACGGGTTTGGTGGCGTCGAGCGGTTTGCCGGTATTGGGATCGGTCGGAGGTTGGTATAAGGCATAGAGCCACCCGCACCGGACCGGGTCGGCGGCTTCCTTATTGTCCTCGAGCTGGAATTCGGGGCCGGTGGCCCACACGGCGTCGCCTTTGTCGGTGACGTGATACATAATGCCGCTATTCCCGGCCACTGAAATGTTATAATCCAGTTGCAGTTCAAACGAGTCGTATTGGTCCGCGGTGACGATATCGCCCGCATTGTGCGGATCAGCGCACACCAGTTCGCCGCTTTTCACTTCCCACCCTGGCCGCACGCCCTCGCGTTTGAAGTTGTGCCAGCCGGTAAAGTCCTTGCCATTGAACAACAGCTTCCAGCCCGCGGCCTTTTCCGCCTCAGTCAACGAGTTGGGGTTGGAGTCAGCGGCGGTATCGGAGGCAGCGGCTGCGGTGACCGAGGCGCTGGTTGGGAGTTCGGCGATCTCCTTCTTTATGGCAGCCTTCCATTCGTCATTGAGGTCGGCAAGCGGTTTACCGGTCATTTCCTTCCAAAAATACTCGGTGTAATTGCCTTGCCGGCTCACGGCATTGAGTTTCTTTATGAGGTCTTTGTCCTTGGCATAATGCTCGACGACATAATTCAGGAAATTCGCGGTGATACGGTAGAGACCGTCATAGTTAAGCACNNCGGGGGTAGGCTTGAAGTCGGGATTGTTTCGCCTCCCGTTGCCATATTGCTGCACGACGTGAACCTCCTCGTGCAACAGCGCTCCGATGGCCTCGCCTTTGAGCTGCCCTTTTAACCAAGCGGAGTTCGCCGTCACCCGTCCCCTGCCAGTGGCGGCGACGCCTCGACCCGGCGCGATGACCACGCTGAAGCTCTTGAGAGGGGTGAAGCCCTCACTGGGAAGCATCGCCACGAGTTTCGGATACCACTCGGCCAGCACGGGCGCCAGCTTTTGCTCGGCCCATTCCTTCAGCTCCGGCGCGCCCGACGTGTCGATGGAGATCTCGCAATAATTGTCGGTCGAGTGGATCTTAAAGGGGCCGGTGGCCGAATCAGGAGCGCCGGCTGCGTCGGTGGTGCCGCCTTTATCGATGACATCCACTTCGCTGTAAAACGTGTTCCCGAAATCGTCGTCGGTCTCGGTGCGCGAAATGTCGAATAGCAAATACCGATATTGCCCGAGGGCTCCCTCCGAATCAGCGATGCTCACACCATACTGCCCGCCGCTTTCGCCCTCTTTGGGCCGGGTATCAACCTGGGCGAGCAGTTTCCAACCGCATTTCTCTGGATCGGTCCCTCGCTTCGGCTGCGGGTTGAAATCCTCCGCTTTGCCTATGCTGGCATAGAGCTTATAGACTTGCGGCCCACGGGTGCCGGGGTGCCAGGAATAGGTATTGACCTGTTTGAGGTCCCGCGCGGTGCCCAGATCCACCTGTATCCGTCCGCCGTCGGTGCCCGCGTTGAAGAAGAAATTCTCGGCTGGCTCGTCCGCCTCGGTGGGGAGCTTGCCATCGTTGAGTTTGTCCAGGCCGCCGCCGTTTTCATCTCGATCACCGTCCACGATTGTGAATTTGGCCTTGGTGGCGGCGTCGCTCGTGGATGGCGCCGGAACGTTCTTGAACTTGAAGCCGGCAGCGGCGTGGTCGTTATCATTATGTTCGACCGTAGCCTTGATCTCGGCAAAGCAGGCTGCTCCAGACAGCAAGAGGGCAGAGGTGGCGGCGGTAAGCAGATAGAAGTTTTTCATATCAGTGGTAGGCACATCGTATTGCTACCTAAGAATGCGACAGAATGCCACGGCGTTGCTAGTCGAAAATATTAAATTCCTTGTCTGGGCTTGCCTGAAGGATCACGCGTCAAGCGGTGCCCCGGCCCTGGCCCTTTACCCGCCTCCCGCGTCTCGGCGACCCATCCGAACCCGGCTTGGCACCCCAAACAGGCGAGCCTCTGGCCCCGATTCCTCCAACCCTGCACCCGACCATCCCGCGGGACGCCCCGGAGTCTCCCCGTAGTACCTCCGTTAGTCGAACGGAGATACTATGGGGGGGGACTCCGGTGAGGCTGCGGTGGGGCTATGGAGATGTGAGCGGGCGGCAGGCGACGCTATTACACCCATTACCCCGAGAACAGCGAAGAACCCGGTCTATCGCCTGGACAGTGTGAGAGCGGCTGGGCAGCTTCCCCGCTCTGGCGATTCTTGGGGCCGAGCAAAGCCATTGACGCCCCGCGCGCTGCCTGAGACAGTGCGGCCCATGCCAGTTGCCGCTGCGCCCGCCAACCGATCTGCCGCGACCGTTCGCACAAACCTCTCATACCTCATGCCCATCTGCCTGGTGGCGACGCTGGGCGGGCTGCTCTTCGGCTACGACACAGGCGTCATCTCCGGAGCCATTGAATTCCTGACGGCTCGCTTCCACCTCGACGTGATGATGAAGGGCTGGGCGTCGGGTTGCGTGCTGATCGGGTGTGCGACCGGCGTGCTTATTGTCGGCCCGATCTCGGACCGGTTCGGGCGCAAGAAGGCCTTGCTCCTGGCGGCGACGCTTTTCCTGGTATCCGCGATCGGCACCTCCCTGCCACGCGACATTTGGACTTTCATCCTGTTCCGCTGGCTCGGCGGCATTGGCATTGGCATCGCCTCCATGTCCACGCCCATGTATATCGCGGAGATCGCTCCGGCGCATCTGCGTGGTCGCCTGGTGTCCATCAACCAGATCGCCATTGTGGGCGGCATCGTGGTCGTCTATTTCGTCAACTACCTGATCGCCCGTTATGGCGACCAGGCGTGGAATGAGACGGTGGGCTGGCGCTGGATGTTTGCCAGCGGCGTCTTGCCCTCCATCGCCTTTGCCCTGCTGCTGCTCCGGATCCCGGAAAGCCCGCGCTGGCTGGTTGAGATGGGCCGCGCCGAGCAGGCGAAGACTATCCTCACGAAGGTGGCTGGCGAGGATTTCGCCCGGACAGAGCTGGCCAGCATCAACGAGGCCCTGTCAACGGAAAGGGGCAATTGGGCCGAACTGTTCTCCCCCGCGCTGCGGCTGCCACTGGTCGTGGGAATTCTCCTGGCCGTGCTGCAGCAGGTCACCGGCATCAATGTATTCCTCTACTTCGGCACCACCATATTCAAGAACATGAGCGCCTCGACCGGTGTGGATGCCGGGATGCTGCAGCAAATCGTCATTGGCGGTGCGAGCGCGTTGTCCACGGTGGTCGCTATCGCCAGCGTCGATAAGTGGGGACGCAAGCCGCTCATGTTCCTGGGCGCCACCGGCATGGGCATCAGCCTGTTGGCGATGGGCGTCATGGCACAGAACATCGCGGACCCGAGCACCGTCAGCGGATGGATGCTGTTGTTCATCATTATCTATGTGGTCTGCTTCGGCCTATCCGTCGGCCCTGTGACGTGGGTGATATTGTCTGAGATCTTCCCCACGGTCGTTCGCGGGCGCGCGCTGGGGCTGGCCACGTTCTTCCTGTGGATGGCCGATTACGCGGTCACGCAGACCTTCCCGATGATGGACGCGAAGGGCTCGTGGTTCGTGCAACGCTTCAACCACGCCTTCCCATTCTACATTTACGCAGTGTTTTGCGTGGCCCTGATCCTGGTGGTCGGGTTCCTCGTCCCTGAAACCAAGGGCCGGTCCCTGGAGGAGATCGATCGAAGCTGGAGCGCGGGGAAGGGCCGACCCTAAGGATCGTGACCTCGCGTAGCGAGCTCCAGACCATTGACGGCTTCCGCCACGTAAGATAACCTTACGATATGACAACGACGATCAGTGTCACCACAAAGCGCCAGGTGGTCTTGCCGAAGCGATTCTGCGAGCAGAACAAGATTAAGCCTGGCACAGCCTTGCGGGTGACGGAAGTCGGCGACGGCCTCTACGTAACCCCGATTGCTGAGCCTACTGAGCAGGAGTTGAAAGAGGTCATTGCATGCGCTGGCTCGCTCAGGCGGCGGCAGACTCGGGCCGAGGAGGGACTGGTGCAGGAAGTCATCGCAGACTACCGATCAGATAAGCGCCTCCGCAAACGATGAACGTCGTTGTCGATACCAACGTCGTCATCTCTCCCGTTCAAAGACAAAGACTTGCTGGTGATGGGCAAGCCGTTCGGAGTTGAGATACCTCCGCCCCGCCGGTTCCTTGATCGGTTCGGGTGAAAGTGTTGTTTGGTCAGATACACAATTCGCCATTGACTCAAATCAGCGCCCCAGCCTAGTCTTGCCGTCAACGTTCGGAAATGATACTAAAAGGACCTCTATGCCGGATCTAAAGCAACTTTACGAATCAGTGGTCAGCGGCGACGCGAAGAAGACACAAGCGCTCACACAACAGGCTCTCGCCGAGGGGGTTGACCCGCTCAAGCTCGTCAACGATTACATGGTGCCTGCCATGGACGAAGTGGGGCGCCGTTTCGAGGCTAATGAGTATTTCGTGCCCGAACTGCTCATCTCCGCCCGCGCCATGAAGGCCGCCCTCGAAATCATCCGCCCGCTGTTGACCGCCCGCGGCGACCAACCCCTGGGCCGCGTCGCCATCGGCACCGTCAAAGGTGATTTGCACGACATCGGCAAGAACCTCGTGGGCTCCTTGCTCGAAGGCGGCGGCTTCGAAGTCATCGACCTCGGCGTCAATGTGACGCCGGAGAAGTTCATCGCCACCATCAACGAGAAGAAGGCCAACATCATCGCTATGTCCGCCTTGCTGACGACGACGATGCCATCGATGAAGACCACCATTGACGCCCTCAAGCAAGCCGGCGTGCGTAACAAGGTCAAAGTGCTTATCGGCGGCGCGCCCATCACCCAGAAATACGCCGATGAGATCGGCGCGGATGGTTACAGCGAAAACGCCGTCGGCGCCGTGGCCCTGGCGAAGAAGGCCGTGACGGCGGCTTAAGCCCTGAACTGGTTTAGCCCAGTGCGAACTTCACCGCCGCCATCAGCCGGGGCGTGCGTGTTCACTGACAACGGAGTGATGGAGTGAAGGAATATTGGAGTGTTGGCAGTCGGGACCGCGAGGTCCGGGTGGTATCGTTTCCCCCAACCACCCCATCCCTCCACCACTCCAATACCCCATCACTCCAGTCCGTTTAGCTTATGACAAGTCGCGAAAGAGTCCTCGCTCACCTGGCAGGTCGTCCGGTGGATCGCCTGCCGCTCATGCCCATCACGATGATGTTCGCCTGCGTGCAGATCGGCGCGCGCTACCGTGATTACTGCACCGATTACCGCGTGCTGGTCGAGGGCCAGATGCGCACGGCCGAAGCCTTTGGTTTCGACTATGTGAACAGCATGTCCGACCCTGCCCGTGAGGCAGCGGATTGCGGCGCGGTGGTCGAGTATTTCGACCAGCAGCCCGTCGCCCTCGTAGAAGACCAGGCGCTGCTCGCCGACAAGACCAGGCTCGCCTCGCTCAAGATCCCGGACCCGCTAGGCGGCGGCCGCATGCACAATAGTCTCAAAGGGCTGGCGCTTTACAAGGAACGCGTCGGCAAGGATATGATGATCGAGGGCTGGGTCGAAGGCCCGATTGCGGAAGGCGCGGACTTGCGGGGCATCAACACCTTGATGCTGGACTTCTTCGACGACCCCGCGTTCGTGCGCGACCTGTTCGCGTTCGTGATTGAGATGGAACTGCGCTTCGCGCGTGAGCAATTGAAAGCCGGCGCGGATGTGATCGGAGTCGGCGACGCCGCCGCCTCGCTGGTCGGCCCGGACATCTACGACGAGTTCGTCTGGCCTTACGAGAAGAAGCTCGTGGACGGAATCCATGCGCTCGGCGGCAAGGTGCGCCTGCATATCTGCGGCAACACGCGCCGCATCCTCGAAGGGATGGGCAAGCTCGGTTGCGACATCGTGGACCTGGACTCGATGGCTCCCTTATCCGAAGCGCGGCAGAAGATGGGCCCCAAGACCGTCCTGCTCGGCAACCTGAACCCGGTGGCGGTGCTGCGCAATGGCGACCCGGCGGGGGTGACTGCCGCCATCGCTGAATGCCATCGCCAGGCCGGAGCCCCGTTCATCGTCGGGGCCGGCTGCGAAGTGCCTCGTGACACGCCCGCTGAGAATCTCCGCGCCTTGTGCGCCTACGCCCACACCCACCAGCCTTAACCTGACGCAGGGCACCCACCCACAATTTGCGATACTCAACTTACATTTCTCGCTTTGCAGTCCTGGCCTCCTGCATCGCTTGGTTGGCGGCCCAGGCAGCGCACGCGGCCTCTCTCCCGCAACCCGGTTCTCTTTCCCCCGCGGCCCTCGCCGCCACGCCGGATGGCACACGCCTCTTCATCGCCTGCGCCACCGCGAATGAGGTGGCGGTCTTCGACGTTGCGAGCGGCGCCATCACCAAACACATCGCGGTGCCTCATACGCCTTCCGGCTTGGGGCTCTCTGCCGATGGCGCGCGTCTCTACGTGACCTGCGCCGCGCCGCAGAGCAGTGTTCGCGTGCTCGACACCGGTTCCGGTAAGACCCTTGCCACCCTCCCCGCCGGCCACAGTGCGACGGCCCCCGTGCTCAGCCCCGACGGCAAAACCCTGTTCGTCTGCAACCGCTTTAACAACGACATCAGCCTCATCGACCTGGAGACCGGCAAGGAACAGTGCCGCATCCCGGTTCAGCGCGAGCCTGTGGCCGCCGACATCAGCCGCGACGGGCGGTTTCTGCTCGTGGCGAATCATCTGCACACCGGCCCCGCTGACGCAGAGCGCGTGGCCGCAGTCGTCAGCGTCATCGACACCGCCGCCCGCAAGGTGGTTAAGGAACTCTCTCTGCCCGACGGCAGCGGCGTTCTCAATGACCTGCGCGTCTCCCCGGATGGCAAATACGCTGTCGTGAGCCACATCTTGCCCCGCTTCCGCCTGCCCGCGACCCAGCTTGACCGCGGCTGGATGAACAGCAACGCGGCGACCATCATCGACCTCGCGCGGATGGAAATCGTCAACACCGTCCTGCTGGATAACATCGACCGCGGCGCCGCTGATCCCTGGAGCATTGCCTGGTCGGCGGACAGTGCGACGGTGGTCATCTCCCATGCGGGCACGCATGAAATCAGTGTGATTGACTTCGCTGCCCTGCTGGCCCGGCTGGCCAAGGTGCCTGTCGCACTCGACACCTCCAAGCCGGTTGACCCGATCTCCGCGTCCCGCGTGCAGGCCGATGTGCCGAACGACCTGGCCTTTCTCGTGGGCGTGCGTCAGCGCATCAAGCTGGCCCAAGGTGATCTCGGCCCGCGCGCGGTAGTCCTCCTGGGCCGCAAAGCCTACGTAGCCAATTACTTCTCCGATTCCCTCGGCGTCGTTGATCTGGGCAGCCCGCAGCCCAGGCCCCAGTCCATCCCGCTCCTCCTCCAGCCAGCAGGCGCTAGCGCAAAGGGGCTCGCCTCTCCACTTGACCGCATGCCTCTCGCCCGCAAGGGAGAGTTCTACTTTAACGACGCCGGCATCTGCTTCCAGGGCTGGCAAAGCTGCGCAACCTGTCACCCGGGCGAAGCGCGGGTGGACGGGCTCAACTGGGACCTGCTGAACGACGGCATCGGCAACCCCAAGAACACCAAGAGCCTCCTGCTGGCGCACAAGACCCCGCCCGCCATGAGCATGGGCGTGCGTGAAACGGCGGAGACGGCAGTCCGCGCTGGCATCCAGCACATCCTGTTCACTGTGCAGCCGGAAGAGGTCGCCGTGGCCATTGACACGTATCTCAAGTCACTGCGCCCGGTGCCGAGCCCGCTCCTCGTTAATGGCCGCCTTTCCGATTCAGCCCGCCGCGGGGAGAAGCTGTTCAAGGATCGACAGGTCGGCTGTGCCACGTGCCATCCGCCCGGCCTATTCACAGACTTGCAGACTTACGACGTCGGCACTCGCGGACGCTTCGACCGGGCCGCCGACCGCTTCGACACGCCTACCCTGGTCGAAGGCTGGCGGACTGCGCCCTACCTCCACGACGGTTCGGCGGCCACCATGCTTGAGGTGCTCACCACACGCAACGCGGGCGACAAGCACGGCAAGACCTCCCACCTGACGCCGCAACAGCTCGACGACCTCGCGGCCTACCTGCTTTCGTTGTGATGCAATTAAGCGACACGCGCAGCGTAATCGGGGCGCAGCCTTCAGGCTGCAGAATCGTTAGAGAAGATGAGCGGAGCCTCCAGAATAGCGGACGCCACAGTCAATTCCCGCATTCCTGCAGCCTGAAGGCTGCGCTCCAATGGGGTCCAAACTCCGCGCCGCATGGCAGTGTTAAGAAGATGCGCCTGGGACTGGCCTCGTTGGTAGCAGTCGCGACCTTGCTTTGG
Organism: Limisphaerales bacterium; assembly: GCA_003152225.1. Classification (GTDB taxonomy): domain Bacteria; phylum Verrucomicrobiota; class Verrucomicrobiia; order Limisphaerales; family UBA8199; genus PALSA-1440. Next base: position 3,454 of record PLZQ01000284.1, on the reverse strand, counting down.
TCGCCGCTCGCGCCTGCCGCCGGCGGCACCTTGCTCGATCAATTCCGCGTCGGACCGATGGCGGGGGTGGACGATATCATCTTCGCCGCGCGCAGGGTTAACGAGACGGACGGTCATTGGTATGCGAACATCGGCTACTACGCCCACGATCCCAACCGCAAGGCATGGCGGGAAGGCGGCAAGCTCTACCGCCTGAACCTGGCCTTCGGCAAGCTCACCACGCTCCTCGATGACCCGCGCGGCGGGGTGCGCGACCCGCAGGTCCACTACGACGGCGCCAAGATCCTCTTCAGCTATCGCAAGGGCGGCACGGAGCAGTATCACCTCTGCGAGATCAACGCCGATGGCACCGGCCTGCGCCAGCTCACCGACGGCCCTTACGACGATATCGAGCCCACCTACCTGCCCAACGGCGACATCGTCTTCGTCTCCACCCGCTGCAAGCGCTGGGTCAACTGCTGGCTCACGCAGGTCGCCATCCTGTACCGTTGCGACGCCCACGGCCAAAACATCCGTCTCCTCTCCAGCAACAACGACCACGACAACACCCCCTGGCCGCTGGCCGACGGTCGCCTCCTCTACACGCGCTGGGAATACGTGGATCGCAGCCAGGTCCACTACCATCATCTCTGGGTCGCCAATCCCGACGGCACCGCCCAGATGACCTGGTACGGCAACCTCCACCCCGGCACCGTGATGATTGACGCCAAGCCCATCCCCGGCTCGGACAAAGTCGTGGCGAGCTTCTCTCCCGGCCACGGCCAGCCCGAGCATGCGGGTGAAATCACTATTGTGGACCCCAACGCCGGCCCGGACGCGCTATCGTTCGCCCGCCCTGTCAGCCGGGGCAACCAGTTCCGCGACCCGTGGGCCTTTTCGGAGCACTGCTTCATGGCCGCGACCGGGGCGGCTTGTGTCGTCATGGATGACACCGGCGCGCAGCAGGAAATCTTCAAGCTGCCCGAAGCCGACCGCAAAGCCGGTCTGCAATTGCACGAGCCTCGCCCGCTCACGCCGCATCCCCGCGAGCGCATCATCCCCGACCGGCTCGATCCCAAGGCAGCCACCGGCAGCCTGGTGCTGGCGGACATCTACGACGGCCGCAACATGGCCGGGATTAAGCGCGGCGAGATCAAGAAGCTCCTCGTGCTCGAATCGCTGCCCATGCCGATCCACTACACCGGCGGCATGGAACCGATCAGCTACGGCGGCACGTTCACGCTCGAGCGCATCGTCGGCACCGTGCCGGTCGAGGCGGACGGCTCGGCTTACCTCGAACTGCCCGCCCTGCGCAGCTTCTTCTTTGTCGCGCTGGACAAGGACGACCTGTCCGTCAAGCGCATGCAGAGCTTCCTGACAGTGGAGCCCGGCGAGACGACCAGTTGCGTCGGCTGCCACGAGCAGCGCACCCAAACGCCCCGGCCCGCAGCCCTGCCACTGGCGGCGGTTCAGCGTCCGCCCAGCCGGATCGAGCCCATCGCGGGCGTGCCGGACGTGATTGATTATCCGCGCGACATCCAGCCGGTGCTCGACGCCCTTTGCGTAAGCTGCCACGGCTACGAGAAGACCGCGGCGGGCGGCCCGCGCGCCGGGCGGCTCATTCTCACTGGCGATCACGGCCCGTTATACAGCCACAGTTACTACATGATGACCATCGCGCGGCTGGTCTCCGACGGCCGCAACAAGCCCGAGAGCAACTACGCCCCGCGCACGCTCGGCTCCTCCGCCAGCCGGCTCCTCAAGCTGCTGGACGGGACGCACTATGGCGTCCAGGCCACCCCGCGCCAGAAACAGTTGCTGCGCCTCTGGATCGAGAGCGGCGCCGCCTACCCAGGCACCTACGCCTCGCTCGGCTGCGGCATGGTCGGCAACTACGCGGAAAACCAGGAAATCCACACCGGGGAAGGCTGGCCGGCCACCCAAGCCGCCGCCGCGGTCATTGACAAGCGCTGCGCCAACTGCCACGCGGCGCCCGCCCGGCTTCTGCCGCGCGACCTGGCCGACGAGCGCGGTGTTTCCTTCTGGGAGCCCAGCCTCGACGACCCGCGCCTGCTCACCAGCCGTCATATCGTCTTCAACCTCTCCCGCCCCGCGCAGTCGCTCATCCTGCTGGCGCCGCTGGCCCAGTCGGCGGGCGGCTGGGGCCTCTGCCGCGACCCGCAAACCCACAAACCCGCCACCGTCTTCCCCGACACCACTGATCCCGGCTACCAGGCCCTGCTGGCCCTGTGCGCCGCCGGCAAACAGGACCTTGCCCAGGGCACCCGGCGCTTTGACATGCCCGACTTCCGCCCCCGCATCGACTGGGTCCGCGAAATGAAGCGCTTCGGCATCCTGCCCGTGGCTCTGGACCCCGCCGCCCCCATCGACTGCTATGCGGCCGAACAGAAGTATTGGCAGTCACTGTGGTACCACCCCGCCCCCGGCGCACGTTGACTTGGAAGCCAGCCGGTCCGAGTCTCCAGGCTTTGAGGTAGCTTTGAGGTCGCATTGGGGTCGCATTGAGGTGGCTTTAGGGTGGCTTTGGGGTGCCTATCAGTTGGCTATCAACAGGCTTTGTGGTGGCTTTGATGTCGCATTGGTGTGGCTTGAGTTGACTTTCTGCGGCTTCAGCTTTCAGCCTTTCAGCATTTCAGCTTTTGCCAGAGTGTGGCTTTGGGTGGCTCGCGCGGTCTCCCGCCGCTATTTCTGCTTTCTAGTTTCTGTTTTATGCTTTCTCCTGGCGGTGGCTTTGCCCGGCTGTTCAAGGTTCGAGGTTCAGGGTTCAAGGTTCAAGGTTCCGTGTCCCCCATAAGCATCCCGAATACAACGCCCCTCTCCCGCCGCCCTCGGGCTGGTCTGGGGGCGCCCTGGTACCACCCTGGACATACCCTGGTACCATAGACCCCCTTCCGGACCTCCTTTTTGATCAGGCACGCTTATTCANNGCCGTATTTGGGATTGGATGTTGGAAGTTGGATGTTCGGTGTTGGATGTTCCGGCCCCCCTTAGCCGTATCCACGCAAAAGAGCACCCCAGACGGACACAGATCAAACCGGTGATCCGCGAATTGCGCTAATTAACGGCAAAATCACACTCTCCCACGCCACCTCACCCCTTGGCCGGATGTTGAACCTAAATGCCGCGATTGGAGGTGAACAACAAAGGCGCGAAGACGCGAAGAAGAAGCCGGGCAACGGCAAGTTCGGAAGGTGGTTTGGGTTCACCTGCCAGGTGAAGGCTTCGGACTTTGGTGAAGTGCCATGCATTCCTTGGTTTCCAGCCGTTGCGCCTTCGTGTCTTGGTTGTTCAACTGCGGAATTCAGGTTCAACCCTCAACTACCCCAAACGCCTGGTTTTGCGTCGAGGCGGCCACCTTCCCCTGCACCGCCAAGTCAGTCAAAAAGGCCTCGATCTTCTTCTCGCCCTCCGCCAGGCCTTCCCGGCAGCGCATTTGGTGGAAATGCACGTAGCG
>PLZQ01000404.1 GCA_003152225.1 Limisphaerales bacterium | reverse complement strand
TGCCGCTCCTGACGGAGCTTGTATCAATTAAAGACGGCTTCAGCTATAAACATGGCGCTCCTAACGGAGCTGTCCCAAAGTCTAATTCCAGCGAAAACAGCGCTGGACCGAATCCGGCGGGTTCTTCCTGGGTGCCAATCGCGCCGTCCTGCAGAACCCACCGAGGCGGCCAACCGTTGCAATCTGAGGCATATAACGCCAAAAACGCTCCAGGAAGCGCTATATGTGGGGTTCTCCCAAATCGGCCGGTCCCTACAGGTAGGGTCACTTCTTGCACGCAGGCAACAACCCAGAACATGCCACCGCCGCCCAAGCGCCAGCCCCTCTTGGGGCAAATCTACGGTTAACCCTTTTCTGGGCCGGACCCTCTCGACTACGGAACCAACCTCTACCTCCAGATCGCGCTCGCTGACAACGGGGCCAGTGCAGCAAGGCTCTGTGGCAAATGGCCATGCCGGAGCTCACATCGCTTCAGCGCGACAGCCGCGATCACCATCGGCGAGGTGCTTGAACATAATTCTTGCCAGGTTCAGCAAAGGGAGTAAAAAGGCAGACAGGAAGAAAGGACTGCTGGAGCTTTCTCCCGGGAGTCAAAGTGTGCTATGAAAATGCGTTTCGAATTGGTGCTGCTTCTCCTGCTCGTGGCCCTGCCTGCCGAGGTGCAAGCCCAATTTATTTTCACGACCAATAACGGCGCCATCACCATTACCAAATACACCGGTTTGGGCGTTGCGGTGACCGTTCCCAGCACGACCAATGGCTACCCGGTCACCAGCATCGGCGGCTCGGCGTTCATGATGTGCTGGACCGTGACCAGCGTCACGATCCCCGACAGCGTCACTAACATCGGAGATGGGGCTTTCTATGACTGCGAAAGCCTGACCAACCTCACGATCCCTGCTAGCGTCACCAGCATTGGGCGATCGGCATTCTACGCCTGCACCAGCTTGACCAGCGTTTCGGTTCCCAACGGTGTCACCAACATCGGTGACGATACGTTCGACGCCTGCTTGAGCCTAACCAGCCTCACGATTCCCGACACCGTCACCAGCATCGGGAACAATGCATGCGAAGATTGCACCAGCTTGACCAATGTCACGATAGGCAAAAACGTCACTAGCCTCGGGGCTGGAGCGTTCTTTTACTGCAGCCTGACCAGCGTGATAATTCCCAGCAGCGTCACCAACATCGGAACTGAGGCGTTCGGTTACAGCACCAGCCTGAGGGCAATCTATTTCCAAGGGAACGCCCTTCGTGCTGATTCAACCATGCTTTTCGATTCCCACAATGCGACTGTCTATTACCTGCCAGGAACCGCAGGCTGAGGTTACTTCTCCAGCAATTACGGCATTCGGACGGTGCTGTGGAAGCCGCAGGTGCAGACCAGCGGCGCCAGCTTTGGGGTGCAGACCAATCAATTTGGATTCACCATCGCCTGCGCCAGTGGGATGACGGTAGTAGTGGAAGCCGGCACGAACCTGGCCAATCCCACTTGGTCTCCGTTGGCCACGAACATCCTCACCGGTGGCTCGTCCTATTTCAGCGATTCCGAGTGGACAGATTATCCCTCCCGTCTTTACCGCCTGCGCTCGCCGTAGAGCTATGACAATACGTTTCAAAACGCGGGGAACGCGGGGTCAAACCGTAGATTGGAATTCAAGCTGTCCATCGGCTTTGTTCATCCTGGCGGATTTATGCTGGGGTGGTTCATGGGCCAAATGATGGAGCCAGGATTTCGCCCCCTTGGCTGTGCCGACCTGCACGCGCGCCGCAATCCACTTTTCGGCGTCAAACAAAGATGAATCTACTGCTCCCCCTCACTTTGCCCGGGCTGCGGTCGCTGATCTGCGGTTTGAACACTTGAAACTCCCAAATCGTCGGCGGTCGGGTTGAGTCTAATATGTTCAGTCTCACATAGCGGGCCTCGCTGGAGGAAACGTGGTGCGGAAATCAGTGCCTGCTTGCGTGCCCTCCTATGCCGCTTTCCAGGGCTGCTCAAAGTCCAGACGGTAGAGGAGTTAGTCGTTGAAGTGAAGGCCAAACTCCGAGATGGCCGGCGGCGCGCAGGCCTGGTCAATCACCAAGCGCACCTCGCGAGCGGTGACCGCCGGGAAGCGGCGGAGTTGCTTCTGGCCAATGACCCGGCCGGCCGTGACGGTGCGCCATTTGCTGTCCGCCAGAACCTCAACGTGGTAGGCCTGCACGCGCTCACCCAGAGCGATGTTCTCCTGGATGCGCGCGACATTGAAGGTGCGAGGTTGGCCAAGGTCGAACTCGACTTGGGCAGTGGTCTGTCCCGCGGCAGGCATCCAGTAGGTACCCAGGTCGCCATCATTGAGTTGGTTTTCTCCATGGGTTGCATCGGATTGGCTCGGAACGGTGATAGTTGCAGACCTGATGTAATCCGTCGCGTAGATTTGGTCCAGAAAGGCCCGGAGCTCTTTGAGCCGGGTCACGTCCGCCTCGGCAATGCGGCCGCGCCGATCCGGAGGGATGTTCAAGAGCAGGACGGAGTTTCGGCCTACAGACTTGAAGTAGATGTCCGCGAGCGAGGCGAGGGACTTGACCTTGCTGTCCTCGCTTTGATGGTAGAACCAGCCGGGGCGGATCGAGACATCGCATTCGGCGGGGTGCCAGGCTAATTGATCGCCCCGTTTGACCACGGAAGACTCGTCCTCGCGCGCCGCGCCCGATTCATTGCCTACCCAGCGAATGTCCGGCCCGGAGATGGCGATCAGGGCGTTGGGCTGCAATTGCCGGATCAGGGCGTAATAGCCGGGCCAGTCGTATTCCTGTTTCTTGCCGTTGGGCCCCTCACCGCAGGCGCCGTCAAACCAGACCTCGTCAATTGGCCCATAATGGGTGAGCAACTCGCGAAGCTGGTTGCGGAAGTGTTCGTTGTATTTGGGAGAATCGCCGTAGGTGGGCTGATTGCGGTCCCAGGGAGAAAGATAGAGACCGACGCGAATCTGCTTCTCACGCAATGCATCCACCACCTCGCGAACGACGTCGCCCTTGCCGCCCCGCCAGGGAGAGTTCTTCACACAGTGTTCTGTGAATTGCGAAGGCCAAAGGCAGAAACCATCGTGGTGCTTGGCAGTCAGAATCAGCAGCTTCACCCCTGAATCCTTCAGCACCGCCGCCCATTGGCGCGCGTCAAAGTCGGTCGGGTTAAACAACTTGGGGTCTTCGTTGCCCTCACCCCACTCGCGGTCGGTGAAGGTGTTCATGCCAAAGTGGGCAAAGGCGATGAACTCATGCCGCTGCCAGGCCAATTGCTGCGGGCTGGGCGACGGGAGGGGGTCGGCGGCAAGAGCCTTTCCCAGGCTGAGGCAGATGGTGCTGATGAGTAGAGCGAAGGCGGCGAATCGGTTCTCGGCAACAAGTGGTCTCTTCACAGACTCAGAGCTTAGCGGAGCCAAGGGCGACCGCGCAACTGCCGGCAGAGCATGGAGCACTCAAGCGGCAAAGCGGAAAGTCGAAAGCAGAAAGCAGAAATGGGGGAGATCACAAACTATTGACCATGGACCATAGACCACAGACCACGGAGCCGGAGGCAAGGGTGGAAAGAGAGTGATTGGATGTCCAAAATCTATGGTTTGCCGGAAGTACTGGTAATGATCGACAAATGTCGGCAGACTTGACGCGTCGGCTCATGAACCAACCGTTGCACGAGAGCCATCGGAATCGCCATTCCTGCGCAGCGAGGGGGGAGACCTTTCGTCCTCTGAGCGCCTGGGTCATGCGGCAAAACGTGAAACCGATCTTTGCACTCAAGGTCAAATTCACTCTGGCGGGATTGCTGTCTGCATGGCTGACCGCAATTGCTGCCGAGCCAACCTGCTGGTCCTGGGCGAAGACACCGCCGATGGGCTGGAACTCCTGGGACTGCTACGGGGCGGGCGTCTGGGAATCGAACGTGCTCGCCAATGCCGATTGCCTGGCGCGGCATCTCAAACCGCACCGGTGGGACATCATCACGATCGACATCCACCCTCAAAACTAACACACCACCATAGCCACCCTAACCCCCATCAACCCCAAAACTCCCTATGAAAACAACACTCCCACTGCTCGCGCTTGCTGGCATGGTTTTGGGCCAGCTTTGCGTGGCCCAAACCAACGAGCCGGCGGACGACTGGAAACCCGCGACATCCAACCAGCCGGGCAAACAGTATCCGCAGGTCAACTCCGAAGGCCGCGTTCGGGCCCGCGTCGTCGCGGCCCAGGCCCAGAGCGTCGCGCTCCAATTCCTGGGCGGCGCAACCTACCCGTTGACCAAGGGTGACGACGGCGCCTGGGTCGGCGTCACGCGGCCTCAGGACGAAGGTTTCCACTATTACCAACTCGTCATCGATGGCGCCGGGGTCCCGGACCCCGGCAGCTTGTATTTCTACGGCGGCAACCGTTGGGGCAGCGGTGTCGAAATCCCCGCCAAAGACCAGGACTTCTACGCTGTCAAGAACGTGCCTCACGGCCATTTGCGGGAGGTCCACTATTTCTCCAAGTCCAGCGACTCGACCCGGCGCTGCTTCGTTTACACTCCGCCTGATTATGACAAGGAGTCCAACACGCGGTTCCCAGTACTGTACCTGCAACACGGCATGGGCGAAGATGAAACCGGCTGGGGCAACCAAGGCCATGCCAACTTGATCATGGACAACCTGATTGCCGAAGGCAAAACCAAGCCCTTCATCATCGTGATGGNNCGATCGCTGACCAGCCCAATCGGGCCATGGCCGGCCTTTCCATGGGCGGCATGCAGACCCGGCAGATCACTCTGGCCAATCTCGACACGTTCTGGCACATCGGCATTTTCAGCGGCGGCAGCATCGCCGTGTCGAATACCACCGACATGGCCGCTTTCAAGCAGAAGATCAAGGTGCTGTTCGTCAGCTACGGCAGCCGTGAACTTGGTGGCAATCGCGGAGGCGGCCGCGAAGGCTTCGGCGGCGACCCCAAGGCAAATACTGAAGCGCTCAAAGCGGCAGGCATAAACAGTTACTTCTATGTGTCTGCCGACACGGCTCACGAGTGGCAGTCCTGGCGACGCAGCTTGTATCAATTCGCGCCGCTGCTTTTCCAGGACCGTCCCGTCCAGATGGCTGCCGCACAGATCGCGGCTGCAACACCTGCGGTGACGCCTGCGCCCGCCGCAGCCGCGACGGCGGCAACGGTGCCGGCGGGTAAGACCATCCGGATCAAAGCGGGAAAAGCCGAGTCGGTCAAAGACGCGGAAAGCAACGTCTGGCTGGCCGACCGGGGCTTCGAGGGCGGCCAAACCATAGAAAGACCCGACATCCAGATTGCCAACACCAAGAGCCCCGACCTCTACCGGGCAGAACGCTATAGTATGGACTCCTTTTCGTGGCCGGTGCCCACCGGGAAGTACGTGGTGAAACTGCATTTCGCGGAAACGTTCGAGGGCATCACGGGACCGGGCCAGCGCGTATTCTCCTTCAGCGTCCAGGGGCGCGAGTTCAAGGACTTCGACGTGTGGGTCAAGGCCGGCGGGCCGATGCGCGCTTACGTGGAGACGGTCCCCGTCGAAGTCACCGACGGCAAGATCAAGGTGACCTTCACTCCCAAGGTTGAGAATCCCCAAATCTGCGCGATTGAAATCATCCCGCAATCCGGAGCCGAGACCAGCGCGGTAACGCCCGCNNGGACCCACCGTGCTGCAAATTGACGCGGGCAAAGTCACCGGCAAGGTCAGCCCCATGCTCTACGGGTTGATGACCGAGGAAATCAACTTCGCCTACGAGGGCGGCATCTACGGAGAACTTATTCGCAACCGCTCCTTCAAGGCGGATGCTGTTGTCCCGCGCGTTACGCCCGATACTTACGAGGCCGGGAAATACCTTCCTGTCACCTTCAAACCCGACACCCAGCCCAGATTCTGGACTGGCGTCGGCGGTGCCTCGATGGTTCTCGACACGGACAACCCTCTGAACGAATTCCTGAACGTCAGCCTCAAGCTCGACGCTTCGTCAGCCTCCGCAGCTTCTCCGGCTGGCCTCGCCAACGGCGGATATTGGGGCATTCCCGTCAAGCCACAGACCACGTATCGCTTGTCGTTCTTTGCTAAGGCCGCCGCCGGTTTCACCGGCCCGGTGACCGTTAGCATTGAAAGCGCCGATGGCAAGGCCACCTTCGCCAGCGCCGAAATCTCCGGTCTGACTGCCGAATGGAAGAAATTCGAGACAAAGCTGAAGACTGAGAACGTTCCCGCCTCCAAGGATAACGTCTTCAAACTCACGACCAAGACCCCGGGAACGCTGTGGCTGCAAAATGTCTCGCTCTTCCCGCCCACTTACAAGAATCGCGAGAACGGCAACCGCCCCGATATCATGGAGTGGCTGGCTGCCATGAAGCCCCGATTCCTCCGGCTGCCCGGCGGCAATTATCTTGAGGGCAACGCCTTCAACCAGCGTTTCAACTGGAAGGAAACGGTTGGGCCGGTCGAACAGCGTCCTGGCCATCCCAGCCCCTGGGGTTACTGGTCCACAGACGGCTTAGGGCTGCTCGAATTCGCTGAGTGGTGCGAAGATCTAGACATGGAACCCCTGCTCGGCGTTTTTGCCGGCTACTGCCTCGGCCGCGGTGGCGTCATCGGAGCGGGTCCGCAACTCGAACCCTACGTTCAGGAAGCTCTCGAAGAAATCGAGTATCTTATCGGCGACGCCAACACCACAAAGTGGGGCGCGCAGCGGGCGAAGGACGGACATCCCAAGCCCTTCAAGATGCAATATGTGGAGGTCGGAAACGAGGATTGGTTTGACCGCAGCGGCCCCGACCGCAATGGCACCTACGATGGACGGTTCGCCCAATTCTACGACGCCATCAAGAAAAAGTATCCGCACCTGAAGGTGATTTCCTCGGCCGGTTATGAACAACCCCAAAGCCTGTGGGTCAAAAGCCGCACCCCGGATTTGGTGGACGAGCACTACTACCGTGGACTGGAAGAAATGATGGCGCAGTCCCTGAAATACGACACGTATTCGCGGACGAATCAGTCCAGGATTTTCTGCGGCGAATGGGCCACGCGCGTTGGTTCGCCTACGCCGAACATGGCCGGAGCGCTCGGCGACGGGGCATGGATGACCTGCATGGAACGTAATTCGGACATTGTTCTGCTCTCCTGCTATGCTCCGCTTTTCGTCAATGTGAGCCAATTGACTGGAAACGGTCGTTCGATGCAATGGA